>NZ_JBARTQ010000356.1:0-8471 GCF_049645325.1 Pseudomonas sp. | reverse complement strand
CGCCGCCCCGATATGCCTGGGCGGTGGCAACCCCTCGGAAAACTTCAACGGGCAGGCGATTTGCGCCTGAGTCGAACCATCGCCCCGCGGCACCTGGCTGACCAGTTCGCGTGCCTTTAACTGCGGGTGCTGCACCGCTTCACTCACGCTCAACACCGGCTCGACACACGCATCCACCCCGGCAAACAGCGCGCACAGCTCCTCGAAGCTGTGCGCTTCAAACTCGACCTGCAGCGCCTGCTTGAGGGCCTTCTGGTGCTCGGGCTTGAGGCTTTGCGCCGCCAGCTCCGGCCTTCCCAAGGCTGCGCACAACGCCTGCATAAACGCTGGTTCCAGGCTGCCCACCGACATCCAGCGCCCGTCGCGCGTGCGGTAATAGTCGTAAAAACTCCCACCGTTCAGCACGTGGGTCTCCCGATCCGGCTCGACCCCACAGGCCAGGTAACCGGCGCCGGCCATGGCGTTCAGGCTGAACGAGCAATCGGTCATGCTCACATCCAGGTATTGGCCGACGCCGCTCTGCTGGCGCGCAATGACGGCTGCGAGCAAGCCGACCACCGCATGCAGTGAGCCACCAGCGACGTCGGCCAACTGCACGCCCAACGGCAACGGCCCGCTGTCCTGGCGCCCGGTGTGACTGGAAACGCCTGCCAATGCCAGGTAGTTGATGTCGTGCCCGGCACGGTCCTTATAAGGGCCGGTCTGGCCGTAGCCGGTGATCGACACGTAAATCAGCCCGGGATTGATCGCTTTCAGTGCTTCGTAACCCAGGCCCAGGCGCTCCATCACCCCGGGGCGGAACTGCTCAAGGACAATGTCATAGTCCTTGACCAGCTCGCGCACGATCGCCAGCGCCTCGGCCTGCTTGAGGTCCAGGGCCAGGCTGCGCTTGTTGCGGTTGAGGTAGGCATGGCTCGCCGACGTGCCCTGATCGTGGGGCGGCAGCACGCGCAGCAGGTCCATACGCGTCGGCGATTCGATGCGCAGCACCTCGGCGCCCATGTCCGCCAGCATCAGGGAGGCAAACGGGCCAGGCAGCAAGGTGGAGAAATCCAGCACTTTAAGCGACGCCAAGGGACCGGGCATGAAAACTCCATTTGGGTTTGGAATGCCCACAGCGTAGGCGGGCTTGGCGCTTGTGGGCAATCGTCAGAACGATCAGCGACAGTGACCGTTTTGATCACGGCGGGCTTTTTCGCGGCGGCGGCTTTATCATTGGCCCACGTTTGCTTGCAGAGTGTTCCATGAAGTTTGCGATTGCAGTGTTTAGCGCCGCCCATGCACCCTCCTCGCGCCGCGCCTTGCTGTTCGCCCAGGCGGCGTTGGCCGGCGGGCATGAGATTGTGCGGCTGTTCTTCTATCAGGATGGCGTCTACAGCGCCGCCAATAACATCGTTGCGCCCCAGGATGAGCAAGACATCGCCCGCCAATGGCGCGAGCTGGTCAACCAGCATCAGCTCGACGGCGTAGTGTGCATCGCCGCGGCCTTGCGCCGTGGCGTGCTTAACAGCGAAGAAGCCACGCGTTATCAACGCAGCGCAGTCAACCTGGACGCACCGTGGGCGCTGTCCGGCCTTGGCCAGTTGCACGACGCCGCCCAGGCCGCCGACCGCCTGATCTGCTTTGGAGGGCCGTGACATGTCCAAATCCTTGTTAGTCATCAGCCGCCAGGCGCCGTGGTCCGGGCCGGGCGCGCGTGAAGCGCTGGACATCGTACTGGCCGGTGGCGCGTTCGATCTGCCGATTGGCCTGCTGTTTCTGGACGACGGCGTGTTTCAGCTGGCGCCCCATCAAGACGCGAAAGCGGTGCAGCAAAAAGACCTCAGCGCCAACCTCCAGGCCTTGGGCCTGTTTGGCGTTGATGACGTCTTCGCCTGTCGCCACAGCCTCGCCGAACGCGGGCTGGCAACCCCCGCCAGCGCCCGACCCTTGAGCAGCGAAGAAATCTCCACGCTGATTGACCGTTACGACCAGGTGATGACCCTCTGATGTCGACTTTACATGTGGTGTCCCACTCTCCGTTTACCGACAGCCGCCTCGCCAGTTGCCTGCGCGTGTGTGGCGCTGCGGACGCGATCCTGCTATGCGGCGACGGCGCCTACGGGCTGCATAACACGGCCTTGCAGACCAAGGGCGTAAAGGTCTTTGTGCTGGCCGAAGACATGCAGGCGCGCAATCTGCCGCTGCCAGACTGGGCCGACAGCGTCGACTACCCAGGTTTTGTGCAACTGTCGATCGACTACGACAAGGTCAACACCTGGCTATGAACACCCTGACCGTAGGCGAACGCACCCTCGAATTGGACAAGGACGGCTACCTCGTTGACCTGAACCAATGGTCCACGGAAGTCGCCGGCGCTTTGGCCGCCGCCGTACCACTCGAATTGACCCCGGACCACTGGGAAATCCTTGAGCTATTGCGCGGGTTCTATGCCGAATTCCAGCTGTCCCCCGCCACGCGCCCGCTGATCAAGTACACCGCCTTGAAGCTGGGCCCGGCAAAGGGCAACAGCCTGCACCTCAATACACTGTTCAACGGCACTCCCGCCAAACTCGCCGCCAAGCTGGCGGGCCTGCCCAGGCCGACGAATTGCTTATGACCGACTTTGCCCCGCTGACCCTTGAAACCCCTGCCGAGCACCCCTTCGCACCGTTCGTGCGCATTTTGGGCAAAGGCAAGCGCGGCGCGCGCAACCTCACCCGTGAGGAAGCCCGCGAAGCCATGGGCATGCTGCTCGATGAAAAGGTCGAAGACACCCAGCTCGGCGCCTTCCTGATGCTGCTGCGCCACAAGGAAGAAAGCCCGGAAGAGCTCGCCGGTTTTACCGAAGCCGTGCGCGAACGCCTCAACGCCCCGGCGCTGAACGTCGACATCGACTGGCCGACCTACGCGGGTAAGAAGCGCCACCTGCCGTGGTACCTGCTGGCGGCCAAGTGCCTGGCGCAAAACGGTGTGCGCATCCTGATGCACGGCGGCGGCGCGCACACGGCCGGGCGGCTGTACACCGAGCAATTGCTGGAAGGTTTGCAGATTCCGCTGTGCCGCAATTGGCAGCAGGTCGAAACCGCGTTCGAGCACGGCAACCTGGCGTTTATCCCGCTGGGCGACTGGGCGCCGCAATTGCAGCGCATGATTGACTTGCGCAACACCCTGGGCCTGCGCTCGCCGATTCACTCCCTGGCACGCTTGCTCAACCCGCTGAGTGCGCGTTGCGGCCTGCAAAGCATTTTCCACCCCGGTTACCAGGGCGTGCACCGCGATGCCAGTGGCTTGCTCGGCGACACTGTGATCGTGGTCAAGGGCGACGGCGGAGAGGTCGAGATCAACCCCGATTCGGCGAGCCACTTGTACGGCACCACCGGCGGCGAAAGCTGGGACGAAGAGTGGCCCGCCCTCTCCGCCCAGCGCCACGTCAAACCCGCGACCCTGGAGCCGGAGCACTTAAAAGCGCTGTGGCGCGGCGACGTCGAAGACAGTTATCCGCAATTGGCGCTGATCGCCACCATGGCCCTGGCCTTGCGCGGCCTGGGCCACCCACGGGAAGAGGCCTTTGAACGGGCACAGCGCTACTGGGACGCACGGGACAAATCGATTTAATCGATCATTACCGCCCGGTCTTTGCGCTTTTAGTTCGAACTCATCCCTTTAGACTGGGCTCCAACGCTTATTAGCCAAGGAGCCAGTCATGGGTTTGCTAATCGAAGGACACTGGAAAGACCAGTGGTACGAAAGTAGCGCAGACGGCGCGTTCCAGCGCGAACAGGCGCAGCGCCGCCACTGGGTAACCGCCGACGGCCAACCCGGCCCGAGCGGTGAAGGCGGTTTCAAGGCCGAGGCCGGTCGTTATCATCTGTACGTGTCTCTCGCCTGCCCTTGGGCGCACCGCACCTTGATCATGCGCAAGCTCAAAGGCCTGGAAAGCCTGATCGACGTGTCCGTGGTCAGCTGGCTGATGCTGGAAAACGGCTGGACCTTCGACAAGGCTCACGGCTCAACCGGCGACACGCTCGACGACTTTGCCTTCATGCATCAGCGCTATACCGCCGACACTGCCGACTACACCGGGCGCGTGACTGTGCCAGTGCTGTGGGACAAAAAGCTTAACCGCATCGTGAGCAACGAATCGGCGGAAATTATCCGCATGTTCAACAGTGCGTTTAACGCGCTGACCGGCAACACCCTGGACTTCTACCCCGAGCCGCTGCGCTCGACCATCGACACGTTGAACGAGCGTATCTACCCCGCCGTCAACAATGGCGTGTACCGCGCAGGCTTCGCCACCTCGCAGCAGGCGTATGAAAGTGCGTTTGATGATGTGTTTGCCGAGCTGGATCACCTGGAACGGCATCTGGGTGAGCGCCGTTACCTGGCCGGTGAATACCTGACCGAAGCCGATGTACGGCTGTTCACCACGCTGATCCGATTTGATGCGGTGTATTACAGCCACTTCAAATGCAACCTGCGCCGTATTGCCGATTATCCGAACCTGTCGAACTGGCTGAGGGAGCTGTATCAGTGGCCGGGCGTGGCCGAGACGGTCGATTTTACGCATATCAAGGGGCATTACTACGCAAGCCATCGCACGATCAACCCGACCGGGATTGTGCCGAAGGGGCCGGCGCAGGCATTTGATGCGCCGCATGATCGAGCGAGCCTTAACGGCGAAGGCGTGTGGAATTGATACGAGTTATGGGTTGTTTTTGAGGGCCTCATCGCGGGTAAGCCCGCTCCCACAGGTGATCATATTCAACTGTGGGAGCGCGCTTGCTCGCGATGCTTTTAAGCCCTAAACCTGCGACTGAGCGCCTTCAAACCACTTCAGCTTCTCACGTAACACCACCACCTCACCGACGATCACCAGTGTCGGCGCATGCACTTCATGCTCCGCTACCATGCGCGGCAAGTCCGCCAGGGTGCCGGTAAACACGCGCTGGTTGGACGTGGTGCCCTGCTGGATCAGTGCCGCCGGAGTATCTGCGGCACGGCCATGCTTGATCAGCTGTTCGCAGATGATCGGCAAACCGATCAAACCCATGTAGAACACCAGGGTCTGCGACGGGCCAACCAGGTCATGCCACGGCAGGTCCGAGGTACCGTTTTTCAAATGCCCGGTGATAAACCGCACTGACTGCGCATAGTCACGGTGAGTCAGCGGAATCCCGGCATACGCCGCGCAGCCACTGGCGGCGGTGATGCCCGGCACCACCTGGAACGGGATGCCGTGGGCCGCCAGCTCCTCGATCTCTTCGCCACCACGCCCAAAGATGAACGGATCGCCACCCTTGAGGCGCAGCACGCGCTTGCCTTGCTTGGCCAAATCCACCAATTGCTGGTTGATCTCGGCTTGCGGCACCGCATGGTCGGCGCGGCGCTTGCCGACGTACACGCGCTCGGCATCACGACGGCACAGCTCAAGGATCGCCGGCGCCACCAGGCGGTCGTACAGCACTACATCGGCCTGCTGCATCAGGCGCAGCGCGCGAAAGGTCAGCAGGTCAGGGTCACCCGGACCTGCACCCACCAAGTACACTTCGCCAGGCGCATAAGGCGGCGCACCGTTGACCTTTTCGATCAACAGACGCTCGGCTTCGGCGCCCTGCCCGGCCAACTGGCGGTCGGCAATCGGGCCCTGGAAAACCTCTTCCCAGAACGCACGGCGTTGCTGCACGTCCGGGTACAAGCTTTTGACCTGGGCACGAAAACGCGCCGCCAGCCCGGCCAATTGTCCATACGTCGACGGAATCCAGGTTTCCAGCTTGGCCCGGATCAACCGCGCCAGCACCGGCGCATCGCCGCCGCTGGACACCGCGATCACCAACGGTGAACGGTCGACAATCGCCGGGAAGATCACGCTGCACAAGGCTGGCGCGTCCACCACATTGACCGGCACGCAACGGCGCTTGGCCTCACTGGACACTTGCGCGTTCAGCGGCTCGTCGTCCGTGGCCGCGATCACCAGGGTGCAGCCGTCAAGGTCGGCCTCCTGGTAACCGCGTAAAATCAGTTCCCCGCCACTGCCCAGCACCAGTTCACGCAACTGGTCTTCGATCTGGGGAGCAACCACCCGCAGCAACGCACCGGCGTCGGCCAGCAGCCGGGATTTGCGCAAGGCAATCTCCCCGCCACCGACGACCAACACACGACTGCCGCGCAGGTTATGAAACAGCGGCAGAAATTCCATTTAGCCGATGACCTCAACGCCCGCCATGTACGGCTTGAGCACCTCAGGTACGCGGATCGAACCGTCTGCCTGCTGGTAGTTTTCCAGCACAGCCACCAGGGTGCGGCCTACGGCCAAGCCCGAACCGTTGAGGGTGTGCACCAGTTCCGGCTTGCCGGTTTCCGGGTTGCGGAAACGCGCCTGCATGCGACGGGCCTGGAAATCACCGCAGTTGGAGCACGACGAAATCTCGCGGTATTTGTCCTGGCTCGGCACCCATACTTCAAGGTCGTAGGTCTTCACGGCGCTGAAACCCATGTCGCCAGTGCACAGCGCCAGTACGCGGTACGGCAGCTCCAGCAGTTGCAGGACGCGCTCGGCGTTGGCGGTCAGGCCTTCCAGAGCTTCCATGGAGGTCGACGGCTCGACCACTTGCACCATCTCGACCTTGTCGAACTGGTGCTGGCGGATCATGCCGCGCGTATCGCGACCGGACGCACCGGCTTCACTGCGAAAGCACGGGCTGTGGGCCACGAACTTGATCGGCAGTTGCTTGGCGTCGAGGATTTCGCCGGCCACGATGTTGGTCAGCGACACTTCGGCAGTCGGGATCAGGTACAGGTCGGCTTCGCCGTCGCGGCTGATCTTGAACAGGTCTTCTTCGAATTTCGGCAGCTGGCTGGTGCCCATCAATGCCGGCGCCTGCACCAGATACGGCGTGTAGGCTTCTTCGTAACCGTGCTCGGCGGTGTGCAGGTTGATCATGAACTGCGCCAGGGCGCGGTGCATGCGAGCGATAGGGCCGCGCAGCAAGGCAAAGCGCGCGCCGGACATCTTGGCGGCGGTTTCGAAATCCAGGCCACCGGTCAGCTCGCCCAACGCAACGTGGTCCTTGATCTCGAAATCAAAGGCTTTTGGCGTGCCCCAACGGCGCACTTCGACGTTGCCGTCTTCGTCTGCGCCAACCGGCACCGATTCGTGCGGCAGGTTCGGGATGCCCAGCAGGATCGAATCCAGCTCGGTCTGAATGCCTTCCAGCTCGACTTTACCGTCGGACAGCTCGGTGCCCATGCGCTCGACGTCCGCCATCAACGGCGCGATGTCTTCGCCGCGCTGCTTGGCCTGACCGATGGATTTTGAACGTGCATTGCGCTCAGCCTGCAGTGCTTCGGTGCGGGTCTGGACGGTCTTGCGCTGTTCTTCCAGCGCTTCGATGCGCGCAACATCCAGGGCAAAGCCACGGGATGCCAGGCGGTCCGCTACGTCCTGAAGGTTGCTACGTAACAGTTTGGAATCGAGCATGTCGGTCTCTCGTTTATCAAAGTTTGGTCAAGGACAGGCCAGCCCAGGTGGCGAGCAGCCCGCCGAACACGCTGATGCCCAGGTAACCGAAGGCGACCAGGGCCTGCCCGCTTTCGAGCAAGCGCAGCGTGTCCAGTGAAAAGGATGAAAAGGTCGTCAGACCGCCTACAAAGCCGACAATCAAGCCGGCACGAATTTCAATCGGCACTTCCGGGCGCAACAGGAACCAGCCGTACAACAAACCGATGATCAGGCACCCCACCAGGTTGACCGCCAGGGTCGCCGCATAAAAATGCCTTGGCCAATTGGCGCTGACCCAAGTCCCGGTGGCGAAACGCAATAATGTACCAGCGATGCCGGCTACGGACACGGCAAGAATCGTCTTGAGCACTACTTTCTCCGCTGTTTCGGGCTGAGGCGGTCGAGTTGGGCGAGGTGATTGAGCTTTTCACCGATTTTCAGCTCCAGGCCACGGGGCACCGGCTGGTAGAACGGTTGCGGCTCAAGGTCATCAGGGAAGTAATCTTCACCGGCGGCATAGGCGTCCGGTTCATCGTGGGCGTAGCGGTATTCGTCACCGTAGCCCAACTGTTTCATCAGCTTGGTCGGCGCATTGCGCAGGTGCAGCGGCACTTCCAGCGAACCGTGTTCGGCCGCCGCGCGCAGTGCGGATTTGAACCCCATGTACACCGCGTTGCTTTTCGGCGCGCAGGCCAGGTAGGTAATGGCCTGGGCCACCGCCAACTCGCCTTCCGGGCTGCCGAGGCGCTCCTGCACTTCCCACGCGGCCAGGCACAGGCTCAGGGCGCGCGGGTCGGCATTGCCAATGTCCTCGCTGGCCATGCGCACTACGCGGCGCGCCAGGTACAACGGGTCGCAGCCGCCGTCGATCATCCGCGCAAACCAGTACAACGCGCCGTCGGGGTTGGAGCCGCGCACGGATTTATGCAGTGCGGAAATCTGGTCGTAGAAGGCTTCGCCGCCTTTGTCAAAACGCCGGCGGGTGTCG
>NZ_JBARTQ010000355.1:0-4655 GCF_049645325.1 Pseudomonas sp. | reverse complement strand
TCGCGAGCAAGCCCGCTCCCACATTTAGAAAAATGTTGCTGGCTATTCAAGCACGACCAGCCGATTCGGCAGCTCATTACGCGTCTGCGTCATCGGCACATGCACCTTCAGCAACTCGCCGCAGGCTTCAATGCAGGCTATAAACCCCGCCAGCGTCTGCCCCTGCTTCACCTGCTGGGTGAACGCCTGGACGATTCCGTCCCAACTGCTGTCGTCCAGATGCCTGGAAATGCCCTCATCCACCAGGATTTCCACGTAACGCTCGGCCTCACTGACAAAAATCAGTACCCCGGTGCTGCCCAGCGTGTGGTGCAGGTTCTGCTCCAGAAACTGGCGCCGGGCCAGGTTCGACGCGCGCCAGTGGCGTACCGAACGCGGAATCAACCGCGTGGTGACCTTGGGCAGGCGAAACACCAGGCACAACACAATGAAAGTCGCCCATTGCGCCAGCAGCAAGGTGTACATGGTCAGGTAGCCCGACAGGTAATGCACCACGCCAGGCACCACCAACGCGATCAAGCTGGCCCACAACAGCGGGATGTAGGCGTAATCGTCGGCGCGGGCCGCCAGCACGGTCACCAACTCGGCGTCAGTGGTTTTTTCGACCCGGGCGATCGCTTCGGCGACTTGGCGCTGCTCATGTTCAGTCAGTAAGGCCATGGTTGTAGATGCTCTTTTCTCGTTATTGTCATTACCAGCCACCCGAGGCACCACCGCCGCCGAAACCACCGCCGCCGCCTCTGAAGCCACCGCCGCCGCCCCCGCCACCACCGCCGCGTCCACTGCTGCTGAGAATCGCCAACAGGATCGCGCCCACCGGCAGGCCCATGCGATTGCACAGCCACAACACGCCGATCAGCAGGATGAACAAGCCGATGGAAAACCCGGGATTGTCCTTGGCAAAGTTCGCATCCGCCACATGCGCCGGCACCGCCAGCGGCTCACCGCCCACCACCTGCAGCATCGCCGCCACACCGTCGCTGATGCCCTGGCTGTAGTTGCCGGCCTTGAACTTGGGCGTGATCACCTGATTGATGATCACCCACGACTGCGCATCCGTCAGCACACCTTCAAGGCCATAACCGACTTCGATGCGCAATGTGCGCTCATCACGGGCGACGATCAGCAGCGCGCCATTGTCCTTGCCCTTCTGGCCGATGCCCCACTGGCGGCCCAGTTGATAACCGTAGTCCTCAATCGGTACGCCTTGCAGGTCGGGCACGGTGACCACCACGATCTGGTCGCCGGTTTTTTGCTCAAGCTGCTCCAATTGCTGGGTGATCTGCTGGCGCACCGCCGGGTCGATCATCTGGGCGGTGTCCACCACCCGCCCGGTCAACGCCGGAAAGGTCAATGCTGCCTGGGCCGCGCCCACGCACGCCAGCAACCACAGCGCCAAGCCTATCCGTAATAAACGCATCGACACCTCAGAGAAGCCTTATTTGAACTTCACTTGCGGCGCTTTATCAGCGTCGGCACTGGTGGCTTCAAACGTGGCGCGGATCGGCAAGTCGCTGTACATCACGCTGTGCCACAGGCGGCCGGGGAAGGTGCGAATTTCGGTGTTGTACGCCTGCACGGCCTGGATAAAGTCGCGACGCGCCACGGCAATCCGGTTTTCCGTGCCTTCAAGCTGCGACTGCAAGGCCAGGAAGTTCTGGTTGGCCTTCAGGTCCGGGTAACGCTCAGACACCACCATCAAGCGGCTGAGTGCACCGCTCAGGCCATCCTGGGCTTGCTGGAACTGCTTGAGTTTTTCCGGGTTGTCGAGGGTGCTGGCATCCACCTGGATCGAGGTGGCCTTGGCCCGCGCTTCGATCACGGCCGTGAGGGTGTCTTGCTCATGGGCGGCGTAGCCCTTGACCACTTCCACCAGGTTGGGAATCAGGTCGGCGCGGCGTTGGTACTGGTTCTGCACCTGGCCCCAGGCGGCCTTGGCCTGTTCGTCCAGGGTTGGAATGGTGTTGATGCCGCAACCGCTCAGCACGCTGCTGATCAGTAACAAGGCCGCGGCTTTCAAGCCCCAGCGGTAATGATGTGCTGCTTGCATGGTGTTTCTCCTGCCCAAACTTGATGGAATGTGACGACTAACCCTTTAAACCACGCGCTTGGGGCATAATCCGCCGCCACCACTGGATTGCATTGAGCCAATCAGCTAAAAAGATGCCCAGCGCGAATAAGAGTTCAGAAGTGTGCTGCATTTACTGCGATAACACTCGAACAACAACATAGGTTCCCCACATTTTGGCAGAGCAGCGCAATTTCGCTGTGCAGTAAGCCGAAAAAGGATATTCATGAAAAAGCTGTGTTTGCTCGGCCTTGTCGCTGCCACTTTGGCCAGTCACCCCGTTTGGGCAGAAACAAAGCCTGCTGCGCTTAAAGACAAGGACGCCTTCGTCAGCGACCTGCTCAAGCAGATGACGCTGGATGAAAAGATCGGCCAATTGCGCCTGATCAGCATCGGCCCGGAAATGCCCCGCGAGCTGATCCGCAAGGAAATCGCCGCCGGCCGTATCGGCGGCACCTTCAACTCCATCACCCGCCCGGAAAACCGTCCGATGCAGGACGCGGCCATGCGCAGCCGGTTGAAGATCCCGATGTTCTTTGCCTACGACGTGATCCACGGCCATCGCACGATTTTCCCGATCAGCCTGGCCCTGGCCTCCAGCTGGGACATGGACGCCATCGGCCGCTCCGGGCGCATTGCCGCCCAGGAAGCCGCCGCCGACAGCCTCGACATCACCTTTGCACCGATGGTCGACATCTCCCGTGACCCGCGCTGGGGCCGCACCTCCGAAGGTTTCGGCGAAGACACCTACCTGGTTTCGCGCATTGCCGAAGTGATGGTCAAAGCCTTCCAGGGCACCAGCCCGGCGAATGCCGACAGCATCATGGCCAGCGTCAAGCACTTCGCCCTGTATGGCGCGGTGGAAGGCGGTCGCGACTACAACGTGGTCGACATGAGCCCGGTCAAGATGTACCAGGACTACCTGCCGCCCTACCACGCGGCAATCAAGGCCGGTTCTGGCGGCGTGATGGTGGCACTCAACTCGATCAACGGCGTGCCCGCCACGGCCAACACCTGGCTGATGAACGACCTGCTCCGCCGCGACTGGGGCTTCAAGGGCCTGGCCGTGAGCGACCATGGCGCGATCTTCGAGCTGATCAAGCACGGCGTCGCCAAAGACGGGCGTGAAGCTGCGAAGCTGGCGATCAAGGCCGGCATCGACATGAGCATGAACGACTCGCTCTACGGCAAGGAATTGCCCGGCCTGCTCAAGTCCGGCGAGATCGAACAGAGCGACATCGACAACGCCGTGCGTGAAGTGCTCGGCGCCAAGTACGACATGGGCCTGTTCAAAGACCCGTACCTGCGCATCGGCAAGGCCGAGGATGACCCGGCCGACACCTACGCCGAGAGCCGCCTGCACCGTGCCGATGCCCGCGACATCGCGCGCCGCAGCCTGGTCCTGCTGAAAAACCAGGACAACACGCTGCCGCTGAAGAAGTCTGCGACCATCGCCCTGGTCGGCCCGCTGGCCAAAGCCCCCATCGACATGATGGGCAGCTGGGCCGCCGCCGGCAAACCGGCGCAATCGGTGACCCTGCTCGACGGGATGAACGCCGTGATCGGCGAAAAAGGCAAAGTGATCTATGCGCGCGGCGCCAACATCACCAACGACAAGGCCGTGGTCGACTACCTCAACTTCCTCAACTTCGATGCGCCGGAAGTGGTGGATGACACCCGCCCGCCTCAGGAGATGATCGACGAAGCGGTGAAAGCGGCGAAAAGCGCCGACGTCGTGGTCGCCGCCGTGGGCGAGTCCCGTGGGATGTCCCACGAGTCCTCCAGCCGCACCGACCTGAACATCCCGCAAAGCCAGCGCGACCTGATCAAGGCCCTCAAAGCCACCGGCAAGCCGCTGGTGCTGGTGCTGATGAACGGTCGTCCGCTGTCGATTGTGGACGAGAACAAAGAAGCCGACGCCATTCTGGAAACCTGGTTCGCCGGCACCGAAGGCGGCAACGCAATCGCCGACGTGCTGTTTGGCGACTACAACCCGTCGGGCAAGCTGCCCATCACGTTCCCACGTTCGGTAGGCCAGATTCCGACTTACTACAACCACCTGACCATCGGCCGGCCGTTCACGCCGGGCAAGCCGGGCAACTACACCTCGCAGTACTTCGATGACGTCACCGGGCCGCTGTTTCCATTTGGTTATGGCCTGAGCTACAGCACCTTCAGCCTGTCGGACATGGCGCTGTCGTCCACCACCCTGAACAAGACCGGCAAGCTCGACGCCAGTGTCACCCTGAAAAACACCGGCAAGGTCGATGGCGAAACCGTGGTGCAGCTGTATATCCAGGACGTGGCCGGCTCGATGATCCGCCCGATCAAGGAGCTGAAGAACTTCCAGAAGGTCATGCTCAAGGCTGGCGAGGAGCGCACGCTGCACTTCACCATCACCGAGGAAGACTTGAAGTTCTACAACACCCAGCTCAAGTACGCGGCAGAGCCGGGCGAGTTCAATGTGCAGATTGGGCTGGATTCCCAAGATGTGCAGCAGCAGACGTTCGAGCTGCTCTGATCTAAAGCGGTAAGTGCAGCCAGCGTGGGAGCTGGCTTTGGTGGGAGCTGGCTTGCCTGCGATGCA
>NZ_JBARTQ010000354.1:0-2191 GCF_049645325.1 Pseudomonas sp. | reverse complement strand
CCCATCCACCGACGATGAGCATTCAACGCAACTGGGCCCTTACCACGTCGCTGCCACCCAGGACGCCAAAGTCGCCATCGGGCGGTTCCCGATGTTGATGCTGTCCCACGGCAACACCGGCACCCCGTTGGCCTTGCACGACCTGGCGACATCGCTGGCGCGCAAAGGCTTTGTGGTGGTGGCGGTGCTGCACCCTGGCGATAACTACAAGGACCACAGCCGCCTGGGCACGGTGAGCAATTTGTATGGGCGGCCGATCCAGATTTCCGAAGCGATCACCGCCACCCTCGGCGACCCGATGCTGTCGCCGTTCGTCAACGTCAATCAGGTCGGCGTGATCGGCTATTCGGCCGGTGGCGAAACGGCATTGATTTTGGCGGGCGCCAAGCCGGATTTCGATCGCTTGCGCCGGTATTGCCAGGAACGCCCGGAAGACCGCGACGCTTGCACCACCAAAGGCGAGCTGGTGGTCGACCGTGATGACCTGCAACCGCAGGCCGACCCGCGCATCCATGCCTTGATGCTGATGGCGCCGCTGAGCCTGATGTTCGGCCGTCACACCCTGGCCGACGTGCACGTGCCGGTGTTGCTCTACAGTGGCGACGGCGACAAGCTGGTGGCCGTGGACAAGAACGCTGCTGCGCTGGCGCGCAAACTGCCGGAGCCACCGGACTTCAAACTGTTGGCCGGGGCCGGGCACTTCGTGTTCATGGCGCCGTGCGACAACGATCAATTGGCGGCAATGCCCGCCGTGTGTACGGATGCTGACGGTGTCGACCGCGAAGGCATCCACCGCGACCTGATTTCAGAGGCGGGACGCTTCTTCGTCCACACGCTGGGCCAATCGACGCGTGCCGGCCTGCAGACTGCCGATCAGTAAGCGCGGCGCTTGAGCAGCACGGTCAGGCCCAATGCGCTGACCGACATCAATGCTGCGCAGAAGAAAATCCAGCCGTAGCCGAGGTTCAGTGCCACGGCGCCCATCAACGGCCCGGCAATCGCCAGGGCCAAATCAAAAAATACCGCATACGCACTCAGCCCCGCGCCGCGGCTGCTATTGGGCACCTGCTTGATGGCTTCCACGCCCAGTGCCGGATACACCAGCGAGAGGCCGAAGCCGGTCAGCCCGGCACCGATCAAGGCAACGCCGGTGGAAGGCGCCAGCCATAGCAGGGTCAGGCCCAGAGTCTCGATGGTCATGCAGGCGATCGCCGCGCTGAAACCGCCGAAACGGCTGATGGCGGAAATAAACACCAGGCGCGACAGGATAAAGCACAGGCCAAATACGGTGAGGCAGTACGCCGCGCCGGCCCAGCCGCGGTTGAGGTAGTAAAGGGTGATAAACGTGGTCAGCGTGCCGTAGCCGATCGAGGCCAGGCACAGGCTCGCACCAAACGGTGCAATACGCCCGAACACCGCCCAGAATGGCAGTCGCTCGCCGCGCACCACCGGCACCGAGGGTTTGTTACGGATCAGCACCAAACCCAGCGCCGCCAGTACCGACAGTGCGATACCGAGGCTGGTGTAGCCATAGTCGGCCACCATCACCACGCCCAACGGCGCGCCAATCGCAATCGCGCCGTACGAGGCGATGCCGTTCCAGGAAATCGAGCGCGCGGTGTGCTCGGCGCCCACTGCGCCCATGCACCAACTAATGGTGCCAACACCGATCAAGCCTTGGGCCACGCCGAGCAACAGCCGGCCAACGATCAGGATGCCCAGGCTCAACGCCGGCATGCTCTCGACCAGCGTCGCGAAAAACGTCAGCACGCCGCTGACCAGAATACCCGCCAAGCCCAGCACAATGGCGCGCTTGGTGCCGACGTTGTCCGACATGCGCCCGGCCATGGGCCGGCTGAGCAAGGTGGCCAGGTATTGCGAACCGATGGTGGCCCCGGCCACGACGGCGCTGAACCCCAACTGTTCATGCACATAGCCTGGAATAACCGCAATCGGCAGGCCGATGCAGATAAAGGCGATGAAGGTATAGAAGACGATGGAGACGATCTGCAAGGTGATCGACAGGGAGGAGGGGGCGGCGGCAGGCATGGTCACTCGTTCGCGGGCGGGCGGTGAGGGCATGATGGCAAGGGCTTGGGGGAAAAGGAAGCAGGCTAACTAATTTGTTTGAGGAACAGGCGTGTTGAACTGAGCAGGGTTCTTGTGGTGAGCGGGCTTGCCCCGCGCTGGG
>NZ_JBARTQ010000353.1:0-37920 GCF_049645325.1 Pseudomonas sp. | reverse complement strand
AAATGTGGGAGCTGGCTTGCCTGCGAAGACGCCAGCCGCCACACCATCAACTCACCCGCTTACACACCAACAACCTCCCCCTCCTCTGTCACGCCATTCGGCAACATCCCATTCGCCAAATCATCCACCACCGCCTTCGCCATCTCCCCCAAATAATGCGCCGCCCAGGCATAACGGTCCGCGCTTTTGTCCATGGCTGCATCCAGCGCGAGCATCTTGGAACAGTGAAGCAGCTCGGAGGCATGCTCCAGGGCTTCGCGAATGGGCACGCCGGAGTTGACGCGAAATAGACGGTGGAGGTTTGGTTGTTTGCCGCAGGTGGAGAAGGTGATGACGCCGAGGGTTTTGTTGAGAGGTGGGTTGATCATTGGGCACCTCCGGTTTCGCCGAGGAGGTAGGCTGCGGTATTGCGAAGATAAAACCTTTCAGAAACGCTCATTGATATAGCTCCCATTCTTCGAAGAGAGCTGCCCCATTCGTTTCCAGGCGAATGGGTGGCAGCTGTGCGCAGGCTGGAAACCGGGGGAATAGGCAAACCCGGCAGACTCGAAAGTCTCCCACGCACAGCCGCCATAACACGCCTATGCTGGCACAAAAGTGGCGTCAGCGGTCGTGATAAATGGTGGCGCCTGTGCGCCTATAACCCACGGGTTTCCAGGCCCGGTCGCGGAATAATCAGCGACGAGCGAGAACTTAGCCTGAAAAACCGGATGATCAAAGCCGCGCCTTGTGACGGAATATGTCGTGAAACGCCAACTGAAAACACTCAATAGAACGCGAAAAATCCCTTAATCAACCGATCTGAACATCGTCACGAATCTGGCGCCTTTTCCCACGAATACCATCGAACAAAGCCGACATCAGCTTCCAATCCCCCCTCGTAATCTCACTCCCTCGCACAAGGAAGTGAGCCTGTCATGTCAGAGCGCTTTTACCCTCCCACCGAAGAAGAAAAACTCAAACGGCGAATCCTGAGCCGGCAACCGCCGCGCGCGCCCTATTCACCGTCGATTGATTTGGTCGTTTCCACACCCGCGCCAAAACCTGCACCCGCGAAGCTTCCCGGCTGCACCTTCACCAAACCCTGCCAGCTGCCCGACGGCATCATTCGCTACAACGACCCCACCGGTTACGTACCGTTGGAGCTGGTCAAGGACTACGGCCATTTCAGTCTGTTGGGTGGGCGTGAGGTGGACAGCCGAGGCGTGGTTGCCTTGCGCAAGATCAGCGGCAGTGCGTTGCCCGTTGGCTTGGGGCAGTTGGCATTGCGTGCGGCGGTAGTGGAGTCGGCAGCCGTCGCCGTTGGCTCTGTTGCCGGTGGGCTGCTGACGGGTTTGGTGGCGCTGGTTTGGCCATCTGAGTTGGCTGACAGCGCGCTCTATAGCGAGGAGCAATTGCGCTCGCTGCAACGGGCGCAGTCGCAGATGCGGTTGCATGTCGAGCAGCGTGAAGACGGCACGCTGAAGGGGTATGGGTTTTACACGGGCAACAATGCCGACTGGCAGATGATTGATGTGGTGCAGTTTCAAAACCGTGGCGATCAGTTTGTGGCGGATTTGGGTGAGGGGGTAGAGCTGATTTGGACGCCTGCGGTTGATCCGGGCGACACGCTGGGTATCCCGGCGTTGGAGGCTGCGCCACAGGCGCCGGTGATTTGGATTTATCCACCGACGGAGAAGGCAGCGCAGATTCTGGTGAACCCGATATATCCGCCGGAGTATCGGGATTTTATTCTGGTGTTCCCGGCAGAGTCGGGTGTTCGGCCGCTGTATGTGGTGGTGAGTGTTCGGGCTGGGGATCACACATATCACATCAAGCCTAAGCTGTTAGCTGGGTTTCCAAAGGCAAGATGGGCTCGTGCAAAAACACCGATGAAAGGCGGGGGAAAACGTCATAGATGGAAAGATCCCGACGGGACCATCTATGAATGGGACTCTCTTCACGGAGCAGTGGAAAAGTACACCAAGCATGGAGTTCATCTCGGTGAATTTGACCATCTGACCGGTAAACAACGAAAACCAGCCGTGCCTGGAAGGACTGTGGAGCCATGAAACACGTAATTATGGGCGTTTTACCTGACGAAGACTTTGCATCCATGGAGCAGGAGCTAACTCTATCAACTCAAGAACTGATGGACATTATGGGGTGGGAGAAACTTGAGGACTGCGTGTTTGACTACCAATTGACGGAAGAACAAATACTCAAAATAGAAAAAAAATGCGCCTTAAAACTGCCCAGCCACTTTGATTTATTCCTTTCCTCACACGACTAACACAACCAAAGAGAATTAGAGCTTCATGCGCAGACTTTCACTGACAAACAAAAAACTACGTAATATCCCCAGGCGCCTCAGAGCCCTGACGCGCTGGGCCGACAGTTTCGAAGGTTGTTTTTACGAAGAGTTACCGTCACATCCAGACTATGTAAACGAAAGAATCCCCGTTATCGAAAACCTTGTTGAAGGCAAACAAACCACACCCGAAATTCTGGCGCATTGTGCTCAACAATTGATCAGGGTCGCAGGCTATCTCGCTGAAGCCCGCCCAGACGACACTTCTGAATGCTGGATTCTCGCCGCCATTCAAGTCCCCGACATGTTCTCAAGTCGGGTCTGCGTCTACACCGATAAGAACCGCTACTTAGGCCACACCCAACCCTTCGACTACGAAAACTTCCGCCAAACCCGAATCACCGACAGAAGCCTCGCCAGCGAATGGAGCCTGAACATCCCGCCAGGCCTGCAGGAAGTCGGCTTTCACTTCACACACGAGGACGATGAAGGCGAGACCTATGAATCAGAACATTGGTACTTCGGCGAAGTCAGCACTACGGACGAAGACCCAAGCGGAGAGCGCTGGAAATACCAGACATTCAAATCCTTCCGGGCGCAGAATCCGGATTCGTTCGCCGCGACGCTCATGCCTGAGGCATGAGCGACTTCGGGTTGCTGGGCGAGTGCTCACTAAAAACCAGCCGCGCACACAACCCGCCCTGCTCCAGATTTCGCAACGCAAGCTTGCACCCAATCTTCCCCACAATCATGTCCACAATCGCCAAGCCCAATCCCGCCCCGTTGGCATTCCCTCGACTATAAAACCGTTCAAACAACCGCCCCAGTTCTTCCTCATCAATCCCCGGGCCCTGGTCTTCCACACTTAAACAACTCGCACCAATCACCACCCGCACCTCACTCCCCGCAGGCGAAAAATTAAGCGCATTGGTCACCAGGTTCTGCAACGCAATCGCCATCGCGACCGGTTCGGTCTCCACCCAGCACTCATCCTCCCCTTCCAGCACCAATTCCACGCCTTTCTCCATGGCCAGCGGCGTCAGCTCTGCCAGCTCTTCGCGCACCAACTCCATCAGGTCCACGGGCTTACATACCAAATTGCTCAGCTGCGGCTCGATGCGCGCCATGGTCAGCAACTGGCTGCCAATCCGTGTCGCGCGGTCCACGCCATTCACCAGAAAGTCCAACGCTTCGCGCCGCTGCTCTTCGGTCGCGGCGCTCTGGGCGTTCTGCGCATGAATGCGCAAAATCGCCAACGGCGTGCGCAGTTCGTGCGCCGCATCAGCAATAAACCGCCGCTCCCGATCCAGCAGGTCATCCATCTGCACCAACAACCGATTAAGCGCCGTTTGCATCGGCTCCAGATCCGTCGGCAGCGGCTTGAGGTTCAGCGGTTGCAAGGTGTCGGTGTTGCGCCCTCGAATCGACAACACCATGGCGCGCAGCGGTTTGAGGCCCCAACCGATGGTCAACCAGATCAACACTGCCAGCAGCGGCACGCCGATCAGGCTGGGCCAAAGGGTGTGCCGCACGATGCGTTCGATCAGGTCCTGGCGAATGTCGTCTCGCTCGCCCACCCATATCAACAGGCCTTGCTGCGGGTCGGCGAGGAGGAAGGCGCACCAGTCGTTGCCGTTGTCCATGATGTCGTGGGCGCCGAGGGTGGTCGGCGGTGCTGCCAGCACGGGCGCTTCGGCGGAGCGCACCAGCAGTTGGCCGTCGCTGCGCCATACCTGGAAGGTCAGGCGGGTTTCATACGGGTGGGCGACGCCGTCTTCGCCGACGCGGCTCATGGCGTGGTCGAAGGCCTGATACAGGCGGTTCCAGTCAGATTCGCCGGGGTCGCGCTGGCGCAGTACGCCTTGCAGCAGGCGGGCGCTTTGGGCGAGTTGGGCGTCGTAGACTTCTTCGATTTCGTGGTGGCTGTCGCGCAGCACCAGCCAGCTGATCAGCGCATCACCGAGCAGAATCAACACCAGCACCGGGATGAGGATGCGCGCGCGAACCGAGCTCATGGCTTGAGCGCCAGCACATAGCCGACACCGCGCACGGTGCGGATCAGGTCGGTGGATAACTTTTTGCGCAGGTTGTGGATCAGCACTTCCAGGGTGTTGCTCTCCACCCGGTCCTGCCAGCCATACAGCGCGCGGGACAGGCGTTCGCGGGTCACGACTTTGCCGGGGCGCACCATCAGTTGGTGCAGCAGTTGGTATTCCATCGGGGTGACGATGATCTCTTCGCCCAGGTAGCGCACTTGCTGGGTGGCCGGGTCGAGGCTGACGCCGGCGTGTTCCAGCATCGGCTGCGCGCGGCCCTGGCTGCGGCGCAACAGGGCGCGCACGCGGGCTTTGAGCTCTTCGACGTCGAAGGGCTTGATCAGATAGTCATCGGCGCCGGCGTCCAGGCCGGCGATGCGCTCGGCGGTGCCGTCGCGGGCGGTGAGGATCAGCACCGGCAGGTCGTGCTGCCCGGCGCGCAGTTGCTGCAACAGGTCGAGGCCATCGAGGCGCGGCAGGCCGAGGTCGAGCAGCAGCAAATCGAAGTTTTCAGTGCGCAGGGCGTGCATGGCGCTGAGGCCGTCCTGCAACCAATCGAGGGTGTAGCCTTCGGCGCCCAATGCCACGCGAATGCCCTGGCCGAGGGCACGGTCATCTTCGACAAGGAGTAGGCGCATAGCAGAATCTCTGTAGGAAACGGCGGCATCATGCCGGGTTCTGGTGGGGGCTATTCCGGGAAAGATGTTACGGCTCGTTGCCAACTAAGGTTGCGCTAAGGTTGGTTTTGCACTGTGAAATCTCCCACACCTGCTGAGAGCTTTTCCATGCGCAAAATTCTCCTGCTGTCCCTGATTATCGCCAGCCCCATGGCCCTCGCCGGCCCGCAGTGCACCACCGCCGAGCGCTCGCAGTGGCAAGACCAGAAGGCCTTTCAGGACAAGCTCAAGGCCGAAGGGTACGAGATCAGCAAGTTCAAGGTCACCGACGGCAACTGCTACGAGATCTACGGCTTCGACAAGGACAAGCGCAAGGTCGAGATTTACCACGACCCGGTCACCGGCAAGGCCGTGAAGACTGAGATCAAGGGTTGATGCCAGGCGAATCCCTGCGCCTGTGGGACCCGGTTGTAAGGCTGTTTCATGTGTCTATCGCCGGGGTCTTCATTGCCAATTACTTCGTTAACGAAGCCGGCGATGACTGGCATGTCTGGCTGGGCTATTACGCCGTGGCCTGGCTGTTGGTACGCACCGTGTGGGGGTTCGTCGGGCCGCGCAGTGCGCGTTGGGCCGACTTTTGGCCTACGCCGAAACGGCTGAACGCCCACGTGCGCTCGCTGCTCAAGGGAAACCCGCAGCATCGATTGGGCCATTCGCCCCTCGGTGCGCTGGTGATGCTGTTGATGTTGTCGGCGTTACTGACCCTGGGCATCAGCGGTTTCCTGATGCAGGAAGTCGACGCGCTATGGGGCGCCGACTGGCCGCTGCAAGTCCACGAAACCGCCGCCGATGTGCTGATGGCCCTGGTGAGTGTGCATGTGCTGGCGGCCGTGTTTGAAAGTATCCAGGTCAAGGACAACCTGCCGTTATCCATGCTCACCGGTCGCAGGAAGCGCCTGCCGGATGAACGTGCGCAGTAATCCTTTTTCGACAGGTTCCCTATGCGCTCCGCTCTACTGATCTTCAGCTTGCTAGGCGTGTTTATCGCCGCCTGGCTGAGCCATCCGCCCCACGTGCTGGCGCCGTTTGCCCAAGCCAGCCCGAACACTTCGAAACTGGCGACGGCACCGCAGTACACCAGCCGTTTTGTGTCTTCGCAGCTCACCGATTTTGTGCACTCGTCCTCCGTCACCGCCCTGCCCGGCGGCGACTTGATGGCTGTGTGGTTTGCAGGCAGCCGCGAAGGCGCCGCCGATGTGCAGGTGCGCACCGCGCGGTTTGATGCGCGCAGCGGTGAATGGGGCGCTGAACAGGTGCTGGCCACGCGGGAAAGCACACGCGACGGCACTCAGCGTTACATCCGTAAACTCGGCAACCCGGTGATTGCGCTGGGGCCGGATAAACGCCTGTGGATGTTTTATGTGTCGGTGTCGGTCGGCGGCTGGGCCACCAGTGCGATCAACGTGATGGTCTCCGATGACCTCGGTGCCAATTGGTCGGCGCCTCGGCAATTGGTGACGTCGCCGTTTTTCAACATCAGCACGCTGGTGCGTGCCGCGCCGGTGTTCCATGCCGACGGTTCCATCGGCCTGCCGGTGTATCACGAGTTCATGGGCAAGTTTGCCGAGTACCTGTATTTGAGCGCCGACGGGGCGGTGATCGATAAATTCCGCATCAGCCGTGGCAAGCATTCCCTGCAGCCGACCATCGTCGCGCAGGATGGCCAGCGCGCCGTGGCGATGTTGCGCTACGCCGGCGAAACCCATCACCGCGTGCTCGCCAGCCGCACTGAAGACGCCGGGCAGACCTGGAGCGAGCCATACCCGCTGGCGCCGGCCAACCCTAACTCATCGTTGGCGGCGGTGGGCACCGAGGACGACGGTTTGCTGGTCGCCCTCAATGATCTGCAAGACGGTCGCTTCAAGCTCAGCCTCTACGGCACCGACGCCCGGTTCAGTCAATGGCGCACCGTGGTGGAGCTGGACCAGTCGCCGGACCCGCTTGGCCAACCGTTTTCCCCCGAGGCTTATAAAGAAATCATCGGCGAAGGCTTCCGCGCCTCCAGCGGTGCCAAGCGCTTGCCACTGGAGCAGCGCTTTTTGAGCAACCTGGATTACCGCGTGT
Organism: Pseudomonas sp.; assembly: GCF_049645325.1. Taxonomy (GTDB): domain Bacteria; phylum Pseudomonadota; class Gammaproteobacteria; order Pseudomonadales; family Pseudomonadaceae; genus Aquipseudomonas. The sequence goes on along the minus strand of NZ_JBARTQ010000353.1, from coordinate 30,853 downwards.
GCAAACCGCGTGGCTGCGATTTCGAGTACGAGTACCCGTACTTCAGCCGCAGCCCGGACGGCATGTACCACCTGGTGTACTCGTGGAATAACACCTTTATCAAACACGTCAGCTTCAATGAAGCCTGGCTGGCGGAGCGGCTGTGATGGTTTCTGTGTGGCAAGCGCATTTGAGTTTTGTGTTGCTGGGTTTTGTGCTTTTGAGCACGTTTCGATTCACCGCGCGCTGGCGGCCTTGGCTGTTGCCGGTGTTGGTGGTGGTCAGTTTTATCCCGGTGAATGAACTGCCCTTGGCGGCGTACGTGCGCAGTTTTACCGATGACTTGGCGATCAGCACGCTGGTGTTGTTGGCGTGGGTGGCGCTGTGCCGGTTGGGCGTGGCGCAACCGCTTGGCCGTCCGCATCAGGTGCAACTGTTGATGCTGTTTGGCGGGCTGAGCCTGCTGTTGTACCCGGCCACCATGGGCCTGACGTATGTCGACCCGTATCGCTGGGGGTTCAACCCTCGGCCGATGATCATGCTGGTGGGTGCGCTGGCGCTGCTGATGTTGGCGCTGCGCAACACATTGGCCGTGTGGATGCTGGCGGTGGGCACCTTGGCCTTCGCGTTGCGGCTCAAGGCGTCGGAAAACTATTGGGATTACCTGGTCGATCCGCTGTTGGCGGGCTACTGCGTAGTCGCGGGATTAATGCAACTCAACCTGTGGGAGCGGGCTTGCTCGCGAAGGCGGCGTGTCAGGCAGAACATCGTTAACTGACAGACCGCTATCGCAGGCAAGCCAGCTCCCACACTTGCTCAGTGGTGTTTGGAAAATTGCAGGGGGGTTACCTGGTCGATCCGCTGTTGGCGGGCTACTGCGTAATCACTGGATTAACGCAATTCAACCTGTGGGAGCGGGCTTGCTCGCGAATGCGGCGTGTCAGGCAGAACATCGTTAGCTGACAGACCGCTATCGCAGGCAAGCCAGCTCCCACATTTGCTCAGTGGTGTTTGGAAAATTGCAGGAGGGTTACCTGGTCGATCCGCTGTTGGCGGGCTACTGCGTAGTCGCTGGATTAATGCAACTCAACCTGTGGGAGCGGGCTTGCTCGCGAAGGCGGCGTGTCAGTCAGAACATCGTTAACTGACAGACCGCTATCGCAGGCACCCCAGCTCCCACATTTGTTTCGTGGTGTTTGTGAGATTTAAGTAGAGGTCAATGATGAGTGCGTTGCAATCACGCCGCCTGCGCTATGGCGTGGGCGCGATCGGGTTGGTGTTTGTGTTGCTGGCAGCCTTGCGGCTGGTGTTTGTCGTGGCGTTTTCCGGCCTTGCCCTGAGTACCCCGGCGCTGCTGGAGACCCTGGGCATCGGCCTGCGTTTCGACCTGCGCCTGGCGGTGTTGATCATGCTGCCCATTGCGGTAATGGCCTGGCTGCCACGCTGGAACCTCACCACCCTGCCCGCCCTGCGCTGGCTGGCGCGCGGCTATTTGATGGTGGCGCTGGCCGTGGTCGGCCTGGTGTACATCATCGACTTCGGCCATTACGCCTACCTCGGTGTGCGCATCAACGCCACCGTGTTGCGCTACCTGCAAGACGCGCAGATTTCTCAACAGATGGTGTGGGAAACCTACCCGGTGCTGTGGATAACGGCCTGTTGGCTGGCAGCGGTAGCGTTATGGGTATGGGCGCTGATGTGCCTTGAACGATTGACACTGGACCGTAAACCCAAGGCCATCGGCAAGCTTGCCGTGGCCTCGCTTGCCACCATCGGTGTGGTCGCGGTGCTGCTGGCCCTGCTCGGCCGCGTCGCCAACTTGAACCTGGAAAACCCGGTGCCGCTGCGCTGGAGCGATGCGTTCTTTTCCGGCAACAGCCAGGTCGCGGCCGTCGGCCTGAACCCGGTGCTGTTTTTGTACGACACGCTCAAGGTTGGCCAATCGCAGTTCGATGAAGCCCAAGTGCGCGCGCTGTACCCACAAGTCGCCGAGTACCTCGGTGTCGACCAGCCTGATCCGCAAAAGCTGAATTTCATACGCGACCAAGGTGTTCAGCCCTACAAGCTGGGCGGCGATCGCCCACCCAATGTGGTCTTCGTGATGCTTGAATCCCTCGGCACCAGTGCCGTCGGTGCCTACGGCAACCCACTGAACCCCACGCCGAACCTCGACACACTGGCCACGCAAAGCTGGTTGTTCAAACACTTCTACGTGCCCGTCACCGGCACCGCCAAAACCGTGTGGGCGAGCATCACCGGCGTGCCCGATGTAACGCGCCAGGAGACCGCCACGCGCAACCCGCTGATCACGCGGCAACACACGCTGATCAACGCGTTCGCGGGCTACCAGAAGTTCTACATGATCGGCGGCAACGCCGGCTGGGCAAACATCAATGCACTGATCCGCCAGAGCATCGACGGCGTGCAACTGTTTGACGAAAGCCACTGGCGCTCGCCACGCGTCGACGTGTGGGGTATCTCCGACCTGGACCTGTTCAAGGAAGGCGACCAACTGTTGCGCGCGGTGCCCAAAGACCAGCCATTCTTCGCTTACCTGCAAACCTCGGGCAACCATCGCCCGTTCACCATCCCCAAGCAAAACGATGCCTTCCAACTCAACCACGTGACACTGGAACAAGCCCAGGCCGCCGGTTCGCGCAGCGTCGAGCAATACAACGCCGTGCGTTTGCTGGACTACAACATCGGCCGCTTGATGGCGATCGCCAAGGCCGGCGGCTGGTACGACAACAGCATTTTCGTGTTCTTCGGCGACCACAACACACGCATCAGCCAGATCCCGCACATGGCGCCCGCCTTCGAACAGTTGGGCCTGGAAAGCAACAACGTGCCGCTGCTGATCCACGCGCCCGGCCTTGAGCCTCGGGTGATTGAAGAGGCTGTGGGGCTCGCCGATTTGCTGCCCACCGTGGCTGGCATGGCCGGCATCCCGTTTTCCAATGGCGCGATGGGCCGGGACATTCAGCAACCGGCGCCGGAAGGCGAACGCGTGGTGCCGCTGGTGTTGCACGAAGGGACATTCCCGGTGATCGGCGGCGTGACCCAACATTTCCTGCTGCAGATGCAACACGACGGCCGCTCACCGACCCTGCACGACCTGGCCTCGCAAACGCCTCGGGAGGATGTGGCCGAGCAACATCCGCAGGAGTTTCAGCGCTTGCAGGTGCTGACGCGCGGGTTGCATGAGAGTGCGCGGCTGATGCTGTTCAGGAATGTGCGCGAGTGATCACTTGGGCTGGAAGGTTTCCAGGTACGCGAGGATGTCCTGGATCTTGTCCGGGTCGCTGATGCCCCAGAAAATCATGCGCGTGCCGCTGACCACTTTCTTCGGCGCCTCGATGTAGGCCGCGAGCTTGTCACGGCTCCAGACCACGCCGGAGTTCTTCATCGCATCGGAATACTGATAGTCAGTGGTGGTGCCGGCGGGTCGGCCAATGATGCCGTTAAGCTCTGGCCCGAAGCCACCGCGTGCGCCCTCGCCGATGCTGTGGCAGCCGCCGCAGGTCTTGCTGAAGAGCTTGCCGCCCGCCTCGGCATCGCCTGCCGCAAAGGCCGGGCCGGTAGTGAAGATCAGGGCGAGGGTCAACAAAACGTACTTCATGGCGGGCTCCACAGCAGGTGTTACGGGTGATTATGCCTGTTTGTCAGGAGCACATGCCCCTTCAGGTCAGCGCTTCGGTCCACGCCTTGAAAATCAGTGCTTACCCCTGCGCGAGCGAATCAAGCGGTCTGGAACACGTCTGGACGACCATCCATCGGCAAAAAACCTCGCTGCCGAAACTCTTGCAATCGCGCCCCACTCCACCTTACTGAACCCTGATGGTGGAGTAAGGATCATGGCTCAGCCATCGATTTTAGTGCTGGAAGACGACGAGATCATTCGTTCGTTAATGGTCGACGTGTTGGAGGAGTTTGGTGCGCATGTCACCTCTTTTCCTTCGGCGGATGAAGGCATGATATTTCTGGAGCGGGCCGATGACCCGGTGGACTTGATCGTCAGTGATATCCAGATGCCGGGTTTGCTTAACGGCTATGACTTGAGCCGGGTGGTGGCCCATCGTTGGCCGTCGGTGCCGGTGGTGCTGACCTCCGGCAATACCAAACTGGCGGCGCAGTTGGGCGGCAGTGTGCGGTTTTTGCCCAAGCCGTGGAGCACTGAACATTTACTGGAGTGTGTGCAAACGGCACTGGCTCGACAGGGCTCGTCGCTGCACTGATATCGCAGCGATATCACTTAAAGCGAACTCGACGCGCTAGCTTGCGGTCATTATGGAGGCAAGGAGCGACTTTTCTGATTCGCCGGTCAGCCTTTTCCCCTTGAGCGCACCGTTGACGGCAATGAGTTGTGTAGAATCGTCGCCCTTTTCCACGCGTCATTCATGGCCGAAAGGCCCACAGTTCGAGCTCATTGAATGCATTCACACGCCCATGACGTTGGTGCGCCCTCATTGCTGGAAGCGTTGCGCACAGGCACCGGCCTGCTGCATGTCGCGCTGGAAAAACGCCTGCCGTTTTTCTCCGAGCACCTGGATACCGATTGGTACGGGCGCTTGATCCAGGCGTACTACGGGTTTTATGGGCCGATGGAAGCGGCGCTGTATGACAGTGGCTTGATCCCTGAAGGATTCGACTGCGTGCTGCGTGTGAAAACACCGACGCTGGTGGGCGATCTGCGCGCCCTCGGCCTGGATGACCAAGCCATTCACGCCCTGCCCGTTTGTGTTGAACTGCCGACTTTCGACACCCCCGCCGCCTGCCTGGGCGCCCTGTATGTGCTGGAAGGCGCAACCCTGGGCGGCCAGGTGCTGCGCCGCGAAATGGCCCAGCGCCTGGACATCGATGCGCACAACGGCGGTGCGTTTCTCAACGTGTACGGCGCCGACACGGGTCGACGCTGGAAAGACTTTCTCGATTACCTGGGCCGCCTGCCACTGGATGCACCCGCCAAACAGCGCGCGGTGGCGGCAGCCTGTTCAACATTCAGCGGCTTTGAGCAATGGCTCGACAGCCAGGAGGTACTGCTATGAAACCCGAAGATTTTGAAGAATTGCTTGCCAACTGTGCCGACGAACCCATTCGCTTCCCGGGGGCGATCCAGCCCCACGGCGTGCTGCTGACGCTGTCGGAGCCTGAGCTGAAGATCGTCCAGGTCAGCGCCAACGTCGCCAGCCTGTTCGGCCACACGCCAGAAGCGCTGCTGGGCCAGCCGTTGCACACGCTGATAGGCGTTGAGCCGGCCGCCGCCGTGCAATCGATGGCTGAGCACAACACGTTTTTCGACGCGCCACCGCTGCACGTCACCCTCAACGGCGCCGAATTCGAAGGCCTGCTGCATCGCCACCAGCAGGTGCTGGTGCTGGAATTCGAACCCCGCCTTGAAAGTTTCAAACCCCGCGCGCTGAACGGTCGTACCAGTAACCTGGGCAAAATGCTGCAGCGCCTGCAGTCGGCGAAAACCCTGCAGGCGCTGTACGAAATCAGCGTGAATGAAATCCAGGCCATCACCGGTTACGACCGCGTGCTGATCTACCGTTTTGAAGACGAAGGCCATGGCCAGGTGATCGCCGAAGCCTCGGCGCCGTCCATGGAGCTTTTCAACGGGCTGTTCTTCCCCGCCTCCGACATCCCCGAGCAAGCCCGTGAGCTGTACCGCACCAATTGGCTGCGCATCATCCCGAATGCCGCCTATGAGCCCGTGCCATTGCTGCCCAAGCTGCGCCCGGATAACGAGCAGCCGTTGGACCTGAGCTTTGCGACGCTGCGCAGCGTGTCGCCGATTCACTGCCAGTACATGCAGAACATGGGCGTGCTGTCGTCCATGAGCATTTCACTGATGAAGGGCGACAAGCTCTGGGGCCTGATCAGTTGCGGTAACCGCGAGCCGTTGCTGGTGCCGAATGACCTGCGCACGACCTGCCAGACCATCGGGCAAGTGCTGTCGTTGCAGATCAGCGCCATGGAAGCGTTGGACCTGAGCCGTCAGCGCGAAGAAAAAGTCGACGCCCTGGCCTTGCTGGACCGGGCGATGAGAGCCTGCGAGCAAAACGTGTTCGATGGCCTGGCCCAGCAACCGCAAGTGCTGATGGACCTGGCCCTGGCGGGCGGCGTGGCGATCATCGAAGACAAACAACTGCACCGTTACGGCAATTGCCCGGAGCCGGAACAGATTCGTGCGCTGCACAAATGGCTGCAAGCCAGCGGCGAGCCGGTGTTCTCCAGCCATAACCTGGCCGCGGTCTACCCGCCCGCCGCCGAGTATCAGCAAGTGGCCAGCGGCGTGTTGGCCATGAGCCTGCCCAAGCCTGTGGACAACGGTGTGTTGTGGTTCCGCCCGGAGGTGAAAGAGAACATCCACTGGAGCGGCGACCCGAACAAGCCGTTGAACCTGGAAAACTCCGACGCCGGTTTGCGCCTTCGCCCACGCACTTCGTTTGAAATCTGGAAGGTGGAGATGGCCGGCATCTCCACCAAGTGGAGCCACGGCGACCTGTTTGCCGCCAACGACCTGCGCCGCTCGGCCCTGGAAAACGACTTGGCGCGCCAGGTACTGCGCGAACAACAAGCCGTGCGTGCGCGTGACGAGCTGGTGGCGGTGGTGTCCCACGACCTGCGCAACCCGATGACTGTCATCTCGATGCTCTGCGGCATGATGCAAAAGGCTTTCAGCTCCGATGGCCCACACACCTCGCGGCGGATTTCCTCGGCCATCGACACCATGCAACAGGCCGCCGGGCGCATGAATGTGCTGCTGGAGGACTTGCTCGACACCTCGAAAATCGAGGCGGGACGGTACGTGGTCAAGCCGGTGGTGCTGGATGTCGGCCAGATATTCGAGGAGGCCTACTCACTGCTGACGCCGTTGGCGATGGAAAAAGGCATCGACCTGTCGTTCAACACCGAGCCCGGCCTGCAGATCAACGCCGACCCGGAGCGCCTGTTCCAGGTGTTGTCGAACCTGATCGGCAACGCCATCAAGTTCACTCCGCGCCAGGGCAACATCGGCATCAGCGCCATGAGCAACGGCCAGGAGATCGTGTTCTCGGTGCGCGATTCCGGCGAGGGCATTGCGCCGGAGCAACTGCCTCATGTGTTTGATCGCTATTGGACCCAAGCCGAAAACAACCCTGGCGGCAGCGGGCTGGGCCTTTACATCACCCAAGGTATCGTTCAAGCCCACGGCGGGCGCATCGAAGCCCAAAGCGAGCTGGGCCGGGGCAGCGAGTTCCGGTTTACCGTGCCCAAACCGGCCTGAAACGCCTCAACGGTAGCTTCGCCAAACATGTTGATGCGCATGGCCGGGAACGTTCCACCGGCCACAGCCACTGAACCGGGGCGCACTCTAAGGGAACAGGGGTGCGCGAAAAACCCTTCAGTCGAGCAAGAGGCATTCCCATGATCGTTGGCACCACGTTTCATACCTACAGCAACCAGCAGGCCACCCAAACCGCTCAGGCCCCGGCCAAACCCGTGGAAAAGCCCTCGCCTGTCGACGGCACGCAAGCGGCGCAAAATAACCGGCAGCAGAGCCATACATCGTCCCTGGATTCCCTGGGGCAAGGTCGGTTGATCTGACCCGGCAAAGAGCGACGACCCACAGGCCACAACGCCTGCGACGTGCCTGATCAACGCCGGTGGAGTGCAACGCCTGGCGTTGCGCTCTGTTAACAAAACGCTGACATCACCTGCGCTACCCTTTCCAGTTCTACCTTGTGTGAGCTGCTACCTTGATGCCTCAACCCGACACCCTGCCCGCCGTGATCGCCGGCCCACTGCTGCGGCGTCTGGAGCCGCAGCGCGTGGTCATCTGGCTGGTGGGGAGTCACGCTCTGGACATGACCCTGAGGCTGCAATTGCCCCAAGGCGAAAGGCTCGATATCGACCTCGGCGCGAGTCACTGCAAGGTTGTCTGCGTTGGGCGCCACGCCTTTATCCACTTGATTGACGTGGCGCTGCCCCATGCTCTGCCGCAAGACGTCGCCATCGACTACGACCTGCTGATCCAGGGCAGTGGCATTGCCGACTGGGCGCCGCACCTGCTGTATGCCGACGCGCAATTGCCGAATTTCGTGTTGCACAGCCGCCTCCACCAACTGGTGCATGGTTCCTGCCGCAAACCCCACCACCGCGCCGACGAAGGCCTGCTGTGTGTCGACCGCCTGCTGGCTGACGCGCAAACCATTGCCGAGCGCCCGGCCTTGCTGATGATGAGTGGCGACCAGGTCTACGCCGACGATGTCGCTGGCCCGATGCTGCGAGCGATTCATGCGTTGATTGCATGCTTGGGCCTGTTTGACGAATACCTGGACGGGGCCGTGGTGGACGACAGCGTGAGCCTCTATGGGCATCGCGCCAGCTATTACCACCGCGCCGACCTGCTCCCGGCACTGGACAGCAACGAGACCTTGCGCGAACGCTTTTTCGGCGGTGTGAAGAAGCCGATTTTCACCAGCAGCACCGCCGACAATCACCTCGTGACGTTTGCCGAAGTCATCGCGATGTACTTGCTGGTGTGGTCGCCCACGCCCTGGACCCTGATCGCCCCACAGCCACCGGCACTGAGCGGCGAAGCGCTCGCGCGGTATGCCAGTGAGCAGGTACAGATCGACCCGTTCCGCGACGGGCTGCCGGGCGTTGCGCGGGTATTCGCACACCTGTCGACCCTGATGATTTTTGATGACCACGACATCACCGACGACTGGAACCTCAGCGCCCAATGGGAACACACCGCCTACGGCCATCCGTTTTCCAAGCGCATCATTGGCAATGCCCTGCTCGCTTATCTGCTGTGCCAGGGCTGGGGTAATCAGCCGGAGGTGTTTGGTGAGCTGGTCAGTCAAACCCAGGCGCTGACAAGCCAGGCGCACAACAATTATCTAAACGCCGCCGCCCAGGATGAGCTGCTTGAGACCCTGTTGAAATTTCAGCGGTGGCATTATGTGCTGCCGACCACCCCTGCCCTGGTGGTGCTCGACACCCGCACTCGGCGCTGGCGCAGTGAGTTCACCCTCAAGCAACCCTCGGGCCTGCTCGACTGGGAAGCCCTGAGCGAGCTGCAACAGGAACTGCTGGACCACCCCTCGGCCATCATCGTCTCCCCCGCGCCTGTCTTTGGCGTCAAGCTGATCGAGACGGTCCAAAAGGTCTTCAGCTGGTGCGGCCAGCCGTTGCTGGTCGACGCCGAAAACTGGATGGCCCATCGCGGCGCGGCCCAGGTGATCCTGAATATTTTCCGTCACTCGCGCACGCCGGGTAACTACGTGATCCTCTCGGGCGACGTGCATTATTCGTTCGTGTATGAAGTGCTGATCCGCCACCGCAGCGCCGGCCCTCGCATCTGGCAGATCACCAGCAGCGGCATAAAGAATGAATTCCCGCCACGCTTGCTGGAATGGTTCGACCGCCTCAACCGCTGGCTCTATTCGCCACGCTCCCCACTCAACGGGTTCACCCGCCGCCGCGTCATGCAGGTGGTGCCGCATATTCCGGAGCATGCCGAAGCCGGTGAGCGATTGTGGAATTCGGCGGGCATTGGCCAGGTGTTTTTCAATGAACAGGGGCAGCCGGAGGCGATTTACCAGCACAACGCGGATGGGAAACCGAGGACCAAGATGGTTGCGCCGAGGCAATAGCTCGCTGCCACCCCACCAAAGCATCACATCCGCCCTATTCAATCCCTGCAGCCTCCGTTGTACAGTAGCGCCAGCCACGGAGTATCGGCGTCAACGAAGACTGGCCCTGAAAGCCAGCACACGCAGGGAAGCGCAACGATGGACGATACCTCCGACAACAAGCCGTTGAGGAACGATTTTTCCGACCTCAACGCCGACATGCTGCATGCCGTCATGGAACTGGTCAGCGACGGGATCTGGGACTGGAACGCCAATACCGGTTTTGTGTACCGCAACCCGGGCTGGTACGAAATGCTCGGCTACCCCCGCCACTCCCTGGAAAACAGCGTGTTTACCTGGGAAAGCGTGATTCACCCCGATGACTACCCTCAGGTCATGACGGTGTTTGATGATTACATCAGCCGCCGCACCGCCCATTACCAAGCCGAATACCGCTGCCGCAAGGCAGATGGCACCTTCCTGTGGATTGAAGACCGTGGCTACGTGATTGCGCGCAACCCTGACGGTTCGGTGGCGCGCATGGTCGGGGCTCACCGCGATATTCACCTGCGCAAATCCTCCATCGAACAACTTGAACGCCGCAATCAATCCCTTGAAGCACTGGTGGCTGAACGCACCCGCGAACTGTCGTGGGTCAATCAGCAACTGCAACTGCAGCTGGATGAAAACCGCTCCCTGGCCGAGCGCGACACCCTGACCCACATCGCCAACCGCTATCGCCTGGAAAAAGCGCTGCTGGAAGCCTGCGACCGTGCCGAACGTTTCCGTTTGCCGTTGGCCTTGGTGGCCATGGATATCGATGACTTCAAGCCGATCAATGACAGGCACGGCCACGCCGTCGGCGATCAGACGTTGATCAGCGTGGTGCAGGGGCTGGCGGCCTGCGTGCGCCCAGACGACCTGCTGGCGCGCTGGGGCGGCGATGAATTTATGGTGCTCCTGCCCAAAAGTGACCTGGAAGAAGCGAAGGCACTGGCAGAAAGGATTCGCCAAAAAATCAAGCAAGTACCCGCCGTGGGCGACGTCAAACTCACCCTGAGCCTGGGCGTGGTGGAGCGCCGTAGCGGTGAATCGCCTGCCGCCTTGATGGCCCGCGCCGATCAAGCGCTGTACCGGTCCAAGGCGGCGGGAAAGGACATCGTGTCGGAGTAACAGCAGCTCAACCCACGGCGATCAGCGGTGGGCGCTGTCGAGCCTCAGCGAACCGGCGGCGCGTACTGGATGCCGCCGTTGCTCCACAGCGCATTGAGCCCACGCTTGATCTTCAGCACGCTGCCCTGGCCGATATTGCGCTCGAACACTTCGTCGTAGTTGCCCACTTGCTTGACGATCTGCACCACCCAATCCTTGCGCAGCTTCAAGTCCTTGCCGTACTCGCCGTCGGCACCCAGCAGCCGCGCAATGTCAGGGTTCTTGGTGGTCTTGGCCAGCTCTTCAACATTCGTTGACGTGATGCCCATTTCCTCGGCGTTGAGCATGGCGAACAGCGTCCATTTAACGATGCTGAACCACTCGTCATCGCCCTTGCGCACCAGCGGCCCCAACGGTTCCTTGGAAATCACTTCCGGCAGTACCACGAACTCGTCCGGGTGGGCCATCTTGATGCGCTGCGCGTACAGCCCCGATTGGTCGGTGGTCAGCACGTCGCAGCGCCCGGACTCCAGGCCCTTGGCGCTTTCATCGGCGGTGTCGAAGGTGATCGGCGTGTACTTCATGCCGTGGGTGCGGAAATAGTCCGAAACGTTGAGCTCGGTGGTGGTCCCGGCTTGCAGGCACACGGTGGCGCCATCCAGCTGTTTGGCCGCGGTGACGCCCAGTTTGTTGTTGACCAGAAAACCAATGCCGTCGTAGTAGGTCACGCCGGTGAACACCAGGCCCATGCCCGCGTCGCGAGAGCTGGTCCAGGTGGTGTTGCGCGAGATCACGTCGACTTCACCGGATTGCAGTGCGGTGAAACGCTCCTTGGCGGTCAACTGGCTGAACTTGACCTTCGACGCATCGCCGAACACCGCGGCGGCGACCGCGTGGCACACGTCCACATCGATGCCGGTCATTTTACCCGTGCTGTCCGGCACGCCGAAGCCCGGCAGGCCGTCGCTGACGCCGCACTGGATAAAGCCTTTTTTCTGGATTGTGTCCAGCGTCACACCCGCGTGCGCGCTGGCGGCCAGGCCCACAGCCGCGGCGGCGGTGATGGCGGCCAAGGTGGTCTTGAGGTGTTTCATGCGAGGCACTCCCTGTCGAACTTTATTATTCGGCGCTGCACAGCCCGCGCCGGTTTATAGTGTGGCCGGGCAGTATCGACGGCTTTACACCCCTGCCACAAACGACCTTTAGGCAAAGGCTCCTTCCTGTTTGGAATGAACTGCATGATCTCAAAACGCTTGACCCCTTCGATGACCGCCTTGCAGTGCTTCGAAGCCGCCGCCCGCCACCTGAGTTTCACCCGCGCCGCCGAAGAGCTGCACCTGACCCAGAGTGCGGTGAGCAAGCAGGTGGCGCAGCTTGAAGAGATGCTCTGCCACAACCTGTTCGAGCGCGTGCGCCAGCGTTTGTACCTGTCGCCCGCGGGCTCGCTGTACCTCGCCGAAGTGCGCAAGATCCTGAACCAGGTGGACATCTCCAGCCGCTACATCCTCACCTACGGCGGTGAGACCGAAGTGCTGCGCATCGCCACCCAACCGACCTTCGGCGACCGCTGGCTGGTGCCCAAGCTTAAGGAATTCGCGGCCAAGCACCCGACTATCCACCTGGATGTACGCAACGAGCTGGAGCCCTTCGACGTGCTGCAGGCCAAGGCCGATATCGCGTTTTTCTTCGGCCAGGGTTCGTGGCCTGGAGCAACCTGCATCGAGCTGTTTCGCGAAGCCGTGGTGCCGGTGTGCGCGCCGGGGTTCGTCGCCGAGGGCAGCGATGCGTCGTCGCGCCACACGTTGCTTCAGTGCACATCGCGCCCGGAAGCCTGGCACGCGTGGTTCCTGGAGCAAGGCCTGCACTCGCAGCACAGTTACCACGGGCCGCGTTTCGACACGTTCTACATGTGCATTCGCGCGGCGCAATCGGGCTATGGCGTGGCGTTGGTGCCGCAGTACCTGGTGGCCGAAGAGCTGGCGAGCGGCAGCCTGACAATCCCGTGGAATTACGCGATGCCCAGCGCCGGCGCGCACTTTATCGCCCACGCCGAACACGCCGGTGACATCCCTAAAGTGAAAGCCTTCCTGAACTGGATGGTGAGCTATGTGAAGGCACATCCCGACTTTTAATAATGACCCGGCGACTTTATTTCGTTTGCGGCAAGGCCCGTGGCGCAGCTTAGATAAACACTGCCCGCCATTGCCGAGTCCCCGATTCATGAACCGCGAAAGCATCAGCCAGTCGATTTCCATCGTTCACCCCATCAGCCTCAGCCACGGCAAGAACGCCGAGGTGTGGGACACCACGGGCAAGCGCTATATCGATTTTGTCGGTGGCATTGGCGTGCTCAACCTGGGCCATTGCCACCCGGGCGTGGTCGAGGCAATTCGTGAACAAGCGACCAAACTGACCCACTACGCCTTCAACGCCGCACCGCATGCGCCCTACATCGAGCTGATGGACCGCCTGACCGCGTTCATTCCGGTGGACTACGCCGTCAGCGGCATGCTCACCAACAGCGGCGCAGAAGCCGCGGAAAACGCCTTGAAGATCGTGCGCGGCGCCACCGGCCGCACCGCCGTCATCGCGTTTGACGGCGCCTTTCACGGCCGCACCCTGGCCACGCTCAACCTAAACGGCAAGGTGGCGCCCTACAAGCAAAAAGTCGGCGTACTGCCCGGCCCGGTGTATCACCTGCCCTACCCCAGCGCCGATAACGGCGTGACCTGCACTGAAGCGCTGAACGCCATGGACCGCCTGTTCAGCGTGGAAATCGACGTCGATGACGTGGCCTGTTTCATCATCGAGCCGGTGCAGGGCGAAGGCGGTTTCCTGGCGCTGGACATCGAGTTCGCCCAAGCCCTGCGACGCTTCTGCGATGAAAAAAACATCCTGCTGATTGCCGATGAAATCCAGTCCGGCTTCGGTCGTACCGGCCAGCGCTTTGCCTTCTCGCGCCTGGGCATTGAGCCGGACCTGATCCTGCTCGGCAAAAGCATCGCCGGGGGCGTGCCGCTGGGCGCGGTGGTTGGGCGCAAAGCCTTGCTCGACAGCCTGCCCAAAGGCGGCTTGGGCGGCACCTACTCCGGCAACCCGATCGCGTGTGCGGCGGCATTGGCCACGCTGGAGGCGATGACCGACGAGCACTTGAGTGCCTGGGGCGCGCAGCAGGAAGAAGCCATCGTCAGCCGCTATGAGGCCTGGCGCGCGCAGGGCCTGTCGCCCTACCTTGGCCGCTTGACCGGCGTCGGCGCGATGCGCGGCATCGAACTGGCCAACGCCGACGGCACGCCCGCGTCCCGGCAATTGACCCAACTGCTGAGCCTGGCGCGCGATGCCGGCCTGCTGCTGATGCCCAGCGGCAAGTCGCGGCACATTATCCGCTTACTGGCGCCGCTGACCATTTCGCCAGCGGTGCTGGAAGAAGGCCTGGACATTCTTGAGGCCTGCCTCAAACAGCTTGCTTGAGCGTGAGCGCGGCGGGTGAAGCGGTTAAAGGGCAGCACAGAAGGTTGAGCGGGTCAGCGCCAAATGGATGGACAAACCCGTGAAGCCTCAACGACTATCACCGCCTCCCCACACCCTGCGGAAGCCTCCATGCTCGACATCCTCCAAGGCACGCCCCTTTGGGTGTACGCCCTCTACCTGCTGATCTGTTTCTACGGCATCAAGGCCTGTTGGGGCGGCCGTGAAAACCGCCGCTCGCTGATGATCCTGCCGGTGGTGCTGGTGGTGTGGTCGCTGATGTCGCTGGCGCCATCACTGCTGTCGAGCAGCGCCTGGGTGGGTGGCGCCGTGGTGGGCAGCCTGCTGGGGATGGTCCTGTTCAATGCCGACGGCGCTCGGCTGGACACCAACGGCGAAACTCTGGTGCTGCCGGGCACCTGGAAGACCTTGCTGGTCTCGCAGCTGTTCTTTGCCGTGAAGTATTACTTCGGCTACCAGCAAGCCGTGCATCCACTGCTGTTGAGCACGCCGCAAATGCTGATGACGCTGGGCGCCGTGTCGGGGTTTACCGTTGGTCTGTTCTGCGGGCGGGCTGTGCGGCTGCAGCGGGCGCTGGGCGCTTTGCGTCGGGATAAGGGCAGTGTGCTGCCTTGACCTGATCCCCCTCCCCGCTGAAAATGCGCGACGCTTTTTTGTTCCCGTTTACTGAAGTAGTGAAATTTCAATGTCCGATTCCTACACCGCAGCGTCCGCCGAAGAATCCGTAGTCGCCTTGCACGCCAAAGCCGAATACGAAAACGCCATCAATCTTTCACAGCATGTGCCGGCCGCCAAGATCATCAGCGAAATGGTGCTGGACGCGTTCCACACCTCCAAGGAAAGCGACCAGATCCGCGAGCTGCGCGTGGCCATCCGCCAGGCCCATGACGCCTTCGACGACGACAAGGCCTACGACCTGATGGGCCAGCTCAAGCAACTGAAGGACGCCGAAGCCGCCGACAACGCCGCCCTGGAAAACCTCAACAGCCAATTCTCGATCAGCCGCATCCTGTCCAGCTTCAAGGACGACCCCGAGTTCCAGGAGTTGGTCTACGGCCTGGCTCTCAAGGTGCTGAACCAGAGCCACCAGGCCATCAGCAACCCAAGCGCCGGCAAGAGCAAGGCCGCACGCCCGAAGAAAGAAGCCGAAGTGTTTGTGATCAGCAAGGACGGCATCAGCGTCACCCTGCCGCTGCGCACGCCGCGCTCCAAGCTCAACGTTGACCGTGAAGCGCTGGAGTTCCTGGGCTTCACGTTTGTGGGTGAAGGCAACGAAGCCGAACTGGAAAGCGAAACTTTCGTCGACAACAGTGGCGAAGAGCAACCGGTCACGCGCAAAAGCATCGTGACCGCGCTGCAACAACAGAGCGCCTTTGACGGTTACGCCATCGTCGCCCAATAACGGCCTGACGCTACAGATTGCGCAGGGTCACCAAAGCCTGCTCGATCTGAGCGAGGGTGACGTGCCGGCCCACCGAGGCGCGCACAAAATGGCTTGCGCCGAGGTCTTTGAGCAGCAGCGGTGTGTGGGCGGCAGTACCCGCCCACAGGTTGAGCCCCAACTCGCGCGCCTGGGCGACAAATGCCTTGGCCGGCGTGTTGTGTGGCACAAACGAGACGATCCCCGTCTGCTGGAATTGGTCACACAGCAGCGTTAACTGCGGCAGGCGTCGCAACTCCTGCGCCAGCAGCGCATACGGCTCTGTGTTCACCTTCGTGCCGACCTCGGCGTACTCCTGCAATGCCGTGTGCAAGCCGACCAAGGCTGAAAAGCTCTTTTCAGCGATCTCCAGAACCCGAGCGCCGGAAACGTCCAACCGGTTGACCTGGCCATCAGTGCTGGCTGCGTGCAAATCAGCGAAGTTCAATTCCAACTGGTTGAGCAGGCGTGGCGACACATAGGCAATCCCGCTGCCACGCGGCCCACAGAGAAACTTGCGGCCCGCGCCAGTCAATAAATCACAGTGAAGATCGCGTACATCCAGCGGCAACTGCCCCAACGACTGGCACGCATCGACCACATACAGCGCGTTGGACTCCTTGAGCAGTGTACCCAGTGCTTCCACCGGGTTGATCACCCCACAGCATGACGGCAGATGCAACACGCTGACCAGAAACACGTCATCGTCCAGATGGCGCCGCACCCAATCAAGGTCCATCGGGCTGTGGGCGGTGGCAGGGATCACTTCGACGCGAATCTCACGCGAAAGCTTGAGGTAGTTGAAAAAGATCAGGTTCGCCGCGTATTCCGACGTCGAGACCCACACGCGCTTACCGCGGGGAAACTTCAGTTTGCCGAGGATGCTGGTCCAGGCTTCGGTGGCGCTGCTGAAAAAACCGATGTCCGAGGGTGGTGCATTCAAGAGCCCGGCGGCGACGCGGTACAGGTCGACGTTAAGCAACTCTTCATAGGCCAACTCGGTTTCGTAGCTGCCCATTTGAGCTTCAATGGCGGTGAAGCGCTGGATCGCATTCAGGGTGGCCGTGGACATCAGGCCGGCTCCTGCAGTGTTCAAATGCACGATATTCATTTCACGCTTCCTTGTTCCACAAAAGTGTCGAGCCTTTCATCACGCCCACCGCCACTGCGAACAGCAGCAACACGGTGCCCGCCAGCAGCCAGGGCGAAGGCAAGGACGGCTGGGACACCAGCATGAACGCGAGTGACGGTGTGATCATCACGCCGATGTTGACCCCCGCCGAGTAGTAGCCAAGGTTGCGGTCCACGGTATGACGGCTTGAGATACTGCTGACGTAGTGGGTGATGCCCGGAAACACGATCATCTCGCCCAGGCTCCAGAGCACGGTCGCCACCAGCAGCAGCGCGCCGACATGGCTGAACCCCATCAGGAAAAACCCCACGCCGGCCACCAGGAACCCGGCCACCAGCGAGCGGCTGCTCGACAGGTGCGACATGCGTTGGTTGATCGGCACCTCGAACAGAATCACCAGCAGCGCGTTGATAAAGAAAATGATGCCGACGTAATACGCCGGCAACTGGGTGTAATTGATGATGTACGCCGAGAGAAAGGTCGGTGGCAGTGCGTAGGCCACGTGCACCGGCAAGGCCGCCAGCAAGATCACCAGCAACCGCGAACGCTCATGCGGTGCGCTTTCCGGCAAACCATTGCCCTTACCCGCGAGGGCAGCCGCCGGCTCGACCGGTACCGCTCGCCCAAACCGCAGGCAGGCAGCGAAGGACACCAGGGACAACGCCGCGTTGAGGTAGAAGACCGCGTCGGCGTTACGCAGGAACATCAGGCTGCCCAGCAATGGCCCGATCGCCATGCCGATATTGATAGCCAAGCGGTTACAGGAAAACGCCACTTTGCGCGTCTCGCTGTTGCTGTGGGTGACGGTCTCGGAGAACGTCGCCGGGGTGAATGCCTCGTAACAGGCCCCCCAGAGAAACGACAACACAAACAGTGCCGCCATGTTGTCCACCGAGGGGATGACCAGCAACAGCACGGCGTTGAGCAGCAACGAACCGAGGATGACCCGATTGGCGGAAAAACGCTTGATCACTGCGCCGATGATCAAGTCCACAAACAACGCACCCGCGCCATATACCCCCACCAGCAAGCCTGCGGTGGCCGCCGATACGGCATGCTGATGAATCAGGTACGCCGCATAGAACGGGAACGCCATGGTGCCCATGCGGAACACCAGGGTGATCAAGAATAACGACTGCAACCGGCCGTTGAGCCCGCGTAATGCGCGATAGGTTCCCATCAGCGGATCACGTAGACGTTGTCTTTGTACTGACGAATCTGCTCGTAATCCTGGTCGATATCACGTTGGCTCTCGGATACCAGGAACACCCGCAGCGGGCTGCTGAGCAGGTCCACGGTTTTTTTCATCAGCTTGCCGGCCTTGTATTTGACGCTCAGCTTATGCACCGAAGGCAACGCCTCGATCAGGTGAATGGCCGCCTCGTTAAAGCCGGTGACCTCGCCCTGCAGTGCGGTGTCGGTGTTGATGACGCAGGCTTCCTTGAGCTTGTGGTAGCGCTTGCCTGCATAGCCTGCCTTGAAAGCGTCACCGTCGCAGTAAGCCAAATAGGTAAGCTGCGCCTGATTGCCGCCCAGGCTGATGTCATGGAAGTTGGGCTCCATGTTGCCATTCAGGCGTGCGCCGACTTCCACCAGCGCAGGGCCGGCCTCGGTGAGGATCACTTCCGAATGGGCCGGGCCATTATTGATTCCCAACGCTTTGAGCACCTGCACGATGTAATCCACCAGCACGTTGGCTTCGGCACTGTCCGGGGCAATCAGTACGTCGCGGTCGTAGATGTTTTTGCCGCCGCTGATTTCGCGCTTCACGTAGCGCCAGATACCGCAGACGTACGTCTGCCCATCCCGACTGACGGTATCGACGATGTACTCCGGCCCCCGCAGGTAGGACTGGCAGAGGATTTCGGTGTTGGCCAGGCCGAAAATATCCAGGTTGGACACGACTTCCTCGCAGGCCCGCTTCACGTCTTCGACGTTATGGCAGATCGATACCCCGTCAGTTGAAGCCGAGCTCAGCGGCTTGATCACACAGGGGAAAACCTGCCCGGCCTGCACCCAGGCCAGCAGCTCGGCAGGGTCTGCAGACTTGATTTGCCGTGCGGTCAGCAGGCCGGCGGCGGCCACTTTGCCGATCATCTCGAACTTGTCGCGGCGAGCCTTGGAGCCGGTACTGCCATTGGAGGTCGGCAAGTGCAGTTGTTCACTCAGGTAATCGGCAAAGGGCACGCCGGGTTCCTGGCCGGCGATGACGGCTACCACGTTGAAATCACGCAGGCGACGCACAACGTCCTCGGGGTTGCCGTTGAAAATCAGGTTGTGTTCAAACTCCGCCAGGTTCGGCCCGAGCATGCTCGGCATCAGTTCCGGTGTGCTCTGCACGTGGATCAGGCCAAGGCCCGCCTCGCGGAAGAACTGCGGCAGGAAGTTACCGCTTGAGTAGACATCAACCAAGGCTACGTAGTGTTTCATGAGGATGTCCTTTTCAGTAGTGATTGGCGGTTTCAGACGGCCGTGCAGACGCTACGTCATCGAGTGCCAGGAAAATATTCTGTGGAAATTCAGCCACGCGATGCAGCAGGTGCAGGTACCAGTTTGTACCGTAGACCGCTGAGACCCGTGTCTTGACCTGACCCTGGTCTTTAACGGCCTTTATCAGCTCGGGGCGTACACCGTGGAGCATCTCCAGCTCGCCTCGGCTGGCAATCCCGCTGGTGAGAATTTCCTCAACCAACAACGGGTCTTGGGTGGCGAAGGCGAAATTCGTGCTGGCGCCGTTGATGCGGTCCAGCAGCCCCAGGTAACGCTCGTTCAGTTGTTCGCTCCGGGGCAAAGCAATGGCGGCCGGTTCAGCATAAACGCCCTTGACCAGGCGAACTTTGCACCCGGTTGCCAGGATTTCGCCCACGTCGTCAGGCGTGCGATTCAATTGCGCTTGAAGGGTGATGCCGAGGTTTGAGAACCGGGCACTCAGGTGCATGAAGATATCGAGGATCGAGTCGGTCCACTGCGACCGCTCCATGCTGAGGATGACGCCGACGTCCTTATCGGCTGCATGAGTGAGGATCTTCGAACAGTTCTCGATCGCCAACTCACGAGAAATGACAGTGCCGACATTAGATAAATCGAAGCCCAACTGCGGTGCTTCAACCAGCGTGGGGTGCAGCGCCATCAAGTCGATCAACTTCAGGTATTCGTCGGTGGCGGTGGTCACCTCGGCCAGGGTCGTGGCCTCTTCGCCAACGTACTCAACGCCGGTGCGATAGCCCTTGCCTTGCAGGGTGGCCAGCTTGTCGAGCATCTCCAGGCGGTCTTCGGAAATGATGTAGCGAAGGGCCGCCGGTCGCAGGAAGTCACGCAGCGTGTCACTGGCCAGGAACAGATCACGGTAGGTCTTGTTCGCTGCCAGTTTTTTCAGGGCCAGGGTCGCCAGCAAGCTGTTGTCGATATCGTTCATGGCATTAAACCCCGTAGGCCTGGGTGAGCATTCGACGGGCGAAGCTCGAGTCGTCGGCGTGGTTGGCAATTTTATGAGCGCGGAACTTGGCCGCGTAGCTGAGCATGGTTTCCTTGTGAGGGCTGTGGCGGTCGCGGGTGAAAATGCCCGCCCACAAGTTGTCCCAACGCGCGTACTCGGAGTGCGACATCAGCAGTTCATGGGCCTTGCGCATGTTCCAGTGGGGAATGGCCGGGTGCAGGTGGTGCACCAAGTGATAGTTGTCGTCATGGCGGCCGAAAAAGAAGTTTTCCAGCGCGTTACCCTTGCGATTACGGGTCAGCAGCAGCTTCTCGCTCTCGGCGGCCGGCAGCGGGTAATGTTCGGCCAATTCGATGATCCAGCCCACGGCCACCGCCGTGGTGAACAGGGGTACCAGCCAGAACAACAGCAGCTCAGCGACTACCCCGAACCACGCGGCAACACTGAAGATTAGCGCCCAGTAAGCCCACAGCATGATGCGTTCGTTACGGATTTTCTTGTCCGAGCCCTGGGCTTTCACCCGGTCCTGGATGATGTACCTGATGTACTGCACGGTACGGTAGCCGGACAACGCCAGCAGTACGTTTTTCAGGAAAAACTCACGTTCGCTCTGCTTGACGTCATACAACCCGCATTCGAGGTGAAACTTGTAGTCGGGGTCTTTTTCCGGGTCGCCCAGGTGCACATGGTGGTTCTTGATGTGTGAAACGCTGTAGGACTGGTGCAAGTGAAAAATCAGGTAACCGGAGAGAAACGTCCCGGAGACCCAATTGATAGCGCGGTTTTTCGCCAACATCTTGTGTGCTGATTCGTGCAGCACGTTGGCCAATGCACGCTGCGTTGTACCGATCAGAAACAGCGACACCGGGTAGAACCAATAGCTGATACCCAGGGACAGGTAGATGGCAAACGCGATGATGGCGTAGTCCTTACCCAACGCCACGGCCCAGTGATAATTATCTTTTTTGCACAGGTGCTTGAGCATCCCGAAGGTTTCACGGGAAATGCCGGCGGCGTATTCGCCGGCAGCGTCTTTATTCTTGTCGACCAGCATAATCACTCCATTAATTAAGCGGCACGCTGCAACACCAGGTCCGTGCGACTAGCACTGCACCTCGCAGGTTTTACTGCTGGGCTCGGAATTTTTTGGTGTTGCGGCTAACGTTTTTTTTGCCTGAGCTATGCTCTTTGGCTGCGAAAAAAACTAAAGCACCGCCCGATCGCTAACAAGCTGCCCTTTTAGACAGGTAGGCCTGAATGCCACGCGCACGCGAACGCCCGCCGGCGAAATGGAGCGCGGGCGGGGCTGATTTTGAAAGAGTGACGCCTGGGAATCAGGCCTGTTCGCGGATATAACCCAGTTGCAGGGCTTTGCGGATCGCTGATTTGCCGTTGGTGACATCCAGCTTCCCGAACACGTTTTTCATATGAAACTTGACCGTGCGCGGAGCCATGGAGGTCAGGAGCGCAATCTCGTTGTAGGTCTTGCCCAGGCTGGTCCAGGACAACACTTCGGTTTCGCGCGGGGTCAACACGGTCGGCCGGGGCGGCGCTGCTGCACCGCTTTCGAGTGCCTCGTCGTAGACCGAGACCAACAACATCTGCAACTCGCTTTTATTGGCCAGCACCGTATCGCGAAACGCTTGCTCCTCGCCAAAGCTGCACAGATTGAGGATCGAATAAAACCCCCGATTGCCATGCACGATAAAACTCGCTCCTTCACCCACCGGCTTGCAGGGGCCGGGCACCGAGACAGCCTCGTCAGCCGGGGTGAGCAAGTTTTCATCACTCCAGAAAAACGGCTTTATCCGCTCCTTGGACAAGGACAGCAACTGGCCGCGCTGATAAAAATCGTCGGCCGAGTCGGACTGCTCCAGGGCGTCGGGATAATTGGAAATAATCTCGGCTTCGTCCAGCGTCGGCCCGCACTGGTAAACCTCAAAATGCCCCAGGCCACGGCGGCTCAGTTCGGCATCAAGCAATTGGCGCACGTCGGTAGGCTGCAATGGCAGGGTGTTGTTGGTTTGGCTATTGCTTCGCATGGCTATCGTCCCTGATAAGTGACTACGGGTGAGGCTAGCGACCTGACGGGGAGGCTTCAACCCGGGCACCCCATTTCATAATCGACTCATCTCGTAAGAAATGTCTCTACACAAGAGCGAGAATGAAACATGCCCTACAAACCTTGTCCAGTGCTTCCCATAGCCAGCTGAGCGCATGCATGTGCAAGCGGCAAGTACGGCCTGCGGTTCAAGCCACCTGCATCGCAAACACCTCGCGAAAGCGCTGCATTTCCTGCTGGCTTCCCACCGTCACCCGAACGTACTGCGGCCAGTTTTTCCACACCCGACCGATCAAGACGCCGTGTGCAGCAAGCTTTTCGATGACCTGCTCCGCCGGCTGCTTTACATCGATCATGAAGCAGTTGCTCTGCGACGCCGTGCAGGTAAACCCCCGGCCCTTGAGCCATGCCACGGTTTCATCACGCAACCGGGCGTTGAGCACCTTGCGTTGGGGCAGCAGCTTGACGTCTTCCAGGCTCGCGCGTGCACCGAGCAACGACGAGCCAGCCGGCACATTGTCGCCGCCAAACACCGCCAACCGCTCCAGCAACGCGGGATGGCCGATTGCTAGCCCCAGACGCGCCCCCGCCATGCCGTAGATTTTCGAGAACGTGCGCAGCACCAGTAAATCGTCGTGGTCCTTGACCCAGCTCACACAACTTTGGGCATCGCAGAAGTCAATGTAGGCCTCGTCTACCACCAGCACACTGCCCTTGGGTTTGTTTGCCAACGCGTGGCGGATAGCCTCGGTCGGCGTCAGCGTGCCCGTCGGGTTGTTGGGGTTGCACAGATACAGCATGCCCGCCTGCGGGTCGGCGGCGAGCATGGCAGGCACATCATGGGCATGCTGCGTGTCGAGGTTCACTTCGTGCACCGCCGCCTTCCATGACTCGGCAGCCTGGTGTGGCACTTCGTAGGAGGGCGTGGCCATCACCAGGCTGCGGGTATTGCTGGTGAATGCCAGCACCGCGTAACGCAAGGCCGCCATCGAGCCGGCAAACACCGCCACCTGTTCTTCGTTGATGCCTTGCTGCTGGGCAAACAAGGCGGCCAACGCGTACATGTCCGGGTAAGGATAACGACCCGACGTCGCCACCCCACGCTGCATCGCCTCACGGGCGGCCCCTGAGGGGCCGTAGGGGCTTTCGTTGTAATTGAGCCGCACCTTGTCAGGCGTTGTCGCTGGCGGGCTGGCAACCGTCCAATCCAGGTGCCCCAGCACCGGCAGGGCCGCGCCCAGGGCGATAAGGGACCGACGACTTACGCTGACCATGGGGCTACTCCTTGTAGGCGAGTGATGGATTCGCACAGCTCGTACAAGGGAGTATGACGAGGAAACTGTCGGTCGATTTAACCGAGCGTGTGCCAATCAGCTCTTCGGGTAGTCAGCAATGACTCGTCCACCGTGGCAGCGTTGCTCGCGAATGCAGCGTGTCAGCCACTGAGGGTGTCGCCGACCTCTGCAATTGGACCACCCTCACCAAAAAACTCAGCTCAACCGCAACTTGCTCTTCAGGCGCTGCATAACTTGGGCCTTGCTCGCCAGATAGTCATTCAACCCGCGCGCGCGCAGGTTGCAGGCATCGCAATTGCCACAGCCACTGCCCATGACACCGTTGTAGCAAGTCAGGGTCTGGTGCTGAACCAGGTCCAGCTGGTGGTGGTAATCAGCCAACGCCCACGTCTCCGCCTTGTTCAACCACATCAACGGTGTTTCCAGGCGCAGCGTGTACTCCATGCCCAGTTCAAGCGCCTTGTTCAACGCTTTGACAAACTCATCCCGGCAGTCGGGATAACCCGAGAAGTCCGTTTCGCACACCCCGGTAATAACTGCTTCAGCCTTCACCTGATAGGCGTAGATCGACGCCAACGTCAGAAACAGGATATTGCGCCCCGGCACAAAGGTGCTCGGCAGGCTATCGCCTGAACTGTTCACCGTCGGCACCGGGATGTTGTCGCGGGTCAGGCTGCTGATGGCCAACTCGTTAAGCAACGACACGTCCATCACCTTGTGAACGGTAGCCCCCAACTGCTTCGCAAGCTGCTGGGCGACTTCGATTTCCGCCACATGGCGCTGGCCATAATCAAAGGTAATGCAGTGCACCTCGTCATACAGCGGCAGTGCCTGGATCAGACACGTGGTCGAGTCCTGCCCACCACTGAAAACGATAACGGCTTTTTTACTCATCACGCTGCTTCCTGCATTTGTAGAATTCGGGAATAGTTTAAAGCCCACTCAATAAAAAACCCCGCGCTTCTTTCGAAGGCGGGGTTTTTTATTGCTCAAACGATCAGGGAGCGTAGGTCAGCAACAGCTCTTTCGGTACTTGGAAATCCAGGGACATCATCACGCTCAGCGCGGTGATGGTGAAGATCGAGAACACGAACAGCTTGCGCGCCCAGACGGTGTCATCCACCGCCTTGTAGCCGGTCCAGGCCATGTACAACCAGTACATGCCCATGGCCGCGGCGACGGCGAGGTAGCTCATGCCGGCGTAGCCACTGAAGGTCAACATCAAGGTCGCCACGAGGAAGGCCAGGATGTAGAGCAGGATGTGCTTCTTGGCCACCTGGATGCCACGCTTGACCGGCAGAACCGGAATCGACGCCGCCAGGTAGTCATTGAAACGGAAAATCGCGATGGCATACGAATGCGGCATCTGCCACAGGCTGAACATCACCAGCAGCACCAGCGCGGCCATGTCGAAGCTATTGGTCACAGCCACATAACCAATCACCGGCGGCATCGCCCCCGACAGACTGCCCACCAGCGTGCCGTGAACCGACTTGCGCTTGAGGTACAGGCTGTAAAGGCCGACGTAGATGACAAAGCCGATCACGGCAAACAGCGCCGCCAGCGGGTTGGCCACCTTGTACAACAGGGCTACACCGGCAACACCCAGGACGGTCGCGAACAGCAGTGCCAGTTTCAGGGAGATAAGGCCCTGGACCAGCACGCGGTTCTTGGTGCGCTCCATCTTGATGTCGATGTCGCGGTCGATGCAGTTGTTGAAGACACAACCGGAAGCGACCACCAGGGACGTGCCGATCATCGCAGCCAGGAAAATGGCCAGATCGACATGCCCCTTGGAGGCCAGGAAGAAACCGCCTGCCACAGAAAGCACGTTACCGAAAATGATCCCCGGTTTGGTGATTTGGATAAAGTGCTTAAGCGACATCGGGTCTTACCTCACTTCGCCATCATGAACGTATGGATGCTGAACATGATCCATACCGACAGGCCAACCAGCAGGAGGATCACCAAGCCTGCGAACACGAACGCAATCACGTTATCGCGTTGAGCCTTCGAGCGGTCCAGGTGCAGGAAGTACACCAGGTGAACCAGCACCTGGATCACCGCGAACGCCAGAACGATCATCATGGTGATCGATTTCGGCAGGGTCGGGTACATCACCAGGCCGAACGGGATGAGCGTCAGGATGACCGACAGGATGAAGCCAATGGCGTACGACTTAACGCTGCCGTGACTATCATCATGGCTGTCATGGGAATGTGCATTAGCCATTACAGAGTCCCCATCAGGTAGACAACGGTGAAGACGCAGATCCAGACCACGTCCAGGAAGTGCCAGAACAGGCTCAGGCAGCTCAGGCGAGTCTTGTTGGTGTTGGTCAGGCCGTGTTTATTGACCTGATACATCATCACCGCCATCCACAGCAGGCCGGCAGAAACGTGCAGACCGTGGGTGCCTACCAGCGTGAAGAACGCGGACAGGAAGCCGGAACGGTGCGGGCCGTAGCCTTCGGAGATCAACAGGTGGAACTCGTTGATTTCCATGCCGATGAAGCCCAGGCCGAACAGGAAGGTCAGTGCCAACCAGCTCAGTACGCCTTTCTTGCTGCCCTTGTAGAAGGCCAGCATGGCGAAGCCGTAGGTGATCGAACTGAACAACAGCAAGGCGGTTTCGCCGAGCACGTAAGGCAGTTCGAAGATGTCGTGGCCCGACGGGCCACCCGCTACGTTGTTTACCAGTACCGCGTACACCGCGAAGATCGACGCAAACAAAATGCAGTCGGTCATCAGGTAGAGCCAGAAACCGAATACGGTCATTGGCCCCGAGTCGTGGTGATGGTCATCGTGCCCATGGTCATCGACATGGGCGTGTCCAGCATTGGTCACTAAGTTCGACATGGTTTAAGCCTGTTCCAACGAGGTTTCTACACGGTTGGCCGGGATCTTCTTCTCGGCTACCAGGCGAGCGTGTTGCTCGGCTTCGATGCGTTCGATCGTCTCGACCGGCACCATGTAGCCTTGATCATCACGCGCAGCGTGGATGATGAAGTAACCGATGGTGCCCACCAGGCCCACGATTGCCAGCCACCAGATGTGCCAGATCATCGCGAAACCGAACACGGTCAACAGCGCGCCCATCACCACGCCAGTGGCGGTGTTGTTCGGCATGTGGATCGGCTCGTAATGCTTCGGTTGCTGGTACGCAGTACCGTCTTCCTTGGCTTCGGTGAAGGCATCGATCGTGTTCGCAGTAGGAATCACAGCGAAGTTGTAGAACGGCGGTGGCGAGGAAGTCGACCATTCCAGGGTGTGGCCATTCCATGGGTCGCCGGAGTCGCAGGCATTCTGCTTGCGGTCACGGATACTCACGTACAGCTGGATCAGCTGGCAGGCGATGCCCGCAGCGATCATCACCGCACCGAACATGGCGACGTACAGGTACGGCACCCACTCAGGGTTGGTGGTGGCGTTCAGACGACGGGTCATGCCCATGAAGCCCAGTGCATAGAGCGGCATGAAGGCGACGAAGAAGCCCGAGATCCAGAACCAGAATGCAGCCTTGCCCCAACCTTCGTGCAGCTTGAAGCCGAACGCTTTCGGGAAGTAGAAGCTGAAACCAGCGATGTAACCGAATACAGCACCACCGATGATCACGTTGTGGAAGTGAGCGATCACGAACAGGCTGTTGTGCAGTACGAAGTCAGCACCCGGGATCGCCAGCAGTACGCCGGTCATGCCGCCGATGGCGAAGGTCACCATGAAGCCCAGGGTCCACAGAACCTGGCTGGTGATACGCAAACGGCCGTGGTAGATGGTGAATAGCCAGTTGAATAGCTTCACCCCCGTCGGGATGGAAATCAGCATCGTCGCCAGCCCGAAGAAGGCGTTGACGCTGGCCCCCGAGCCCATGGTGAAGAAGTGGTGCAGCCAAACCATGAAGCCCAGTACGGAGATCGCGCCGGAGGCGTAGACCATCGAGTGGTGACCAAACAGGCGCTTGCCGGTAAAGGTCGAGATCACTTCAGAGAAGATACCGAACGCTGGCAGGATCAGGATGTACACCTCAGGGTGACCCCATGCCCAGAACAGGTTCACGTACATCATTGGATTGCCACCAAGTTCATTGGTGAAAATGTGGAAATCCAGGTAACGGTCAAGCGACAGCAGCGCCATGGTAGCGGCCAGGATCGGGAACGAAGCCACGATCAGGACGTTGGCCCAGGTGCAGGTCCAGGTGAAGATCGGCATGTCCATCAGTTTCATGCCAGGTGCGCGCATTTTGAGGACGGTGGCCAGGAAGTTGACCCCCGTCAATGTCGTCCCGAGTCCTGATAACTGTAGCGCCCAGATGTAGTAGTCCACACCCACGCCAGGGCTGTACTGGATACCCGACAACGGCGGATAAGCAACCCAACCGGTCTTGGCGAACTCGCCGACGCCCAGGGACAGGTTGATCAGTACAACGCCGGATACCAGCAGCCAGAAGCTCAGGGAGTTCAGGAACGGGTAGGCAACGTCACGCGCACCAATCTGCAGCGGCAAGGCAAGGTTCATCAGGCCGGTGAAGAATGGCATCGCCATGAAGATGATCATGATCACACCGTGAGCGGTGAAGATCTGGTCATAGTGCTCAGGCGGCAGGTAGCCAGGCGAACCCTCGGTGGCCATGGCTAACTGGGTACGCATCATGATGGCGTCGGCAAAACCACGCAGCAGCATGACCATTGCAACGATGACGTACATGACACCGATTTTCTTGTGGTCGACAGACGTCAACCACTCGGTCCACAGGTAGGTCCATTTCTTGAAATACGTGATTGCAGCAAACAGTGCCAGACCACCCAGCGCGATCATGGCGATGGTCACCATCACGATCGGCTCGTGGAACGGGACCGCATCCCAACTTAATTTACCAAACATCGTTTACTCCTCTGCCCCAGCAGTTGAATGCGAGCCCGTGTCAGAACCTTCAACCACGGCCACTTCTTTCTTCTCGTGCTTGACCGGCTTGCCTGGCTTCATACCTTCGTACTTGTCGACGATTTTCTGAAACAGGTCCGGCTCGTACGCGGAGTACAAGGCGACTGGGTTGTTCTGGCTTGGTTTGGTCAGGGCGTCGTATTCAGCTTGATCAAGCTGTTTAGGTGCGGCCTTGACTGCAGCTACCCAGGCGTTGAAATCTTCCTGGCTTGTCGAGATCGCTTTGAATTTCATGCCGGTGAAGCCAGCGCCGCTGTAGTTCGCGGAGATGCCTTCCATTTCAGCTTTCTCGTTGGCGATCAGGTGCAGGCGGGTCTGCATGCCTGCCATCGCGTAGATCTGGCCGCCCAGTGCGGGGATGAAGAACGAGTTCATCACGGCGTCGGAGGTGATCCGGAAGTTAAGCGGAGTGTTCTCCGGGAACTGGATTTCGTTGACGGTGGCGATACCCAGGTCCGGGTAGATGAACAGCCACTTCCAGTCCAGCGCGACCACTTCGATGTTGATCGGCTTGACGCTGGATTCCAGCGGACGGTAAGGGTCCAGCTCGTGCGTCGACTTATAGGTGATGTAACCCAAGGCGATGATGATGAGGATCGGCACCAGCCACACGGCGATTTCGATCTTGGTGGAGTGCGACCACTTAGGCGCGTAGGTAGCGCTGGTGTTCGACGCGCGGTATTTCCAGGCGAAGGCGAAGGTCATGATGATCACAGGGACCACGACCAACAGCATCAGCAGGGTGGCGGTGATGATCAGGTTTCGTTGATCCAGACCGACCTGTCCTTTTGGGTCCAGCAAGGTCCACTTGCAGCCTCCCAGCATTAACATCATGCCAAGCAGCGGCAAAAAGCCTAGTAATCGGGGGTACCTGTTTTTACTCATCTCACGACCTCTAAAGCAGCTTGCGCAATGCAGTTGGGTTTTGATCGCCAACACTTCACCCTGCCAAGGGTTGGCATTTCTCTTCGATTGAATAAGAGCCTGCCCGGTACGCCATACAGAGGCGTTTCACGGACCTGCGGTGAGTTCTTATTCGATTTCGTGGTTAAAGGCCTTGTTACAGACCAATTCCATTTGGTGCGGAAAGTTGAAAGGCTGCCGGAACCTGGGGTCGCACAGAGCCATCCATCTGCCCCTCGACCGCTCCAATGCTCAAATATTGAACAGCACCGGACATTCAGTGCGGGCGATTGTAGTTAGCTAGCGATGTATAAACCATGTCTTATAAAGAAATAATTTTTATCGATTCCAGCAACAATCCTTCACTAATCCTGCAAAGGTTCGCGATCTTATCGTGTTCGATTCTCAACAAAAACCACAAAAATTGCCGTGTTATTGCGGACAAGCTCTCATCCCTTACACCTTGTAAGGGCATGCAAAACGGATCCAAGTCCCCATAAAACAAGGCATTCGGACATCACCGGCGCGATGGGGCGACGTGAAGTCTGTGGCATTACTCAAACCACGAACTGACAGCACAAATTGGCCGCCTGGTGCAAATTTATGGGGCGGTTCGGCGCCTCAGAAACGTCCTGCGGCAGCGTCCGTGTGACAACATGTCGCACGCTGCGCGCACCTGAACTTGCCGCTCGTCACGGCCCTTTCACAAATCCCCACAACCAAAAACGCCCCGGCCTTCCTTTAAAGAGGACCGGGGCGTTTCGGTGAATCGGCTCAGGCGTTGCGTTGGCGATTACGGTAAATGCCCAGCGGCACCAAGATCACCGTCAGCACGAACGCCACCAGCGCCCACTGCGCCAGGGACAAGCCAAGGATCGGCGGATACGGCGTGCTGCAGAAGCCATCGACCTGGAAGCCTAGCGGGAACACCTTGGCCAGCGGCAGCTCGTCGACGATCGGTTGCAGCACGTCAACGCCGCAGCTGACCTCGGGGAAGAACTGCGTGTACACATGGTGGCCGGCCGCAGCCACGCCACCCAGGGCACTGAACACCACCAACCCTTCAAACAGAGTGACCGCGCCTTTGCGGCGCATGGCAGCGCCGATGAACGCAAAGAGCGCGATCAACAGCAACGCATAGCGCTGCAGGATGCACAGCGGGCACGGCGCCTCGCCCAACACCACTTGCATGTACAGCGCCCCGCCAATCAGCGCCAGGCAGATGATGCCCAGCAACACCAGAAAGCGCCGCTCCCTGCCTAAACGCAATTCGTCACTCATCCCGGTTTCCCTTTGCCTGATTATGGTTGGCCAATGGCCGCAAGTTTACACACAGGCAGTGGTTTAAACAGAGGGGGGTTAACAGGGGATTAATCAGGGGGAATGGAGAACTAAATGTGGGAGCGGGCTTGCTCGCGA
>NZ_JBARTQ010000352.1:0-14985 GCF_049645325.1 Pseudomonas sp. | reverse complement strand
ACACCGAAGTCAAAAGCATGCGCGGGATTCAGATTGTCATCGACGAACTGCCAGGCATGTGCCGCAAAACGCGACAATCGATCCCGGCGGCGATTCGACGGGGCATGGAGAAACGCCCGGAAATCGCCTACCGCTTGCTGGATGCCCACGACCTGTTTCGCGACAGTTGAATCACCCCACCACTGGCTCGCGCTGAAACAGCCGCTGCCCCAAGGCGCGGGCGGTATTCAAGTGCGCCTGCGCAGTGGCGCTTTCCGACTCCAGCAGCAACTCGGACGTCACCACCTGCGCCCCGCAATAATCAAAGATCCCGTAATCAATCTGTGTGCGCATGGCCTTGGCGTAACCGTGACGGTCAAACGCACTTTCATCCGCCGCACCCAGCGCCAACAGGTGCACCTGCAAATGGCGCAGTTTTTTCACCACGGGGCTGTCCGGGCCGTAGTCAATCGCCCAGCCGTTGACGAACACACGGTCGATCCAGCCTTTGAGCAGGCCCGGCATGGACCACCAGTAGATCGGGAACGCCAACACCAGGGCGTCGGCGCGATCGATGCGGCCCTGTTCGGCGCGCACATCGGCCGGAGGGTTGGCGCGGGTGCGGTGCACCAGGTGGTCGGCGGCGGTGTAACGCGGGTCGAAACCTTCACCGGCAAGGTCGGCGATTTCGACAGTGTGACCGGAGGCCGTGAGGCCGGCGGCGACCTCTGCGGCCAGGCTGTGCGTGAGGGATTGCGGGTCGTGATGAGCTACAACGATGAGTGCGTGCATGACATTAAGTCCCTTTCGGTTTAGGCTGCGCCTAAGCTACTTTTAGTAAGTTACACTCACTAAGTTACTTTTGGTATATAAGCATGTCAAGCAGCGAATCCCCTGCCCCCCGCCGCCGTTTATCCCGTGAAGATCGCCTGCGTCAGTTGCTCGACGTGGCCTGGCAACTGGTGCGCGAAGAAGGCACCGAAGCCCTGACCCTGGGCCGCCTGGCCGAGTTGGCGGGCGTGACCAAGCCGGTGGTCTACGACCATTTCGTCACGCGTGCGGGCCTGCTGGCCGCGCTGTATGAAGATTTCGACGGGCGCCAGAACCAGGTATTTACCGAGGCGATTGAGGCCAGCGCGGCGACGCTGGATGATCGGGCCTGGGTGATCGCCTCCTCCTATGTCGACTGCGTGTTGCTTCAGGGCCGGGAAATTCCTGGGGTGATCGCCGCGCTTAGCAGCTCGCCGGAGTTGGAAACCCTCAAGCGCCGGTATGAAGCGATCTTTCTCGACAAGTGCCGCGAAGCCCTGGCGCCGTTTGCACCGCAAGGCGAGGTTTCACAGGCCGGCCTTCGGGCCATGCTCGGCGCCGCCGAAGCCTTGTCCCACGCCGCGGCCAGCGCTGAAATCAGCCGTGAAGAGGCGCAACAGGAGCTGTTGGCGACAATCCTCGCGATGGTCAACCGCGCACGCGGTTAAAAGAATGTTCATGGCCCGAGGAATAAAGGCGCGTGACGGGTGTTTACCTGAGTACACCTTGTGACTCTCGCACAAGGCACTCAATACCAAGAAAACCCCAGGAGCTCGTCATGTTGAAAAAACTCTCCCTCGCCGCGGCCGTCATGCTGGCCTGCGCCTCGTCCATGGCCTTCGCCGGCCCCGCCAAAATCGCCGACAGCGCCAAGGGCAAAGTGCTGGTGGACAGCAAAGGGATGACCCTCTACACCTTCGCCAAAGACAGCGCCGGCAAATCCGTGTGCAATGGCCAATGCCTGGCCAACTGGCCGGCGTTCAGCGCCTCGGCCGGCGCGAAAGATGCCGACGGCTACACCGTGATCCGCCGTGACGACGGCAGCCAGCAATGGGCCTACAAGGGCCAGGCGCTGTACACCTGGGTCAAGGACAGCAAGCCGGGTGACATCACCGGTGATGGCGTTGGCGGCAATTGGAACCTGGCTAAGCCGTAGGGCCTGACCGGCAATAAAAAACCTCCCGACGGGAGGTTTTTTGCTTTCAGCCCTGGCGCGCATTCACAAACAACCGGACCTTGCGCGTGAGCTGATCCAGGTGCCGGTCACGTTGTTTTTCCGCGTCCACCATCGCGCGTTTGCCGTGTTTTTGCAGCAGGTAGGTGTGAATCTGCCGGACTTCCAGCGAGTTGTAGATGGGTGCCACCTCTAAGACCCCCATCAGCCCGTCGGTGCCGTAGTTGCGTGTGTTCATCAACACTTGCGTGCCGCGCGCGCCGCGTACTTGGAAGCCCAAGGCCTCGAATGTCGGCACCTTCTCGACCGCGCACGCCAACTCGGCGTGGGGGTAGTGTGCCAGTACCTCCTGCAGCATCGCGCGCGCGACGCCCTGGCGGCGAAGCCCGGCGTGCACCGCCATGAAGGCGATTCCACAGGCTTCAGGATCGTCTTTGACCGGCAGGTACAGGCAAAAGCCAATCACCTGCTCTTCATCCATGGCCACCACCAGTTCTACGGCGATGCCCTTCGCGCCGCTCAAGGCGTCGAGGTAGAGGTGCACCTCAAAACCGATGGCGTATTGATAGATGTTATAGAGCAGGTTGCTCGGTGGCAGTGCGACGCTGCTGATGTCGGTGAGGTTGTCCACGACCATCTGCAGGATCTGGGCATTGATGGGCTCGGGGCACGGTGTGGTGTAACGGGTAAGGCTGAACATGCACATTCCTGAAGTTTTGCGGCAAGGCAGTGGCGATTGTACCTGCTGTGGCCGCGTCATTGTCCGCACACCTCGCGCAAACAACTGCGCAGCCAACGGTGGGCCAGGTCGGCGTCCTGGCGAGGGTGCCAGAGCATTGCCACGGTGAAGGCCGGCAGCAAGACCGGCAGCGCGAAGCTGTGCAGTCCCGCACGCTGGTTGGCCGCATAGCGTTCGGGCACGCTGGCGATCAAGTCGGTGTCACGTGCCAAGGCGATGGCGGTGGCAAACCCGGTGACGACAGTGGTGATTTCACGCGTGAGGCCCTGGGCTTGCAGGGCGTCATCGACCTGGCCACGTTCCAGCCCGCGCCGTGAGACGTAGACATGCTGACCC
Source organism: Pseudomonas sp. (assembly GCF_049645325.1). GTDB lineage: Bacteria > Pseudomonadota > Gammaproteobacteria > Pseudomonadales > Pseudomonadaceae > Aquipseudomonas. Next base: position 11,947 of record NZ_JBARTQ010000352.1, on the reverse strand, counting down.
TCGGCAAACCGCTCTGCGCTGACCTCTCCGTGGCTCAGAGGGTGGCCGCTGCGCACCACGCCGACCAAGCGATCGCGAAACAGTGCCTGGGTCAGTACCTCGGGGCTGGCGCCGGCGTCGACCACACCGATGGAGAGGTCGACGCTGCCTTCGCGCAGCAAGGCATAGTCCTTGTCTGTCTTGTCGACGAAGCGCAAGCGCACACCGGGCGCCTCTCGGGCGATGCGCGCCAGCAAGGCCGGGCCGAGGTTTTCGACAAACTCCGCGCTGGAACGCAGCGTGAACGTGCGCACCACTTGGCTCATGTCCAACGATTGCGCGGGGCGCAAAACCGCCTGGGCGTCCTGCACCAACCGGCTGACCTGCTCACGCAACGCCAGCGCGCGCGGTGTCGGCACCAAGCCGCGGCCCGCGCGCACCAGCAATGGGTCGCCGGTGGTCTCGCGTAAGCGCGCGAGGGCCCGGCTCATGGCTGAAGGGCTGAGGCGTAGGCGTTTGGCCGCCGCCGCCACGCTGCCCTCGGTGAGTAAAACGTCTAGCGTGAGCAGCAGGTTGAGATCGGGCATCGGTAATCCTTATCAGGCGTTTAGCACACGTATAGAGTGCAACCCATGCGCCTTCCGCCATGTTAGACGACGACGTAAATTGGCGACAGTCGCGTTTACTCAAGGAAAATGCCCATGAAACCTTCCCCCCCACGCGGCAGCCTCGTCAGCCTGTCCTTGTCGATGTTGCTGGCCTCGCTCGGCACCAGCATTGCGAATGTCGGCCTGCCCAGCCTCGCGCACGTCTTCGACGCCTCCTTCCATGCGGTGCAGTGGGTGGTGCTCGCCTACTTGATGGCGATCACGGCAGTGATCGTCAGTGCCGGCAGGCTGGGTGACCGGCTGGGGCGCCGCCGCGTGTTGCTCACCGGCTTGCTGCTGTTCGCCGTGGCCTGCGCGCTGTGCGGCGCTGCGCCGTCGCTTGAGTGGCTGATTGCCGCGCGTGTCCTGCAGGGCTTGGGCGCCGCGACAATGATGGCGATGACGCTCGCCATGGTCGGCGACACGGTAACCCCGGAACGCACTGGTCGCGTGATGGGTTTACTTGGCACGATGTCGGCGGTCGGCACTGCCATGGGGCCCAGCGTTGGCGGGTTGCTGCTCAGCCTGTGGGGCTGGCGGGCATTGTTCCTGGCGGGCCTGCCGCTGAGTGTGGTCGCCGCCGCCCTCGCCTTTGGTTATTTACCGGTTGATCGAGTTGCCGCTACTGCAGCTGCGCGCGAATCATTCTTTAGCGTCTTAAAAGACCCGGGCTTGCGCGCCGGGTTGGCGATGAGTGCATGGGTGTCGGCGGTGATCATGGCCACTTTTGTGGTCGGGCCGTTTTACCTGTCCCGTGGCCTGGGGCTCGAGCCGGCCTGGATGGGCCTGGCGATGGCCGTTGGGCCTTGTGTCGCCGCGCTGAGCGGCGTGCCGGCCGGGCGCCTGACCGACCGCCTCGGCAGCCCGCGCATGACCCTCACTGGGCTGGGCGTCATGGCCCTTGGCGCGCTCTCGCTGTCACTGGCTTCAGGGTTGGTTGCTTACCTCGCGGCGCTGGTCATCCTGACGACGGGCTACAGCCTGTTCCAGGCCGCCAACAACACCGCTGTCATGAGCGATGTGCAGCCCTCGCGGCGCGGCACGGTCTCCGGTCTCCTGAACCTGTCACGCAACCTGGGGCTGATTTTCGGCGCCTCGGCACTCGGTGCAGTATTTGCCTGGGCCTGCCCCGACGTGACCCAGGCTGAGGCGCAAAACGTGGCGAATGGCCTGCACGTGACCTTCGGCGTGGCGCTGGCCTTGATTGCCGCCGCCAGCACCATCGCCTGGCGCCGTCTCAGCGCTGTGACCTGCCCGCAGAACACCCGTTGAGGCAAAAAAACAAAAAAGGCGTTGCGCCAGACCGGGTTACATCGCGCATCATGGGCACTTTCAAGCTCAAGGGTAACGTCCATGCGCGTGCTGTCATTGATGATGGGTCTTACGACGCTGGCCGCCAGTCTGGCGTTCTGCGCCAGCGCGATGGCGAATGAAGAAAGTCAGTTGGTGCAACAGATCAATCAATACCGCAGCCAGGTACAGCGCTGCGGTGACCAGGGTTCCCAGGAACTCCCGCCGTTGACCAGCGATACACGGTTGGTGCTGCCGGCCACCAACGTGGGCGACTTGCAGCAGGCCTTGGCACGGGCCGCGTACCCGATGGTCAACGTGCAGGCCATCAGCCTGTCGGGCCCGAAGGATGCGCAGGCGGCCATGAAGGCCGTGCGTGAAAGCTTCTGCCGCGTGGTGCTCGACCCGCAATTTGTCGACATCGGCGTGAGCAACAGCGGCCAGGACTGGCGCATCGTGCTGGCCCGCCCGCTGCTCACCAGCGGCCTCGGCGATTGGCAGACCGAAGGCAAGCAAGTGCTCACCCTGATCAACGCCGCCCGTGAACAGCCACGCCAGTGCGGCACCCAGGCGTTCACCGCGACCACGCCGTTGTCGTGGAACGACGACCTGGCCAACGCGGCCAACAGCCACACCCGCAACATGGCCAACGGCAACTTCTTCGACCACCTCGACCACGACGGCCGCACTCCAGGCGACCGCGCCGAGCTGGCCGGGTATATCGCGAAGAACATCGGCGAAAACATCGCCGCCGGCCTCGATACCCCGCGCAAAGTGGTGGACGGTTGGCTTGCCAGCCCCGGCCACTGCGCCAACCTGATGAACCCGCAATTTCGCGAGTTGGGCGCCGCGTATGCAATGGACCCCAAGAGTGACGCCGGGATCTATTGGACGGGGGTTTTGGGCGCACAGTAATGAGCAAATAATCGACTAGACCTGCGTGGAGTTGATCACTTCACGCAGCAGAGGCATCAAATTGCCATCTCATGGATAATTGCACTGAACTGGCAGCGGTCATTCCGGTCTGTTGCTGGATGCCCTGACGCAATCAGGTGCCCTCAAGACCGCTGTATACAAGGTGTTCACCCCATGATGAATTGGCTGCAAAGCAGCAGCGACATGGCCGAGCAGGTTCGCCTGCATGACTGGGCCAGTACGCCGCTGGGGCCCCTGGATCAATGGCCCGACGTGCTCAAGACCACTGTCGCGTTGTGCTTTGCCTCAAGCTTTCCCCAGTCAATCATTTGGGGGCCTCACCTGGTCACGCTCTACAACGATGCGTTTATACCTATTCTTGGCGATAAACCTTACTCATTGGGGCGTGCTTTCAGCGAGATCTGGCATGAAGTCTGGGATGACCTCAGCCCCATCGCCAACGCCGCCTTCGAGGGCCATGCCACCTACATCGAAAACTATCCGTTGGTGATTGAGCGCGGCAACGGGCCTGAGCAGGCTTACTTTACGTTTTGCTACAGCCCCATCCGTGACCCGAGAGGCACGGTCGTTGGCATGCTCGACACCGTCACGGAAACCACCGCCACCGTATTCCTCAACCGTCGTCTGGCGGTGCTCGACGCAATCGGCAGCGCCGTGGCCAATGCCACCGACGCCGAAGCGATCATGACCTGCACCACGCGCCTGTTGGCCGAACACCTGCAGGTGTCCATTTGCGCCTACGCCGACATGGACGCCGATGAAGACGGGTTCACCATTCGCGGCAATTGGGCAGCGCCCGACTCACCGAGTATCGTCGGGCGCTACAGCCTGGCAGCGTTCGGCCCGTTGGCCGTGAGTTGTCTGCGCGCAGGCGAACCGTTGGTCATCGGCGACAATCGCGTGGAGCTCTGCCCCGAAGAAGCCGCGCCCTATCAGGCACTGGGGGTCACGGCCACCGTGTGTTTCCCGCTGACAAAGAACGGTCGCCTGACCGCGCTGATGGCGGTGCATCAGAAATTCGCACGCACCTGGTCGCCTTATGACCTGGCCCTGGTCGGTGAAGTCACCGAGCGCTCCTGGGCACACATCGAACGTGTGCGCGCCGACGCGGCCGTGCGCGAGGGCCTGGCGGCGATCACCGAACTGAACGCCACCCTGGAACAGCGCGTAGAAGAACGCACCACGGCACTCGCCCAAACCGAAGCGGCGCTGCACCAGTCGCAAAAACTTGAGGCCATCGGCCAGTTGACCGGCGGCGTCGCCCATGACTTCAACAACTTGTTGACCATCATTCGGTCCTCAGTGGATTTCCTGCGCCAGCCGGGGTTGTCCGACGTACGCCGTGAACGCTACATGGGCGCCGTTTCAGACACCGTCGAGCGCGCCAGCAAGCTGACCAGCCAACTGCTCGCCTTCGCCCGCCGCCAGCCACTGAACCCGGAAGTCTTCGACGTCGGCCAGCGCGTGCAGAACATCGGCGAGATGCTCGAAAGCGTGACCGGTGCGCGTATCCATGTGCAGATCCAGTTACCCGAACGGCCATGCTACGTACGCGTGGACTCCAGCCAGTTTGAAACCGCACTGATCAATATCGCACTCAATGCCCGCGACGCCATGGAAGGCCAAGGCACCTTGATCCTGCGCGTTGCTCACGTGGTCGAACTGCCACGCATTCGAGGCGACGCCCCGGCACCTCAGCCGTTCGTAGCTGTTTCACTGACCGACACCGGGACAGGGATCGACGGCGACACCTGCGAGCGCATTTTTGAACCGTTCTTTACCACCAAGGCGGTGGGCAAAGGCACCGGTTTGGGCCTGTCCCAAGTCTTCGGGTTTGCCAAACAGTCCGGCGGCAACGTCGACGTCGCCAGCACCCTTGGCCAGGGCACCGTGTTCACGCTGTACCTGCCCGGAGCGCAACCGGAGGCTTTTCAGGCCGCTGCGCCGCAGGAAGAGCAAGGCCCTGCCCACGACACCACCCTGCGCCATATCCTGATCGTGGAAGACAACCTGGACGTCGGCCGCTTCGCCAATCAAATCCTGCAGGACCTGGGCTACCAGACCACGTGGGCCACTGATGCCGAGCAGGCATTGGCCCTGGCCGGCGCGGAGGTGGCCGCCTTCGACGCCATATTCTCGGACGTGGTAATGCCTGGCATGACGGGTGTGGCGATGGCCAAGCTGCTGCGCCAGCGCCGCCCCGACTTACCCGTGGTGCTCACGTCAGGCTATAGCGAAGAATTGGCCGAGAGTGGCTACGAAGGGTTTGAATTCCTGGCCAAGCCCTACTCTGCCGAGCAGGTGGCCCGGGTGCTGGCCAAGTCGATGCGCAACGACTGACGCTATTCCGCCACGGCAACTTGGTTACGGCCCATGGCTTTGGCACGGTATAGCGCCTTGTCGGCGGTGTTCATCAGGCTGTGCAGGTCCTGGTCGAGACTGCGGGTAGTGGCGACGCCGAGGCTGGCGGTCAGGCCATGGACAGGGTCGGAAACCAGGCCCGAAATCGCCTTGACCAGTTGTTCGGCGATACCCCGCGCGGTTTCCAGCGACGTATTGGGCAGCAGCACCGCAAACTCTTCCCCGCCGAGCCGCCCAAACACATCCGCCTGGCGAAACGACGCGCTGATCACCCCGCCGATCTGGCGCAATACCTGGTCACCGGCCTGGTGGCCATAGGTGTCATTGATAGTCTTGAAATGGTCCATGTCCATCATCAGCGCACACAGTGGTTGCTGGTGATGCTGGCATTGCGCATACAACAACTGCGCATGTTCGAAGAACGCGCGGCGGTTCATCAGGCCGGTGAGCTCATCGGTCTGGGCCGCGCGCGTGGAGATGTTGTGGGCCCGTTCCATTTGCCGGGTCAGACGAAAGGCTTTTTCCAGCGCGTCCGACAATTTGCGCGTGGCACTCACCACGAACGTCGAGAACACCAGCACCGCAATGGCCACGCCCACTTGCATCGGCGCGGGCTGGAACAACAGCCACAGGGTGCAGGGAAACAGCACCAGGGCCATCGAGCCGAGCGTCATGTAGCGATAAGCCGAATAACACGAGACCGCGCTGACCGACATGCCCACGGTAAACAGCATGACCAGCACCTGGGACACGCGGTCATCGGTGGGCATCACCGCCAGCGCACCGATGCCCCAGACACCGGCGGACAACATCAACGTGACCCAATAGCGGCGCTCCCAACGCTGGGGCGTGCGCTCGTTGTTTGGGCAACGAAACCACCCCATGAACATCTTCACCCGCAACAGTGACGTCACCGCCAGCACCACCAGCCAGACCAGCATGACGTTATGGTCAAAGCGGTCCCAGCACAGCCAGCACAGCATGATAGCGGCGAGGTAGCTGCCAAAAATGGCGGAGAACGATTGACGAAAGAGCTGATGCAAACGGTCCGTTCGCACCTGCTCCTCGATAAAACCATCCTGGTCCTGCCCATGCCCAAGGCTGTTCATGAGTTCCGCCTGATTCGACTGCCATGACAAAGGCGCCATTGTGGCACCCTGCCAGCAGCGCGGACAACAGAATCCACCACGGCAGAGCCTTAAAGCACTTCCGGCCGCAGAATCAGCACGCCCAACGGCGGCAAATTCAACGACAGCGATACCGGCTGCCCATGACGCGGCTCATCCTGGGTGAAGACCTCGCCACCATTCCCGTAGTTGGAGCCGGCGTACAACTCGGCGTCACTGTTGATCACCTCGCTCCAGCGCCCGGCAAACGGCACCCCAACGGAATACGCCGCACGCGGCACCGGGGTGAAGTTAGCCACGACCAACACCGGTTTGCCGTCCTTGCTCCAGCGCAACCACGCATACACGCTGTTGATCGCGTCGTCGCCGATCAGCCACTGGAACCCTTGGGGCGCATCATCCTGCTCATGCAGCGCCGGTTCTTCGCGGTACAGGCGGTTCAGGTCACCGACCAGTTTCTGCACGCCCCGGTGCTCGGGGTATTGCAGCAAGTACCAGTCCAGTTGCTGGTCGTGGTTCCACTCGCGCCATTGGCCGAATTCGCAGCCCATGAACAGCAGCTTCTTGCCCGGGTGCATCCACATGAAACTCAGGTAGGCGCGCAAGTTGGCAAACTTCTGCCAGCGATCGCCGGGCATCTTGTCGATCAGCGAGTGTTTGCCGTGCACCACTTCATCGTGGGAAATCGGCAGGATGAAGCGCTCGGACCAGGCATACACCAGGCCGAAACTCAGCTCATTGTGATGATGGGCACGGTACACCGGGTCCTGCTGGATGTAATGCAGCGAATCGTGCATCCAGCCCATGTTCCACTTGTAGTTGAAACCCAGGCCACCTTGCTGCGTGCTCTGGCTGACACCCGGCCATGCCGTGGATTCCTCGGCAATCACCAGCGCGCCCGGGGCTTCCAGCGCCACCACATCGTTCAGGTGGCGCAGAAAGTCGATGGCTTCAAGGTTCTCGCGGCCGCCGTGGCGGTTCGGCACCCACTCGCCGGCCTTGCGTGAATAGTCGCGATACAACATCGACGCCACCGCATCCACGCGCAGGCCGTCAACGTGGAAATGCTTGAGCCAGTGCAACGCCGACGCCAGCATGAAACCGTGAACTTCAGTGCGGCCCAGGTTGTAGATCAACGTGTCCCAGTCCTGGTGAAAACCTTCCAGCGGGTTGGCGTACTCGTACAACGCAGTGCCGTCGAACTGGGCCAGGCCATGGGTATCGGTGGGGAAATGCGCCGGCACCCAATCGAGGATCACGCCAATATTGGCCTGGTGCAGGGCGTTCACGAAAAACCCGAAGTCTTCCGGCGAACCAAACCGCGCGGTCGGCGCAAATTGCGACAACGCCTGGTAACCCCATGAACCGCCGAACGGATGCTCCATGATCGGCATCAGCTCGATGTGCGTAAAGCCCAACTGCTGCACGTACGGAATCAAGCGTTCAGCCAGTTCGCGCCAGCCGTATTGGCGTGACACTTCACCGGCCTCGTCCAGCTCGCACTGCCAGGAACCCACGTGCAGTTCGTAGATCGACAGCGGCGCGCTGGTTTTTTGCCGCTCGGTGCGCGACTGCATCCATTCGTGGTCCTGCCAGTCGACCTGCAAAGGCGCCGCGACTTTGGACGCGGTGTCGGGCGGCAACTGCGTGGCAAGCGCCATGGGGTCGGCCTTGAGCGGCAGGATCCCGTTGGCGCCGAGAATTTCATACTTGTAGGCCGCGCCCGGTTGCAGGCGTGGGATAAAGATCTCCCACACGCCCGAAGGGTGGCGCAGACGCATCGGATGACGGCGGCCGTCCCAGATATTGAAATCCCCGACCACCGAGACACGCCGTGCGTTCGGCGCCCACACGGCAAAACGCACGCCGTCGATGCCGTCGACGTTGGTGACTTGCGCCCCCAGGCAACTGCTGAGGTCGCGGTGATTGCCTTCGGCAAACAGGTACAGGTCCATCTCGCCCAGCAACAGCTGATTGAAGCTGTAGGGGTCTTCCGTAATTTGCTCGCCACCGGCCCACTGGATTTTCAGCAGGTAGCCCTGGCGCGTGTTGAAATGCCCGACAAACAAGCCCGGCACCTGCGTCGCCTCAAGGCTGCCGATCTGCTCGCCACTGTCGCGCGCGAGTACCTGCACACTCAAGGCTTCCGGCAAGAATGCGCGGATAAACTGGCCACCGTGTTCATCATCGTGCGGCCCCAGAATCGAGAACGGGTCGTGATGCTCGGCGCGTACCAGCGCTTCGACGTCCTTGGACGCCGGCATTGCAGTCAACTTAGGCTGCAGCGGTTCTTTATGTGTAAAGCTCATGACGTCTCCCCACCGCGTGCAGTTTTCGATATAGAGGTGAGCCCGCTGAGCAGGCCGTGCAAACCTTGCAACGGCACCGGCAACCAGGTCGGGCGGTTTTCTGCTTCGTAAGCCACTTCATACGCGGCCTTCTCCAGGCTGAACAACGTCAGCGCGGCGTCCTGGCCTTTGGCATCCTGCCAGTCATGCGCCAGTGTAGACGTAGCCTGATGATAAGCCTGGATAAAAGCCTCACGCGCTTCATTCAGATACCGTTCGGTCACGCGCTTGCGCGCCCTATCGGCTTCCGGCGAATGATCCACGCCTTGCACATTCAGGGCCATGGCGGCGGCGTAATCGAATGAGCGCAACACACCACTCACGTCTTTATACGGGCTGTGCTTGCCGCGCCGTTCGTGCAGCGGCCGCGCGGGCTCGCCTTCAAAGTCGATCAAATAGGCGTCGCCCTTCACAACCAATACCTGCCCCAAGTGCAAATCTCCATGCACACGAATACGCAACCCACCCAACGTGGCCTTCGCCAAGCGTTGTACCTCGCTGACGATGGTTTTTTTCTGCGCCAGCAAATCACTGACCAATGCCTGATCGGCGGGGTTCAATTGGTTTTGATGAAGCTTGAGCAACTGCAACGCGCGCTCGAGCTGTGCGCCCACGTCCCTGGCCCATGCCTGGGTATCCTTGGCCGTGGTGGCTTCGGGTTTGAAGTCCTTGTTGGCGGTTTTCGCGGCCAGTACCCCATGCATTTCACCCAGGCGCTGGCCGAGCAAGCCGGCAAAATCCTGGAGTTCGCCGAGGGCGTTGTAATGCTGTTCCTGCTCGGAAATGGCTTCAGCCAGCTCGTCACGGATGGCGCGTTCGAGGTTGTTCTGGGTCCAGCTCCAGGCGTCGCCCTGGTTGCTCAAATAGCCTTGGGCAATCATCAGCAGGTTGTCCTGCCCTTCCCCGTCGCGGCGAATCATTGAGCCCAGCAGCGGCGAAATGTTCGGGTAACCGGCTTCGGTCAAGTAGGCGCTCATTTCCAGCTCCGGGTGCACACCGGCGCTGACTTTGCGGATCAGCTTGAGCACCAGGCTTTCGCCCACCACCACCGAGCTGTTGGACTGTTCGGCAGACAAATAGCGCACTTGCGATTCATCGTTCAGTTGCAATTTGGCCAAATGCGGCGTGGCCTCAAAGCGCAGCTCACCGTCGCTGGAATTCAGCAGCGTACCGGCCTGAAGGCCCTGGATCACCGCGCGAATGAAGTGTTCAAGGCTGAAGGCATCGGTGACCAACCCGACCTGACGCACCCGGCGTACACGGGCCAATGCCAACTGCTGTGGCAAGGCGCTGGTGAGCTGGTCCTCGCCAAGAAAGCCGAACGGCAACTGGTAACGGCTGACTTGGCCGCCCGCGGTGACCTCCAGCTCGCTGAGCAGCACCGGGTGTTGCGGGTCGCCAAACCGGACGCCGTACGCAATGCGCACGCTGTCGATGGCCGTGTCTTTGCCGGCAAACCAACGGCGCTTGGGCAGCCAGGCGGGCAGTGACGTGTGCTCCAGTGTGGTGCGGCACGGTTCATCAAGCAGCTCTTCCATGCGTTTTTTCAGCACCAATGTGGTGAAGTCCGGAATGCTTTGCGCCGGTTCCACATGCCAGCTGGGCATCTGGTTTTCCGCCGCCAGTACAAACCAGTAGAAACCGTAGGGCGCCAGGGTCAGCAGGAAATTCAGCTGGCCGATCGGCGGAAAGGCGTTACCGCCGAGCATCTCCACCGGCACCATGCCGGCGAAGGCCGACAGGTCCAGCTCTGCCGCCTGGGCGCTGCGCGACACGTTGGCCACGCACAGGATGATTTCCGTGCGCCCGTCTTCGCCGGTGAATTCGCGCGTGTAGGCGAGAATGCGGCGGTTGCTCGGCGACAGCATTTTCAGGCTACCGCGGCCAAAGGCCTTGGATTGCTTGCGCACCGCCAACATGCGCCGGGTCCAGTTCAACAGCGAATGCGGGTCCTGGGCCTGGGTTTCGACGTTGACCGACAGGTAGCCATATTGCGGGTCCATGATTGGCGGCAGCACCAGGCTTGCCGGGTCGGCGCGCGAGAACCCGCCATTGCGGTCGATGGACCACTGCATCGGCGTGCGCACGCCGTCACGGTCGCCCAGGTAAATGTTGTCCCCCATGCCGATTTCATCGCCGTAATACAGGGTTGGCGTGCCAGGCATCGACAGCAACAGGCTGTTGAGCAATTCCACGCGACGACGGTCGCGCTCCATCAACGGCGCAAGGCGCCGTCGAATACCCAGGTTGATCCGCGCGCGACGGTCTGCGGCGTAGTAATTCCACAGGTAGTCGCGTTCCTTGTCGGTGACCATTTCCAGGGTCAGCTCATCATGGTTGCGCAGGAAGATCGCCCACTGGCAGTTCGCGGGAATCTCCGGGGTCTGGCGCAAAATATCGGTGATCGGAAAGCGATCTTCCTGGGCCAGGGCCATGTACATGCGCGGCATCAGCGGGAAGTGAAAGGCCATGTGGCATTCGTCACCGTCATCACCCTTTTTGTCACCGAAATACAACTGCGTGTCTTCCGGCCACTGGTTGGCTTCGGCCAGCAGCATGCGGTCGGGGTAATGGGCGTCGATTTCGGCACGAATCTGCTTGAGGACGTCGTGGGTTTCCGGGAGGTTCTCGTTGTTGGTGCCGTCGCGCTCGATCAGGTACGGGATAGCGTCCAGGCGCAAGCCGTCGATGCCCATGTCCAGCCAATACCGCATCACTGACAGCACGGCTTTCATGACCTGCGGGTTATCGAAGTTAAGGTCCGGCTGGTGCGAGTAGAAACGGTGCCAGAAGTACTGGCCGGCGACCGGGTCCCAGGTCCAGTTGGACTTCTCGGTGTCGAGGAAAATGATGCGTGTGCCATCGTATTTCTGGTCGTCGTCGGACCACACGTAGAAGTCGCGCGCAGCCGAACCCGGCTTGGCCTTGCGCGCACGCTGGAACCAGGGGTGCTGGTCGGAGGTGTGGTTGATCACCAGCTCGGTGATGACCCGCAGACCACGTTGATGCGCCTCGGCGATAAAGCGCTTGGCGTCGGCCATTGTTCCGTAGTCGCTGTGCACGCCACGGTACTCGGCGATGTCGTAGCCGTCATCGCGGCGTGGCGAGGGGTAGAACGGCAACAGCCAGATGGTGTTCACGCCGAGGTCGGCGATGTAGTCGAGCTTGGCGATCAGGCCGGGAAAGTCACCGATGCCGTCGTTGTTGGAGTCGAAATAGGATTTGACGTGGACCTGGTAGATCACTGCGTCTTTGTACC
>NZ_JBARTQ010000351.1:0-4266 GCF_049645325.1 Pseudomonas sp. | reverse complement strand
GTCGTAGCAGCTGCCGAGCGCAAGCGAGGCTGCGTCGGCCGCACCACCGACCTAAGGGTTTTCCAGGTCATGCCCCAACGACTGGATAAACAGCGAAAACAGCTCCGGCTGTGACGAAATATCGAGTTTCGCGTACAGATGCCGCCGGTGCACCTTCACCGTGTCCGGCGAGATCTTCAGGCGCTCGGCCATGGCTTTGGACGAGAACCCGCGCAGCACCAGGCGGGCAACCTCCAGTTCGCGCTCCGAGAGCACGCCGCTGCCGAATTGGCTGAGTGCATCCCTGATCTGGCTGTCCATCGCCGGCGCCCGTTGGGTACTTTGCTGCCAATGCTGCTGCATCAACGGCAGCACCCACGCCGCCAGCGTGGTCATCAGCCCGGTTTCCTCAGCGCTGAAGCGCCGCTGCATGCCCAGCGACAGTGACAATGTGCCCATTCCCGGCAATTGCAGAATCAACTGCACCTCGTCCTCCAGCACGTTGTCGTGGAAGTAGTTGAGGAAGTACTCACTCTGGCGAAAATGGTCCGGTGCCACTTCCTCCAGGCGGTACACGCCACTGGCATAGCCCTCGCGGCAAGCCTGGTAAAACGGGTCGAGCAGGTACAAGCCATTGAGGTACACCAGCATCGACGCCGGCTTGCTGCTGGGCTGGGCGTCGTACTCCTCCAGGGCCTGCGGCGGACCATCGAGGGGGTAGAAAATCGCCAGCGCGTTATCGAAGGGCAAGCACTGGTGCAGCAACAGCACCAACTGTTTCCAAAACCGCTCGGTGCCGATGTGGGCGATGGTGCGGCCCAGGCCGGCGTGCATGCCGACCTCTCTGAACAGGCTCATGTGAACGGCTCCCGCGAGCAAAAGATCGGCCAAAGGTTCGGCTTTTGCCGGGTACCGTCAAGGGGAGTACGCCAATAGGGGCATTGGCCGGCGTAAACACAACGTTTACTTTCGTCTGTATCCAGCGGGAAACATATCCCGCCATCGCTCAACTTTTCGTTTCTGCCTCAGACCAAAAACAACGACAGAGGATAACGATATGAGTGCTTCCCCCGCGCCAGACGGTGTACTTAAGCCCACGCTCAGCGTGTTCGATGTGGTGGCAATTACAGTGTCGGCCGTAACGCCCGCAAGCTCGGTGTTTGTGATTGCGCCCTTTGCCATCCAGCAGGCGGGCAGCGGCATATTCCTGGCCTTTGTGATGGCCGCGTTGCTCGCACTGATGTTCGCGTTCTGTTACGCGGAGCTGGGCCGTGCGCACAACAGCGCCGGTGGCGAATACGTGTACGCCAAACGGGTATTTGGTGGCATGGCCGGTTATGCGACCTTTCTGACGGTGCTGGTGATGCTGCTGTTTATCCCGCCGGTGCTGGCCACAGGGGCGGCCACTTACCTGAACAACGCCCTGGGCACGCGTTTCGACGCGCAAACCGTCGCCCTGGTGATCGTGGTGTGCAGCTACGCATTGGGCATCCTCAATATCAAGCTCAACGCCTGGATCACTGGCACGTGCCTGGTACTGGAAATCGCCGCGCTGCTGGTGATTGTGTTTATCGGCTTCGGCCATCCAGTGCAGCCGGCCAGCGTGTTGTTTGAGCCGCAGATCGTCGAAAATGGCGTGCTGCACCTGGCGCCGTGGGGGTTGGTGATCGGCGCGGTGGGGATCGGCCTGTTCTCGTTCAATGGCTACGGGCCGGCGGTGTTGCTGGCCGAAGACATGAAGTGCGGCGGCAAAGGCGTGCACAAGGCGGTGTTGTGGTCATTGGGGCTGGTGGTGGTGATCGAGTTGGTACCAATCACGGCATTGTTGATCGGCGCGCCGTCCCTGAGCGCGATGATCAGCAGCCCGGACCCGATCGGTTATCTGCTGACCAGTCACGGCAATGAAACCCTCTCCCGATTGGTCAGCGCCGGGATCTTCCTCTCGGTGTTCAACGCGATTGTCGCCATCGTCATCCAGATTGGTCGCGTGGTGTTCAGCAGTGGTCGTGATGCCCTGTGGACGCCGAGCATCAACAGGCTGTTCACGCGGATTCATCCGCGCTGGGATTCGCCTTGGCTGGCCACGCTGTTCCTGGCAATTCCTTCGGCGCTGTTGAGTTTCAGCTCGAACCTGGCGGACCTCACCTCGTTCAGCGTATTGCTGATCATGCTGGTGTACCTGGTGGTGGCGCTGAGCGCATTGATGAGCCGGGTGCTGCTGCGTGATCGCGAGCATCCTTACCGGATGCCGTTGTGGCCGCTGCCGGCGCTGCTGGCCGTGCTGGGTGCGGGCTACCTGCTGGTGACCTTGATCGCCGAGGCCTCCCTGCGCGACATCATGATCATCATCGGCTTGCTGGCCTTGTCAGTGATTTTGTATTGCATCAGTGGCCGGTTGAGTCCGGCGTATCAGAAATTGTAAGGAGTGGGTATGCGCGCACGTCAAATCGGCATCACGTTGGGGCTGGGCACGCCCGGTGAATTGAATGCCATCACCGATGTTCCCGGCGTTCGGGTTGGCCACAGCACGCTCAAGGCGCACATCGACGGCAAGCAGGTGCGCACCGGCGTCACTGTGGTGCAGCCGCGCGCGGGGGAAGCGCGCCAGCAACCGTGCTTTGCCGGGTATCACGTGCTCAATGGCAACGGCGATGCCACTGGCCTTGAGTGGATCAGCGAGGCCGGCCTGCTGACCACGCCCGTGGCCATCACCAACACCCACAGCATCGGGATTGTGCGCGACACCCTGATAGCGCTGGAACGTGAGCGCCTGGCAGACCCGGCAGTGTATTGGTGCATGCCGGTGGTGATGGAAACCTACGACGGCACGCTCAACGATATCTGGGGCCAACACGTGAAGCCTGAGCACGTGCGCGAAGCGCTCGACAACGCGCAACCCGGCCCGGTGCAGGAAGGCGCGGTGGGCGGCGGCACCGGCATGATCTGCCATGAATTCAAGGGCGGCATCGGCACGGCCTCGCGGCGTTTGCCGGCGGAGCAGGGCGGCTGGACAGTCGGCGTGCTGGTGCAGGCCAACCATGGCAAGCGTCAGGAACTGCGCGTGGACGGTTACCCGGTGGGCCGCCACTTGATGGACATTCCTTCGCCATTTGCGGCACGCGGCACGCCCGGCATGGGTTCGATCGTGGTGATCATCGCCACCGATGCGCCGTTGTTGCCGCACCAGTGCCAGCGCCTGGCACAGCGTGCGTCCATCGGTATTGCGCGCACCGGCGGCGGCACCGAAGACTCCAGCGGCGACCTGTTCCTGGCCTTCGCCACCGGCAACCGCGACCTGCCACCGGCGGATTATGGGCGCAAAGGCCTACCGCTGAGCACGCCCCTGCACATGCTCAACAACGACCATATTTCGCCGTTGTTCAGCGCAGCGGCGGAGGCGGTCGAAGAGGCGATTATCAATGCGGTGCTGGCGGGGGAGGACATGACCACGCAGGACGGCACTAAGGTGCCAGGCCTGGCGAGCGAGACGTTAGTGGGTGCTTTGCATAAGGTTGGCTGGAGTATGTCCCGGTAATAGGGGGCAACGCGTGTTAATAGTTTAAGTAGTGGCTCTTTAATGTCGCCAATGACACCGTGACAATATATTGGATCCATTAATCAAGTGCGCCGCTCAACTAGAGCGGCTTTACCGCTATTTAATATTTAAATATCACTTAGGCCCAGCCCGCCGGGCAAAACCAATTGCCCCCAATAAACGCTGCGCGTGACTTCCTTTAGTTGGATCTGCATCACATTTTCACTGCGGAAATATGTGTAGACGAAAGATTTCAAGTTGTGTCAGTTTCGATACGCCTTCAAAAGAGGCGAGTGATAGGACGATCTCGCCCGCGAGGTTCCTATCGACCAAAGACTGATGCACTTGCAAACAAGGAAGTACGTTTATGTCAAAAGTAAAAGACAAAGCTATTGTATCTGCCGCGCAAGCCAGCACTGCTTACTCGCAAATCGATAGCTTTAGCCATCTGTACGACCGTGGCGGCAACCTCACGGTAAATGGCAAGCCGTCCTTTTCCGTGGACCAGGCAGCGGACCACCTGCTGCGTGACGGTGCCTCGTACAAGGATGTGAATCACAACGGCAAGATCGATCTGACCTACACCTTCCTCACCTCGGCCACCTCGGCAACCATGAACAAACATGGCATCTCCGGGTTCAGCCAGTTCAATACCCAGCAGAAAGCACAGGCCGTATTGGCCATGCAATCCTGGTCGGATGTCGCCAACGTGAGCTTTACCGAAAGCGCCTCGGGCGGTGACACCCACATGA
>NZ_JBARTQ010000350.1:0-3258 GCF_049645325.1 Pseudomonas sp. | reverse complement strand
ACTGACCCACCGCTATCGCAGGCAAGCCAGCTCCCACAGGGTGGGTACGGCGTTGGTGTCTAGAACTGCCAGTTCAGGCTCAGCCCCACACCCTGGGTCTTCTCCCGCCCACCCAACTGGCCGTTGTAATCGAGGTTGACCCGTGTGGTCGGGCTCAGCGCCAGGCTGGCCTGCACGCCCACCAGCGCTGCATCGCGCAGCAACGGCGAACTGCGCACCGCAAATGTCGGCCCGCCCGCCACAAACCCCAGGTGTTCTTCAGACTCAACGGCGCTGAGGCTGTGCTGCCAGCCCAGCGAACCGGACAGCTCCAGCTGCTGATGGTCATTCAACGGCAGGGTTTTCAACGCGCGCACACCGAGCGTGCTGAGCACCGCATCACGCCGGTCGCTGCCGCGTTCCAGGGCAGCGGCGTCGCCTTTTTCGTGGAACGACTCACTGTCCAGGTGCACGTAGGCAAGATTCGCAAAAGGCTCCAGCGCCAGGGGTTGCAGGTGAATGCGGTAAGCCGCTTCGGTGAACAGCTGGGCGGTGCGCGCATCCAGCTTGGCTTTTTGCTTGCCGCTGACCTCGCCGTATTGCAGGTCACGCTTCACATCGCCGCGATGCCAGCTGTAGGCCCCGCCGACACTCACGCGCCAGTCGCCGAGTTCACGCCCGGCATACGCGCCGACGTGGTAGCTGTCGATGGAGGCCGATGAGTGCGTGCCGCTGCCCATGCCGAGCGAACTGTCGCTGTAGCCGGCGACCACGCCCACCCGGGTTTGCTCGTCCAGCGCACCGGCGACACCGGCCAGCAGGCCGCCAATCGAGGTGGTCGAACCTGCCGTTTCGCTGCGGCTGTCGGTTTTGCCCCAGGCGCCGAGCGCCTTGAGCCACAGGTTGCTCTCACCGCTGACCGGCACATGGCGCAGGCGCTCACCGACCGCGTCGCGCAGTTGGCGGCTGTCGTTGATCAGCATCGCGCCAATCGCCGGGTAGATTTCGCCGGACAGTTGCTGCAAGCCCTGTCGCGCGCTGGCGAGCGAATCCGACTGCAACACGCTTTCATACACCGGGTTGCCCGCGCCCAGTTGCTCGGCAGCGGCGGCCACGGCGCGCTGGTTGCGCGTGGCGGCGACGCTGGCGAAAGCAGTGCCATTGCGCCCGACGTCCAGCTGCACGCCATTGGCGGCGTAGTCGAGGGTGCCGCCAAGGAACAGGTAGTTGGGCAGCACTTGGCCAAACTGGCCTTGAATACCGCCCGCCGCTTGCAGGATGGTGTACTGGCGGCCGATCAGGCTTTGGGCCTGGCTCTGGCTGAGCAATGTCGGGCTGTTTTCCAGCGCCAGGGTCACGGTGCCGCCGCCCAGCACGGCCTTGCCGCCCGCGACAATGCGGTCGCTGCTGGTAGGGGTCAGTTCCACTGCATAGGTGGAACCAGCGCCCAGGTTCACGTCGCCCGCCACCTGCAAAGTGCCCACGGAATTGCCCGGGGCGACGGTGCCGCCGCTGTTGACCGACAACGCCGCAATGCGCCCGGAACCGCCAAGGGTGCCGCTGTCATTCACGGTCACCGCCGAGGTCAGCGCGCCATTCACGGCCAACAAGCCGCCGTTGACGGTGGTCGCGCCACGAAAGGTGCTGTCGCCACTGAGCAACAGGCTACCGGCGCCGGATTTGATCAGGCTGCCCTCGTACACGCGGTTCGCGGCGGCGGCATCACGTGCGCTGCCCACCGCATAATCGGTCTTGTCCTGCTGGCTGGCATTGGCAGCCACACCGTTTTGCCACCCCTTGTCGACCAGCGTTTGCTGCCACGCCGTGTGCTCGGCACGGTCTTCCGCCTGGCGCTGAATCAGTGCCTGGTCAGAGATGCCGTTACGCCACACATCGCCCTGCCCGGCGCCCAGATTCACGTTCATCGCACCGAGCAATTGCCCCGGCCCGTGCATCGCCCGGCCGAGGTCCGGTACGCCCCAGCCGACGATGCTGTTGGGCGCCTGGGTGATCGAACCGTCGAGTTGGGTCGCGGTGGTCAGCAACACCTGCAACGCCTGCTCGTTGCTCATGTACGGGTAGCGTTCCATCACCAGCGCCAGCGCGCCGGTGGCATGGGGCGCCGACATCGACGTGCCGGATTTCACCCCATAGCCGCCCTCCGGAATGGTGCTGTTGATCAGCGCGCCAGGCGTGGAAATGCACCAGTACTTTGCAACGCCGCACTTGTTGTATTTCTGGTTATTGGCCTTGTCCAGACCGGACACGGCCAGCCAATGCCCTTCCAGTTCCGGCTGAAAATACGGCAAGGCCGAGCGCACGCTGGCATTTGCATAACCGCTGTTGCCGGCGCTGAATACGTTGATAACGCCGGCCTTGGCCACATCCGCCGCAGCGTCCAGCCAGGTGCCCTGGTTGTAATGCTGGGCGTAGGCCGCGTGCAGGTCGCCGAGGGTCTGGTAGCTGACATTCGGCGGCTGGCTGCCCCAACTGTTGTTGATGGCGCGCACACCGGAATCCACCAGGGCGCTGTACACTGTCTTGAAATACTTGGGGTCCGGGGTCGGGCCGAACAGGAAGCTGTCGTTGGCGTTGGTGTTGCCCACGTAGATTTGCGCGTTGTACGCCACGCCATGCATGCCCACGCCGTCACGCGCGGCGCCCATGGTGCCGGTGACGTGGGTGCCGTGGGAGTCGTTGTTCGGGTTGAGTGCACCGGTGGTGCTGAACGCGCTGCCATCGACATAGGTGCCAGTGGCGGTGACCGCGTGATAACGGTCTTTGGAGGCTTCCGGGTGATTGGGGTCGAACCCCGAGTCCAGCGCGCCGATTTTCACGCCGCTGCCGGTGATGCCCGCGGCGTAAGCCTCATCCGCTTTCATGCGGCCCAGGCCCCAGTCGCTCTGGAACTCGGCGGAACGCCAGCTGGTGGGGTTACCCGGTTGACCGGTCTCGGTGTATTGCGCCTGTGCCGCAACGGACAGCAGGAGCAAGGAACCGGCGGTAAACGGTTTGAAGCGGGATGAATCGGTGATCATCTAAACCTTCCTTATTGTTTTTATGGCTGCTCATTTCACCGGGCCGAAGGCCTCATCGACTTTCGCCAGGTCGGTGTCGCGCAAGTTGCCCGCGTAGTAGTGCAATTTGGTCCAGGCCATCAAATAGTCGTAACGCGCCTGGGCCAGGTCGCGACGGGTGCTGTACAGCTGCTGCTCGGCATTCAGCGCGTCGAGGTTGACCCGCTCGCCGCCGAGGATGCTTTGCTTGGTCGACACCACC
>NZ_JBARTQ010000349.1:0-5464 GCF_049645325.1 Pseudomonas sp. | reverse complement strand
CTCACTACAACGATGTGTAGATACTTATGCTGCGATAGCGGTGGGTCAGTTGATGCAGTGCTTGCTGACCCACCGCTATCACAGGCAAGCCAGCTCCCACAGTTTGAGCCGTGTTGAATCAGGTTTTGCGGGTGGCATCATCCAGCGCCAGAATGGTGTGCGCATTCGTCACCGTCGTCGCAAGCGTATTGATCACCCCCGACCGCAACGCCCCCAGCGTGGCCGCCGCCTTGGTGTTCTCACTGGCAATCGCCACCACGTCCGGGATACGAAACAGCTCCTGCACCGTCAGCCCGATCACTCGCCCTTGAATGGCGTTGACCGCCGGCTGGCCGTGAATATCGATAAAGTCATACCCCATCATGTCGCCCACCGTGCCGGACAAGCGTGCCTGCGCGATTTCCTGCGGCGAAAACCAGCCCATGCGCACCATGTTGCTGTTCTCGCTCATATCACCAATGCCGATCAGCGCAATGTCCGCCCGCCGCGCACGGTCGAGGGTGGAGCGCACGGTGTCGTTATTGATCAGCACCCCGCGCAGTTCCGGGTTGGCCACCAGCGCCGGGGCGTACAGGCTTTCACTTTCGCCGCCAAAACGCAGGGCCAGGCGGCGGCAGATGTGGTCGGGGTTCATGTATTCGCCCGCCTTGAGCGAACCGCCGATGGCGCAGACAAACGTGCAGTTGCGCGTCACCGGCAAAAACACGTTATCGGCCACCGCGCCGACATTACGCCCCATGCCCACAGCGACGATCATGCCGTCACTCAAGGTCTTGTTCAGGTAGTTGGCCACCAGGCTGGCGACGGCCGAGCGCTGGGTGTCGGGGTCGCTGTGGTCGACGGCGATCAACGCGCGGTCGAGCTTGAAGCGCTCCACCAGCGCCCGCTCCAGCTCGTTGTTCATCGCCGGGTGCTGTAACACGCGCACCTCGACAATCCCTTCATCGCGCGCACGTTTGAGCAAGCGGCTGACTTTGGCGCGTGAGAGGTCGAAGCGTTTGGCGATGGCTTCCTGAGTGACGTTCTCAAGGTAATAGAGCATCGCCACTTCGGTCATCTGATCGATATCGCTGGCGATGCGCTGGGTACTGTCACTCATGGGGACGGGCTTCCGTTTCGGCGTCAAAGGCGCATTCTCCCGACTCTTGCCCCGTTCCGTCCACTACTGATGCCCATCGCGCTCGATCGCGTTGATACGGTCCACCTTGGCCCCGGAACGCGCCGCTTCGAACTCCGACTCCAGGAACGCCTTGACGATGCTCTTGGCCAGCTCCGCGCCGATCACCCGCGCGCCAATGGAGAGAATCTGCGCATCGTTGCTCTTGCGCGCGCGCTCCGCCGAATAGGTGTCGTGGGCCTGCGCTGCACGAATACCGAGCACCTTGTTGGCCGAGATGGCCATGCCGATCCCGGTGCCGCACACCAACACACCCAGCCGCTGCTGCCCGGCATTGATGGCGTTAGCCACGGCCAGCGCGATGTCCGGGTACAGCACCGGCGCG
Source organism: Pseudomonas sp. (assembly GCF_049645325.1). Taxonomy (GTDB): domain Bacteria; phylum Pseudomonadota; class Gammaproteobacteria; order Pseudomonadales; family Pseudomonadaceae; genus Aquipseudomonas. The sequence continues at coordinate 3,962 of NZ_JBARTQ010000349.1, read as the reverse complement.
GTGGAATGGGTGCCGAAGTCAGTCACCGGGTAACCCAGCGCCTCAATGTGGCGCTTCAACAGCTCTTTGAGCTCAAAACCCGCTTCATCGCATCCGATAGCCACCGGAAAGGGTGTGTTCATGGCGTCTGGCTCCGCTGCCGTGATCGTACTTACGACTGATCATATGATCATTCAGTGAAATTTCGCTCAGTCATTTCGCGGGTATTCGACCCTCTCTGTCAAGCAGGTTTTAACTGACCCCACGGTCAAAGGCCCGTATAAGGGCGTATTTCCGCCTAAAGATGAGAATCACACCTTTTACATGAAAGAGATTGACTGATCAGAATTTCATTTGATACACATATGCTCACAGCAAAACATGACTGTGCGACCTAATAAGAATTCACAGCACGAGGACACGCCGATGGCCACGCCATTACTGCTCCAGGCTGAACACGTCGCCAAGGCTTACGCCGGGGTCCCTGCCCTGCGTGATGGGCGCCTCTCACTGCGGGCCGGCAGCGTCCACGCGTTATGCGGCGGCAATGGCGCAGGCAAGTCGACATTCCTGAGTATCTTGATGGGCATCACCCAGCGGGATGCCGGCAGCATCCTGCTCAACGGTGCGCCCGTGCAGTTCAACCGCCCGAGCGAAGCCCTGGCGGCGGGGATCGCGATGATCACCCAGGAGCTGGAACCCATTCCCTACATGACCGTCGCCGAAAACATCTGGCTGGGCCGCGAACCGCGCCGCGCCGGCTGCATCGTCGACAGCAAGACCCTCAACCGGCGCACCCGCGAGCTGCTCGAAAGCCTGGAATTCGACGTCGACGCCACCCATCCCATGCACCGCTTGAGCGTGGCGCAGATCCAACTGGTGGAAATTGCCAAGGCGTTCAGCCATGACTGCCAGGTGATGATCATGGACGAGCCGACTTCGGCAATTGGCGAGCGCGAGGCGGAAACCTTGTTCAAGGCCATCCGCCGCCTCACCGCTCGCGGCGCCGGCATCGTGTACGTGTCGCACCGCTTGAGCGAACTGGCGCAGATCGCCGATGACTACAGCATCTTTCGCGACGGCGCCTTTGTGGAAAGCGGGCGCATGGCCGACATCGACCGTAACCACCTGGTGCGCGGGATTGTCGGCCAGGAACTGACGCGCATCGACCATAAAGTCGGCCGCGAGTGCGCCGCCAATACCTGCCTGCAAGTCGACAACCTGAGCCGCCACGGCGAGTTCCACGACATCAGCCTGCAGCTGCGACAGGGCGAAATCCTCGGCATCTATGGCCTGATGGGTTCCGGGCGCAGCGAGTTTCTCAACTGCATTTATGGCCTTACCGTGGCCGATTCCGGCAGCGTCACCCTGCAAGGCAAACCCATGCCCGTCGGCTTGCCCAAAGCCACGATCAGCGCCGGGATGTCGCTGGTCACCGAAGACCGCAAGGACAGCGGCCTGGTACTCACCGGCAGCATCCTTTCGAACATTGCACTGTCGGCCTACAAACGTTTGTCGAGCTGGTCAGTGATCAATGCACGCAAGGAAACCCAGTTGGCCCAGGACATGGTCAAGCGCCTGCAGATCAAGACCAGTTCGCTGGAGCTGCCGGTGGCCTCAATGAGCGGCGGCAACCAGCAGAAAGTTGTGCTCGCCAAATGCCTGTCCACCGAACCGGTGTGCCTTTTGTGCGATGAGCCAACGCGCGGCATCGACGAAGGCGCCAAGCAGGAGATCTATCACCTGCTCGACCAGTTCGTGCGGGCCGGTGGCGCCGCCATCGTGGTGTCGTCCGAAGCCCCGGAACTGCTGCACCTGAGTGATCGCATCGCCGTATTCAAAGGCGGCCGGCTGGTGACCATCAGCACCGACACCGCCCTTTCCCAGGAAGCCTTGTTGAGTCTTGCCTCATGAATGCCAAAACCTCTATTACTGCCCCTATCACGGCCCAGCCGCGCAACCGCGTGCGCCTGTCCCTGGACCGCTTCGGCCTGCCGCTGGTGTTTATCCTGCTGTGCGTGGTGATGGCGTTTTCCAGCGAATACTTCATGACTTGGCGCAACTGGATGGACATCCTGCGCCAGACCTCGATCAACGGCATCCTCGCCGTGGGCATGACCTATGTGATTTTGACCAAGGGCATCGACTTGTCGGTGGGCTCGATCCTGGCGTTTGGCGGGTTGTGCAGCGCCATGGTCGCAACCCAGGGCTACGGCCTGCTGGCGGCGGTCAGCGCGGGAATGTTTGCCGGCGCGATGCTGGGCGTGGTGAATGGCTTCATGGTCGCCAACCTGTCGATCCCGCCGTTCGTGGCCACCCTCGGCATGCTCAGTATCGCCCGCGGCATGACCTTCATTCTTAACGACGGCAGCCCGATCACCGATTTGCCCGACGCCTACCTGGCGCTGGGCATCGGCAAGATCGGCCCGATTGGCGTGCCGATCGTGATCTTCGCCGTGGTCGCGCTGATCTTCTGGATGGTGCTGCGCTACACCACGTACGGCCGCTATGTGTACGCAGTGGGCGGCAATGAAAAGAGCGCGCGCACCTCGGGCATTGGCGTGCGCAAGGTGATGTTTTCGGTGTACGTGGTCTCGGGTTTGCTCGCGGGGCTGGCCGGCGTAGTGCTGTCGGCGCGCACCACCTCCGCCCTGCCCCAGGCCGGGGTTTCCTATGAGCTGGACGCGATCGCCGCCGTGGTGATCGGCGGCACCAGCCTCTCGGGCGGTACCGGCAGCATTGTCGGCACGCTGTTTGGCGCGCTGTTGATCGGCGTGATCAACAACGGGCTGAACCTGCTCGGCGTGTCCTCCTATTACCAGCAGGTCGCCAAGGGCCTGATCATCGTGTTCGCAGTACTGATCGACGTGTGGCGCAAGAAAAAACGCTAGAGAACGACCCACAACAATAACCGGAGTTCTACTTATGAAACTGGGTAACACCTTGGCCGCTGTGGCGGCTCTCTCCCTGCTCGCCAGCAGTATCGCAATGGCCGCCGATGGCAAGACCTACAAAATCGGCGCCGCCGTCTACGGCCTCAAGGGCCAGTTCATGCAGAACTGGGTCCGCGAGCTGAAGGAACACCCGGCGGTCAAGGATGGCACCGTGCAATTGACCGTGTTCGACGGCAACTACGACGCCCTGACCCAGAACAACCAGATTGAAAACATGGTCACCCAGCACTACGACGCCATCCTGTTCGTGCCGATCGACACCAAGGCTGGCGTGGGCACCGTCAAGCAGGCCATGAGCAATGACGTGGTGGTCATCGCCTCCAATACGAAAGTAGCCGATGCCTCCGTGCCGTATGTGGGGAACGACGACGTCGAAGGCGGCCGCCTGCAAGCCCAGGCCATGGTCGACAAGCTCAACGGCAAAGGCAACGTGGTGATCATCCAGGGCCCGATTGGCCAGTCGGCGCAAATCGACCGGGAAAAAGGCGAGCTGGAAGTGCTCGGCAAACACCCGGACATCAAGATCATCGAGAAAAAGACCGCCAACTGGGACCGCGCCCAGGCCTTGACCCTGACTGAAGACTGGCTGAACGCGCACCCCAAAGGCATCAACGGCGTGATCGCACAGAACGATGACATGGCCCTGGGTGCCGTGCAGGCCCTGAAGTCCCACGGGCTGACCTCCAAGGACGTGCCGGTGACTTCCATCGACGGCATGCCGGATGCGATTCAGGCAGCCAAGAAAGACGAAGTCACCACCTTCCTGCAAGACGCCCAGGCCCAATCCCAAGGCGCGCTGGACGTGGCGTTGCGCGCACTGGCCGGCAAGGATTACAAGCCGCAATCGGTGATCTGGGAGCGCTATGGCAAGGACGTGAAATGGGGTGACGGCACGGCGAAGAACTACATCCTGCCGTGGGTACCGGTGACCAATGCGAATGCGGATGCGCTGTACAAGCAGGTCAGCGGCAGCAAGTAGTACAGCGTCAAGTGTGGGAGCTGGCTTGCCTGCGATGGCATCACCTCGGT
>NZ_JBARTQ010000348.1:0-3078 GCF_049645325.1 Pseudomonas sp. | reverse complement strand
CTTTCGCCACCTGATTCAACTTCTCGGCGTCTTCCTCGAAGGCCTTGCCCTCGATGTACAAGCGGCAATGGTCTCCAAGGATGCTCAGGCTTTCGCCCGCGGACACCTGCTGGCCCGGTTTTACGTTCAGCGTCTGAACGGTGAACAAGTGTTGCACTTCCGACGTGGTGCAATCCCCTTTCGCCTGTGGGGCAACGACCGTCAGCGCCTTAAGCAGACTCCGATTCGCAAGGATGTCGTTGATCTGCGGTTGCGACAGGCCATGCAACAGCAGCCCTTCGCGTTGCGCAAGGAGAGCTGCCTCGATCTTCTGCTGTTCGTACTCGCGCTCCAGAATTCGCTTTCCGGGAATGACACCGCCGCTGATCAAATTCAACCGCTTTAACTCTCGTTCGACAACATCCAATTCCTGGGCAGAGCGCAGAAAATCCCGCTGTGCGGTGACCAAATCCTCATGCGTCAACCGGAGGTCAAACAGCGGCTGTCCCGACTCAACTGCTTCACCTTCGATGGCGTAGACCTTCATTACAATCCCTGTCATGGGTGCTGTAACATCCAGCTGAGATCGTCCAGGACGCTCGACCACCATGGCTGGCACGGCAGTCGTCTTGATGAATGGCTGCAACTTGACGACGTACGGCCGAAATCCGACGTTTCGCAGCGCCTTATCGCTGAGTTCCAGCGATGTGGCTTCGTTGTGGCCCTCGTGTCCGTTGTCGGAATGGCCATCGTGGCCGGCATGCGCGTCATTGTGCGATTCGGGCTGCTCGACGGATGGACTCGCGGACGCCAGCAGCGCGTTGGCCATCGGCAGCCACTGCTTGTGGAATATGGTGCCCAGGACCGCAACCGCGGTAACAATTACAATAGCCACCGACCATTTCAGAACGGTTGAGCTGAGGGCAGACAATTTGAATTTCATCGTTCGCGTATCCATTGAGTATTCTCCCGTCGAATCGAGTACCGATGCGGCCGCAGTACAGTACAAAAGCCGAATGCCAAAACCGTTGTCGTGACCTGAGAACCCAAGAGCTGGCATCACGGCTTTTGGCTTTTAACTTCTGAGAGATGCGCACGACTTCAATCGATGCGGTGCGCGGCAAGCGCGCAACTACACATGCGGACAGGCGTGCGTCAGGAGAATCAAATCACCAAGACTTCGAGCGCAAGATGTAGGCGCAGACCGGTAAAGGCTGCGTCTGGCGCAGGTGGATGGCTAGCGGTAGCAAGTTCGACGGCGGAGGTTAGAGAAGGCGCCATCGCAGAAAAAAGGTGCATTGAATTTTGGCTGCTTAGCGTATCCGCATTTGGTGACGATTCGGTGCGTGTAAAGATGCACTTGTCGTCATCACAAGACAACGGTCCGTCGTGCTGATGCTGCTCGTCGCAGCCGCAGGAGTTCAAGGCGAGAGATTGTTGATGGCTCTCTTGACCGTGATCGTCATGATCGCAAGTGCCCGAACTAGGCTGATGCCATTTACCAGATCGCGCTTCGCAAGCGTGCGCGTGGTGGATGCAGCAACCGAAGGTCGAATGCACCAGCACGATTACCGTCAAGAACGTAGTAAACAAATGGCGCATAAGCTGAGGAAACCATCCTGGGAACCAAAAATCCATCTATCCATGTTTAGGCGAGTCCGGTCATCGCTACAAGATCAAAGGGTTGTCCGATGTTTACCGAACGCCACGCAATTTACCTATTCTACGTTATTATCTAATCATGACAAGCAACCAGACATCGCGATGCCTCGTGCAATGTCCCTATTTTCCTAAGCTACCTGTCAGCATAAGCCCTCGGATTTCCATGGCGGACACCCACAGTTCGCGCAGTGATTCGAGGTAGGCCAGGTTGGTCTGGAAGTACGTTCGCTGGGCGGCCAGCAACTCGATCACTCCGAATTCCTCGGCCTGGTAACCGGTCCGGATTAATTCGAGCGTGCGATCAGCATTCTCAAGAATTCCACCGGTTCGCGAATACTTTTCGACTTGATTGCGAGCGCTTTCATAGCGTTGGAAAGCCGCCGCCAAACGGGTCTGCAGGTCAAGCGCTAAGCGGTCCACGGCACGCTCGGCCGCCGCAGCTTGCGCTTCGGCCTGCTGGATTCGACCTTGGTTGCGGTTGATGATCGGGATCGGCAGAGTGACCTGAAGATTACCGTTGCTGCTGCCGGTCCCGCGATCGTCTTGGAAAACTGCCTGGACGTCAACGTCCGGCTTGACTGCGGCATACGCCCGTTCCACAGCCCACTGGGTGGCTTCTACGTCGGCAATAGCCGCTGCTATTTCGGGGCTTTCGCTTAGTACTTGATGCAGTGTTTCCTGCCACGACAGAGCGATCCCGTCCGGTTTCAGCTCACCTTTCAGCCGCTGATGGGCAAGTTCCGGCATGCCCAAAACCGCGATCAGCCGCCGCCAGGCTTCGACATGCTGATTGGTGGACGTCTGAAGCAGAATTTGGGCCATTTCGGCTTCGACACGGGCCCGTAGTGGATCCGCTTCACTGACCTCTTCGCCCTCGAACAGCAATTGAGCCGCTTTCGTTCCTTGTTCGCTAATGCGCACCAGGTCGGCGGCCAATTCACGTCGGCGCTGAGCGATCAGCACATCGTAGTAGCCGATCCGCACGTCCGTGAGCACACGCAATCGAACTGCTTCGAGTTCTCGCTCAACTCGCTGGAGCTCCCAATCAGCAACTTGACGATTCAAACGTAGCTTCTTGCCCGTAACGAATTTCTGACCAAGGAAAATACCTTGCTGCTCCGCCTGGCCGTGGCTGCTAAGTTGCTGACCTGAGTATCCGATAACCGGATTCGGCGGCAGGCCAACTTGCACCCGGTTCCCCTGGGCTGCTTCCACCAGGGCCGCGGCCTCGTGAAGCGCGGGATTGTTTTGCATCGCCATGCTTTCAAGGTCCGCCAATGTCAGGTTTGACTTTACAAGCTCGGCCGTTGGAAGTGCTGGCAACCGCTCGACCGTGTTCGACTGTGTTCCAGCGACGGGCGGCTCCGAATTGCCAAGGTCTTGCCGAAAAGCGGCCGCAGATACAACGGATTGTCCAGCATCCGGTGTGCGGTAACT
>NZ_JBARTQ010000347.1:0-4485 GCF_049645325.1 Pseudomonas sp. | reverse complement strand
CTACAACTCTCTGCTGTTCGCATACGCCTGGCTACGCCGCGACTTACAAGTCAGGACGACCAAGGAAATATCAACGGTTACCGCGTCGAGTATGCGGTGGATGTGGCCACTGATGGAGGTGCATATCAGGAGGTGCTGGTGGGCGCCATGGACGGCAAGACCACCACACGCTACGAGCGGTCACTGCCAATCAAGCTACCTACTGCTACAAGTGGCTGGCTTATTCGTGTTCGCCGAATCACCCCAAACCAGAACACCGACAAGATAGCTGACAGCACTCTCATCGCCGGCTACACGCAGGTTATTGACGAGAAGTTGCGCTATCCAAACACCGCGCTTTTGTTCATCGAGTTCAACGCCGAGCAATTCACAAATATTCCGGCCGTGACAGTGAAATGCAAGGCGCGCCGCTGGCAGGTGCCGAGCAACTACGACCCGGTGGCCCGGACCTACTCCGGGGCTTGGGACGGCACCATGAAGGAGGCTTGGACCAATAATCCAGCGTGGGTAACGTACGGCATCTGCACTCAGGACCGTTTCGGTTTAGGCCGACGCATAAAGCCGTGGATGGTGGATAAGTGGGAGCTTTACCGCATCGCGCAATATTGCGACCAACTGGTATCTGACGGCGCGGACGGGCAAGAGCCGCGCTTCCTATGCGATATGAACCTGCAGGGCAAATCGGATGCTTGGTCGCTTCTGCGAGATATCGCAGGCATTTACCGGGGCATGACATATTGGGCTCAGGGCCAGTTGGTGATGCAGGCGGACATGCCCCGCTCACAGGACATCGACTATGTCTTCACCAGGTCGAACGTGATTGACGGCAAGATTTCCTACGGCAGCGCCTCAGCGAAGACGCGCTTCACGCGGTGTCTTGTGAGCTACGACAACCCGCTCAACAACTACGACACCGATGTCACCGTCTATTCCGACTTGCCGCTACAGCGCCGCCTGGGCGACAAACCAACGGAAATCAGCGCTATAGGCTGCACCCGCGCGTCTGAGGCCCAACGCCGGGCCAAATGGCTTGTGCTGAGCAACAACCAGGACCGCACTATCAACTTCAAGACCGGCATGGAAGGCCGAATTCCGCTGCCTGGTTTCATCATTCCAGTCGCCGACTCGTTGCTCGCCGGCCGAGAGATCGGCGGTCGAATCGCCGCGGCTGCCGGCAAGGTCATCACGCTTGATCGCGACACCCTGGCAAAAGCAGGCGATCGCCTGGTCATCAACCTGCCAGGCGGGCGTGCGGAGGGGCGCACCGTGGAAGGCGTGAGCGGGCGCAATATCGCCGTCACAGTGGCCTACAGCGAACCGCCAGCAGTACAACTTCAGTGGGCAATCGATGCGGATGATCTGGCCATCCCTCTTTATCGAGTGATCAGGACCGCACGCACGCAAGAGGGCGATTACGAAATCAGTGCGCTGCAGTATGAGCCAAGCAAGTTCCCAAGCATTGACACGGGTGCCCGCTTGGAAGACCGCCCAATAAGCGTTATTCCAATCACCGTCGTTGCCCCTCCGGCGAGTGTCACTGTCACGTCGAACGTGTCGATTGATCAGGGTCTGGCCATCAGCACCATGAACATCTCGTGGCCTGCCGTTACCGGCGCGGTCGCTTATGACGTGGAGTGGCGCAAGGATAGCGGCAACTGGATCAAGGTGCAGCGCACGGGTTCGACGAGTGTGGACGTCACCGGTATTTACTCGGGCGCCTACCTGGCCCGCGTGCGGTCGGTGAGCGCCTTCGAAATCTCGTCGGTCTGGAAAAGCTCCGTACTGACCAATCTGAAAGGGAAGGTTGGGTTGCCGCTGGCGGTGAGCTCGCTCACCACTACCAGTGAGCTGTTCGGCATCAGCATCAAGTGGGCTTTCCCACCTGGTGCAGAGGACACCCAGCGCACCGAGCTTTGGTATGGCCCGGCGAACAACCTGCCCGCCGCAACGAAGCTGGCCGACCTGGCTTACCCGCAGGCCGACTACCGCATGCAGCAACTGTTGGCGGGCGCCACGCTGTTCTTCTGGGCTCGCCTGGTGGACCGCACTGGCAACGTCGGCCCGTTCTACCCGGTTGTGAATGGGGTGATGGGGCAGGCGAGCGCTGACGCTGGGCCGATCCTCAAAATGTTGGCGGGAAAGATCAGCAAGACTGAGCTTGGTCAGGATCTGCTCAGCGACATTAACAAGATCCCCGGCCTGCAGGACCAGATCGATGCACTGGACGACATCCTGCTGTACGACCCCGCGAGGACCTATGCAGCCGGCGACACGGTGCGGCAAGGGCAGCGGCTTTATCAGGCTATCGCCAGCGTACCGGCCAACAAGCCACCGCCGAATGCCACTTACTGGCTCGACGTCGGGCAGACAGTTGGAACTGTCGGCGCCCTGGCGCAGCAGGTCGCGCTCAACAAAACCAACATCGAGACTGTCGACGGCAAGGTTGTCGCCCAGGCCTCAACGCTCAATGCACTTCGCGCCGCCACCCGGGACGATAGCGGCAACGGTGAAAAGATTGATGCGCTCAAGGGCTGGAGCAGCACTGCGGCTATTGCCCGCGAAGAGTTAGTGCGATCTTCGGCGAACGAGGCTACGGCGCAGCGCCTGATAACGCTCGACGCTACTGTCGGTGACAGCGGCGCCAAGATCACAAATCTTGAACGAGTTACTGCGACGGACCGCACGGCTACGGCTGAAAGCATCACGCAACTCAACGCCAAGGCCGGTGCCAATGAGACCGCCATTCAGACCACCAGCAAAGCGGTGGCCAAAATGAGCGGGGATCTGTCGACGATCTGGTCAGTGAAAATGGAGACCACTGCGGGAGGCCAGAAGTACGCCGCTTCGTTTGGATTGGGCTTGCAGGTCGACCCATCTGGGGTTTCGTCGCAGTTCGTGGTCAGGGCGGACACCTTCATGCTGCTCAACCTGGCAAATGGCACGCCCGTGTCGCCTTTCTCGGTTACCGGCGGGCAGACCTTCATCAGCTCAGCATTTATCCAGGACGGAACGATCACCAACGCCAAGATCGGCAACTACATACAGTCGAACAACTATGTTGCAGGAAGCACTGGTTGGAAGCTGTTCTTCGACGGGACGTTTGAAATCAATGGCGTTGTTCCAGGTCAGGGGCGATCAATGATGACGAATCGCTCTTTACGATTCTGGGATGTGAACGGTGTTAAACGTGTACAGCTAGGAGATCAAACCGAATGAGTTCTGGATTGCGGCTGTGGTCGACGAACGGTGCTCTTGAGTTTGATACAAGCACTTCCACCTACAGAATTGTACTTTCCCTTTTGGTTTCTTACGCAGCAGGGGGCGGAGGTCAAAGATCGTTTTCCGTGCCTGGGTGCACCCCTAACAACTCTATTTGCTTTCTTTTGCCGATAAATAACGATACTGCGCAGGTCGCCTCTAACCGGCAGCTTGAGTGCGAAATGGGTCAAGGGGTCGCGTATGTGAGGAATTACCTTGCGCCTAGGCCTAGTGATTCTTTTTCATCGGCAACAATGCGTCTAATCGTCGCAAGGTGGGTTTGATGAGCTATGGTCTAAGCGTTGTAAATGATTTGGGATCAGTATCTCTTGACTCGGAATATGCCAGGCTTTGTGTGTTTCACAAAGGCTCCTATACGGCGAACGCTGGGATTTCTTTCCAGAAGGTAGTCACTACCCAAGAGCCTCCGCTTGTTTTCATTCGACCTCAAAATAATAGTTCGATTATTCAGCTCGGCGTATTGCTTGTTGGCTCTGCAGGCTCTTGGACTGGTGCAACCGTAGTATCTAATCAGGCGCATTCCGGAGATATATTTGTAGGTGCTTTTTCGTCGACACCCTCTGCTTCTTACGGGCTTAGGATGTGGGATGCCGATGCAAAACAAATATTTGATTCTGGAACTCAAGCCGCAGTATTTACTCGCGCTATTGCGAACTGTAGCTATACCCATTCGGATCAGAACTCTCAAGGTTTAATAACAAATTGGTACTCCATACCGATGAACTACGCGCTTGGAGATTACCTGATGATAAATAACGCACGTATGCCAATGATGGCCGGGAACAACGAGTCACGGGGTACCGGACTTAGATATGATTTTACGGCGGGTGTGATCAGGTTTAGCGTCACTACTGTTACTAACCCAACCTACTTTATGCTTCAGGCCATATTCGGGAAGATTGCGGCTTGAATTAAGCAGCCCATTTATGTATGCCGCCTTGAGCGGTTTTTTAACGACCGGAGAAAAATATGGTTTGGCAAAGAGCCGGAACAGTTGCTGTACAAAACGGCAGCACCACTGTCGTCGGCGCAAACGTGGATTTCGCCGCCAGCAGCCGGAATGGCGACTCATTCGTTGGTCCAGACGGTGCGACCTACGAGGTAGCCAACGTCGCCAGTTCCACGGTTATCTCGATCCTACCCGCGTACAAGGGCCCGACTGTCAGCGGTGCTGCCTACGCCATCATGCCCGTGCAGGGCTACGAC
>NZ_JBARTQ010000346.1:0-6114 GCF_049645325.1 Pseudomonas sp. | reverse complement strand
TCGCGAGCAAGCCCGCTCCCACATTTCAGTCCGCGCTAGGCTTGGGCTGCTCATACCGCGCATTAAAGGCCTGAATAAAACCATTGCGCAAAATCGCCAAAAACGCTGAGAACGCGCTGATATCTTGCTGGTGCACGCTGCCACTGAGTTCCACGCGGGTGGCAAACTGGTTTTTATTCTGGTTCTTCAGCACGGTCTCGCTGGCGCCGACCACGGCCTCCCAGATTGAACGGAAGATGCCTTTATCCTTGTTTTCCACGTCCTGCTGCCAGTTGAACACCTCGACATTGCGCAGCAATGGCTTGATATAGCCACTCAGCTGGCCTTTTTCCGCTTGGGCTTCAACCACCACATCACCATTGCCGGCGTTGAAGTCGAACTTGCCATAGGCGGAAGCGAAGTCGTTCAGGCGCTTGAGTTGAATGTCCTTGGCGCGAAAACGGAATTCGAAGTCTTCGAAGTTGCTCAGCGGGTCGAAGGCTGCGGTGGCTTCCAGCGGGGCCTGGCCCAACAGCAAGGCTTTGCCGTCGAAGCTGGCGTCACGCTTGCCTTTGACGTCGACCACGTTGGTAAGGTTGTAGAAGCTGGCATTGACCTCGGTGGCGTAAATGTTCACCGCCGGCTTGGAATTGAAGTTGTGGAAGGCGATCTTGCCGTCCTGAATGCGCACTTCGTTGAGGGTGATCGGCAACAATTTGCTCAGTTGCGCACGCCAGTCGGTGCCTTTACCGGTCTGGGAGGCCTGTTGGTTGCCGCCGTCGACGAAATTCAGTTCGGGCTGGAAGAACTGCACCTCGGCCACCACGGCGTGGTCGTACCACAACGAATGCCAGCTCACCGACAGGTCGATCGACGGCGCCTTGACGAACGGCACCGGCACCTTGCCGTCAACCTTGACGATCTGCAGGCCGTTGATCTTGTAGGCGCCGCGCCACAGCGCCACGTCGACGTCCGTGACCTGGCCACGGTAATCGCCCATGTCCGCGAGTTTGTCGTTCAGGTAGTTGCGCACCAGGTAGGGCAGGGCGAGGTCCAGGGCGATCAGTACTACCACCAGCACGGCGACAATCCATAGCAGCCCACTGTAGCGACGTTTCATAGTGAGGTTCTCCAACGTTATAGGCGATGGACCGCGCAGGCGGGCGCAACGTTCCTCTGACTGGACGCTTCCAGGCCTGAGGCATACCCTTGAGGCCTTCTTGAAATCGCCTTAAGGACCCGTCATGAGCCGCATCTTTGCAGACAACGCGCACTCCATCGGTAACACGCCCCTGGTTCAGATCAACCGCATCGCCCCGCGTGGCGTGACCATCCTGGCCAAGATAGAAGGGCGTAACCCGGGCTATTCGGTGAAGTGCCGAATTGGCGCAAACATGATCTGGGACGCCGAAAGCACCGGCAAACTCAAGCCAGGCATGACCATTGTAGAACCGACTTCCGGCAACACCGGCATCGGCCTGGCGTTTGTCGCCGCCGCCCGTGGCTACAAACTGCTGCTGACCATGCCCGCGTCCATGAGCATCGAGCGGCGCAAAGTGCTCAAGGCGCTCGGCGCCGAACTGGTGCTGACCGAACCGGCCAAGGGCATGAAAGGTGCCATCGACAAAGCCAGCGAAATTCTCGCCAGCGACCCGGCCACCTACTTTATGCCGGCCCAGTTCGACAACCCGGCCAACCCGGCGATCCACGAAAAAACCACCGGCCCGGAAATCTGGAACGACACCGACGGCGCCGTGGATGTGCTGGTAGCAGGCGTGGGCACTGGCGGCACCATCACCGGCGTGTCGCGTTATATCAAGAACATTGCCGGCAAACCTATCCTGTCGGTGGCCGTTGAGCCGATCGTATCGCCGGTCATCACCCAGGCGCTGGCCGGTGAAGAGATCAAGCCGAGCCCGCACAAAATCCAGGGCATCGGCGCCGGTTTTGTGCCGAAGAACCTCGATTTGTCGATGGTTGACCGCGTCGAGCTGGTGACCGACGACGAATCCAAGGCCATGGCCCTGCGTTTGATGCAGGAAGAAGGGATTCTGTGCGGCATCTCGTGTGGCGCCGCCATGGCCGTGGCCGTGCGCCTGGCCGAGAAACCGGAGATGCAGGGCAAGACCATCGTGGTGATCCTGCCGGACTCCGGCGAGCGCTACCTGTCGAGCATGTTGTTCAGCGACTTGTTTACCGACCAGGAAAACCAGGCCTGATGAGGGTGGCAGGTTGATTTATGTCAGCCGGTCAGCCCGGGCCTTCTGCATAATGGCCCAACTGTTTATCATGGCCGGCTGTTACGTCTGGTTTCCCGAAGCTGGGAGGTTGCTGGCCAGGCGCTTATTTCCAGGAGTTGCTGCATGACCTTTTCTTTGGCCGCCAAACTGTCGGTGCTGGCGCTGTTTATCGGCAGCACGCTGTATGTGCACCTGCGTGGCAAGGCTCGTTTGCCGTTGTTGCGCCAGTTCGTCAACCATTCGGCGCTGTTCGCCCCGTATAACGCCTTGATGTACCTGTTCTCGGCCGTGCCGTCCAAGCCGTATCTGGACCGCAGCAAGTTCCCGGAACTGGACGTGCTCAAGGACAATTGGGAAGTGATCCGCGAAGAGGCCATGCACCTGTTCGACGAGGGCTACATCCGCGCTGCCGAAAAGAACAACGACGCCGGTTTCGGTTCGTTCTTCAAGAAGGGCTGGAAGCGTTTCTACCTCAAGTGGTACGACAAACCGCTGCCATCGGCCGAGGCGCTGTGCCCGAAAACCGTGGCGCTGGTCAGCAGTATCCCCAACGTCAAAGGCGCCATGTTTGCGCTGCTGCCGGGCGGCAGCCACCTCAACCCGCACCGCGACCCGTTTGCCGGTTCCCTGCGCTACCACTTGGGGCTGTCGACCCCGAACTCCGACGACTGCCGCATCTTTGTCGACGGCCAGGTCTATGCCTGGCGCGACGGTGAAGACGTGATGTTTGATGAAACCTACGTGCACTGGGTGAAGAACGAAACCGAATACACCCGAGTGATCCTGTTCTGCGACATCGAGCGCCCGCTGAGCAACCGCGTCATGACCCGCCTCAACCGCTGGGTCAGCAAGCAGTTGGGTCGCGCCACGGCACCGCAGAACCTGGATGACGAACGTGTTGGCGGGATCAACCAGGCGTATGCCTGGAGCAAGAATTTCACCGATAAGTTCAGCGGTAGGGTCAAGCAGTGGAAGCGCAAGCATCCCAAGGCGTACCGCATTGCGCGGCCGGTGTTGGCGGTGGTTGTGTTGGTATTGCTGTGGAAGTGGTTGTTCGGCTGATCTGAATGCAGTCAACACTGTGGGAGCTGGCAAGCCAGCTCCCACATTGGATCTCCACTGTTCTGAAGATTGCCTTATGAGGCGATCAACTGACGCAGCACATAGTGCAGAATCCCGCCCGCCTTGAAGTATTCCACTTCGTTCAAGGTATCAATCCGGCACAGCACGTCGACCCTCTCCGTGCTGCCATCTTCCCGCGTAATCACCAGTGTCAGGTTCATCCGCGGTTCGACCTCGGCGTTCGTCAGCCCGAGGATGTCGACTTTCTCCTTGCCCGTCAGCTTCAGCGACTTGCGGTTCTGATCCAGCTTGAACTGCAGCGGCAGCACGCCCATGCCGACCAGGTTGGAACGGTGAATGCGCTCGAAGCTCTCGGCAATCACAGCCTTGACCCCCAGCAGGTTGGTGCCTTTGGCCGCCCAGTCGCGACTCGAACCGGTGCCGTATTCCTGCCCGGCGATCACCACCAGCGGCGTGCCCGAGGCTTGGTATTTCATGGCCGCGTCGTAAATCGGCATTTTCTCGCCGGTGGGGATGTACAGCGTATTGCCGCCTTCTTCGCCGCCGAGCATCTCGTTGCGGATGCGGATGTTGGCAAAGGTGCCGCGCATCATCACTTCATGGTTGCCCCGGCGTGAGCCGTAGGAGTTGAAGTCTCGCGGTTCCACGCCTTGTTCGCGCAGGTAGTGGCCGGCGGGGCTGTCGGTCTTGATGTTGCCGGCGGGGGAGATGTGGTCGGTGGTCACCGAATCGCCCAGCAGGGCCAGCACGTTAGCGCCCTTGACGTCTTTGATCACCGGCAACGGGCCGCCAATGTCATCAAAAAACGGCGGGTGCTGGATATAGGTGGAGTCCTTCTGCCACACGTAAGTCGCGGCCTGTGGCACTTCAATGGCTTGCCACTGTTCGTCACCGGCAAACACCTCGGCGTATTCCTTGTGGAACATGCCCGTGCTGACCTGCGCCACGGCGTCGGCGATTTCCTGGCTGCTGGGCCAGATGTCTTTCAGGTACACCGGCTTGCCGGATGGGTCATTACCCAGCGGCTCGCTGCTGATGTCGATGCGCACGGTGCCGGCCAGCGCGTAGGCGACCACCAGTGGCGGCGAGGCCAGCCAGTTGGTTTTCACCAGCGGGTGCACGCGCCCTTCGAAGTTGCGGTTGCCGGACAACACGGACGCCACAGCGAGGTCGGCTTTCTGGATGGCTTTTTCAATCGGCTCCGGCAACGGCCCGGAGTTGCCGATACAGGTGGTGCAGCCGTAGCCGACCAGGTCAAAGCCGAGTTTGTCCAAATACTGTGTGAGGCCTGCCGCCTTGTAATAGTCGGTCACCACTTTGGAGCCGGGCGCCAGCGAGGTTTTCACCCAGGGTTTGCTGGTCAGGCCTTTTTCTACGGCCTTTTTCGCCACCAAGCCAGCGGCCATCATCACGCTCGGGTTGGAGGTGTTGGTGCAGGAAGTAATCGCGGCAATCACCACGGCGCCGTTTTTCAGGCGATAGGTTTGGCCGCCGTATTCATAGTCGGTTTCACCCACCAGGTCGGCGTTGCCCACGGCGACACCGCCGCCGCCCTCACTCTCCAGGCGGCCCTCTTCCTTGTTGGTCGGTTTGAATTGCAAGTCGAGGAAGTCGCTGAAGGCTTGGCCAACGTTCGGCAGGGAAACGCGGTCCTGAGGGCGTTTTGGCCCGGCCAGGCTGGCTTCGACGCTGCCCATGTCCAGCGCGAGGGTGTCAGTGAACACTGGCTCCTGGCCAGCGTTGCGCCACAGGCCCTGGGCTTTGGTGTAGGCCTCGACCAGCTTGACGGTTTCGGCAGGGCGGCCCGACAGGCGCAGGTAGTCGAGCGTTATGTCATCCACCGGGAAAAAGCCGCAGGTGGCGCCGTATTCCGGGGCCATGTTGGCGATGGTGGCGCGGTCGGCCAGGGGCAGGTCGGCAAGGCCGTCGCCATAAAACTCGACGAATTTACCCACCACGCCTTTTTTACGCAGCATCTGGGTGACCGTCAGCACCAGGTCGGTGGCGGTAATGCCTTCTTTCAATTTGCCGGTCAGCTTGAAGCCGATCACTTCCGGAATCAGCATCGACACGGGCTGGCCGAGCATTGCCGCTTCGGCTTCGATCCCGCCCACGCCCCAACCGAGTACGCCCAGGCCGTTGATCATGGTGGTGTGGGAGTCGGTGCCCACCAGCGTGTCGGGGAAGGCGTAGGTACGGCCGTCTTCGTCCTTGGTCCACACGGTGCGGCCCAGGTATTCAAGGTTGACCTGGTGACAGATGCCGGTGCCCGGTGGCACCACGCTGAAGTTGTCGAAGGCGCTCTGGCCCCAGCGCAGGAAGGCGTAGCGTTCGCCGTTGCGCTGCATTTCGATGTCGACGTTCTGCTCGAACGCGCTGGTGCTGCCGAACTTGTCGACCATCACCGAGTGGTCAATCACCAGGTCGACGGGCGAGAGCGGGTTAATGCGCTGCGGGTCGCCCCCGGCCTTGGCCACGGCGGCGCGCATCGCGGCCAGGTCGACCACGGCGGGCACGCCGGTAAAGTCTTGCATCAATACGCGGGCCGGACGGTACTGGATCTCGCGGTCGGACTGGCGCTCTTTGAGCCACGCGGCGATGGCCTTGAGGTCGGTGCCGGTGACGGTCTTGTTGTCTTCCCAGCGCAGCAGGTTTTCCAGCAGCACCTTGAGAGACATCGGCAGCGTGTCCAGGTCACCCAGGCTCTTGGCGGCTTCGGGCAGGCTGAAGTAGTGATAGGTCTTGTCGTCGATTTGCAGCGTTTTAAGGGTTCTCAGGCTATCAAGGGATGACATTACATGACTCCTTATGG
>NZ_JBARTQ010000345.1:0-4990 GCF_049645325.1 Pseudomonas sp. | reverse complement strand
GTGCAAGCCCCAAGAAGCGCATGATTTCTTCACGCTTGGCCAACGCATCACGCCGCCCCAACTCAATCAACTCGCTGCAATACCCCGCCTCGAACAACAAGTAACTCAGCACCCCCGCCCCGCTGGTCTTGGTTGCCCCCGGCCCACGCAAGAACATGCGCAACGCTGCAGGTAGTTCCTGGCGATGCCGCGCCGCGATTTCATCGATCGGCTGGCTCGGTGCAATCACCAGCACCTCCACGGGCGCGAGCCCCTGTACCGCCGCATCCGCCGGCAACACATGGCTGAACTGGTTCAGGCGTTGCAGCAATTCGATGTCACTCTCCAGGCTGTCGATGAACGTGCTGTTGAGCATGTGCCCGCCTATCTGCGCCAGCGTCGGCTCCTGACCGGTGTAGGTGCGCTGCAACGCGCTCGCGGGGTCATTTCCACGCGGGTTGCCGCTGACACCGACCACCAGCACCCGCGTGGCGCCCAGGTGCAAGGCCGGACTGATCGGCGCCGACTGCCGCACCGCGCCATCGCCGAAATACTCCTGACCCAGTTTGACCGGCGCAAACAGCAAGGGAATCGCCGAACTCGCCAACAGGTGCTCGACCGTCAGTTGGGTCGGCACGCCGATCCGCCGATGGCGCAGCCAAGCGTCGAGGGTGCCGCCGCCCTGGTAGAAGGTCACCGCTTGCCCCGACTCATAACCGAACGCGGTGACCGCCACGGCATGCAGATGCTTCTGGCGAATGGCTTCGTCGATGCCTTCCAGGTGCAGTTTGTCGCGGAGCAAAGCGCGCAATGGCGAGCTGTTGAGCAGCGCCACCGGCACTTGCGCCCCCAGCCCGAGCAGGCTGTGAATAAAGAAGCGGCTCGCCTGGCGGACCACGCCCGGCCAGTCGCTGCGCAACACCAGGTGGCTGCGAAAGCCCTGCCAGAACGCGGTGAGACGCTCGATGGCGGCGGTGAAGTCCATGGCGCCGCTGGCCAGGCTGACCGCGTTGATCGCACCGGCCGAGGTGCCGACGATCACCGGAAAAGGGTTGGGCGCCCCCGGCGGCAACAATTCGGCAATCGCCGCCAACACGCCCACCTGATACGCCGCTCGCGCCCCGCCGCCGGAAAGAATCAAACCTGTGACCGGTTCAGCTGGGCGCATTGCGTCACTCCATGGGGAGAAAAATTCAGGTGTTATCGACGACGTTTTTCGTACAGCTTGGGCTCGCCCGGCGGGCGGCTCTTGAACCGTCGGTGGGTCCACAGGTACTGCTCGGGGCATTCGCGTACAGAAGCTTCAACCCACTGGTTGATGCGCAGGCAGTCGATTTCGTCGCTTTCGCCAGGAAAATCGGTCAGTGCCGGGTGGATCACCAGGCGATAACCACTGCCATCGGCCAGCCGCTCTTGAGTGAACGGCACGACGAGCGCTTTGCCCAGCCGGGCGAACGTGCTGGTGGCGGGCACGGTGGCAGCCTGGATGCCGAACAGCGGCACGAAAATGCTTTGCTTGGCGCCGTAGTCCTGGTCCGGTGCGTACCAGATGGCGCGGCCGGCGCGCAGCAGCTTGAGCATGCCTCGCACGTCTTCACGCTCAATCGCCAACGAGTCGAGGTTGTGGCGCTCGCGGCCACGGCGCTGGATAAAGTCGAACAGCGGGTTGCCGTGTTCACGGTACATGCCGTCAATGGTGTGCTTTTGCCCGAGCAGCGCCGCGCCGATTTCCAGGGTGGTGAAATGCAGGGCCATCAGGATCACGCCCTTGCCGTCCAGCTGCGCCTGCTTGAGGTGCTCCAGCCCTTCGACATGGGCCAGGCGCGCCAGGCGCTGGCGCGACCACCACCAGCTCATGGCCATTTCAAAGAAGGCGATGCCGGTGGACGCGAAGTTCTCCTTGAGCAGGCGCTTGCGTTCTTTGGCGGATTTTTCCGGGAAGCACAGTTCCAGGTTACGCGCGGCGATGCGGCGACGATCGCCGGCCACGCGGTACATGCCCGCACCGAGTAAACGACCAATGGTCAACAGTGCCCGGTACGGCAACTGCGTGACCAGCCACAGCAGGCCGAGCCCCAGCCATAGCAGCCAAAAACGCGGGTGAAGAAATGCAGCACGAAAACGCGGGCGATCCATTACAGATTCCGGTAAAGACAAGGGCCGCGCATTCTACAACGGATCGACTCGGCTTGCGGCCCGTGGTTGTTCTCGTTATAAGTCTCGACACTTTTCGTGACAAGCCGCTTTTGCCGACCATGAGCCAAACCGAACCGCTAGACCAAGATCCCGTGTTCCAGCTGAAAGGCAGCATGCTCGCCATCACCGTGCTGGAGCTGGCTCGCAACGACCTCGACGCCCTGGACCGCCAACTGGCCGCCAAGGTCGCCCTGGCGCCGAATTTTTTCAACAATGCCCCGCTGGTGCTGGCCCTGGACAAACTCCCGGCCGGCCAGGGCGCGATTGATTTGCCCGGCCTGATGCGCGTCTGCCGCTCCCATGGCTTACGCACCCTGGCGATTCGCGCCAGCCGTATTGAAGACATTGCCGCCGCAATCGCCATTGAACTGCCAGTACTGCCGCCGTCCGGTGCCCGCGAGCGTCCGCTCGACCCGATGGAAGGTGAGGTGAAGAAAAAACCGGAAAAACCGCCGGAGCCGACCGTCAAGCCTACAAAGATCATCACGTCCCCCGTACGCGGCGGGCAGCAAATTTACGCCCAGGGCGGCGACCTGGTGGTGATCTCCTCGGTCAGCCCAGGCGCGGAACTTCTCGCCGATGGCAACATCCATGTATACGGCCCGATGCGCGGACGCGCCCTCGCCGGCATCAAGGGTGATACCAAGGCCCGTATTTTTTGCCAGCAGTTGAGTGCTGAACTAGTGTCCATCGCAGGCCAGTACAAGGTTTCAGAAGATTTGCGCCGTGATCCGCTGTGGGGGGCCGGGGTACAAGTCAGCCTGTCGGGCGATGTGTTGAACATCATCCGTCTTTAACGGATACTGCCGCATTTTCCAAGCATCTCTAGACTCTGATAGCACAGCGAAACCGGCAAGACTTGCGTAGGAATAATTGGAAGTTGGCGTTTCCCCTATGGAAACCACATCTTTTTCCTGCAAAAGCTGTCCGCCTGCGGCGAGTTCCAAGAGATGTTTTTCAGGGGCTGAAAAGTCCTTTTTCCTTAGGGGTGAAACACCTTGGCCAAGATTCTCGTGGTTACATCCGGCAAGGGTGGTGTGGGTAAGACCACCACCAGCGCCGCTATCGGTACCGGCCTCGCTCTGCGCGGCCACAAGACAGTCATTGTCGACTTCGACGTCGGCTTGCGTAACCTCGACCTGATCATGGGCTGCGAACGCCGCGTGGTGTACGACTTCGTCAACGTGGTCAACGGCGAAGCCAACCTGCAACAGGCCCTGATCAAGGACAAGCGCCTTGAGAACCTGTACGTGCTGGCCGCCAGCCAGACCCGCGACAAAGACGCGCTGACCAAAGAAGGCGTCGGCAAAGTGCTTGCCGAGCTGAAGGAAACCTTCGAATACGTGGTGTGCGACTCCCCGGCCGGTATCGAGACCGGTGCTCACCTGGCGATGTACTTCGCCGATGAAGCCATCGTCGTGACCAACCCGGAAGTCTCCTCGGTACGTGACTCGGACCGCATGCTCGGCCTGCTGGCCAGCAAGTCCCAGCGCGCCGAAAAAGGCGAAGACCCGATCAAGGAGCACTTGCTGCTCACCCGCTACAACCCTGAGCGCGTCAGCAACGGCGAAATGCTCGGCGTTGAAGACGTCAAGGACATCCTCGCCGTGACCCTGCTGGGCGTGATCCCGGAATCCCAGGCCGTGCTGAAGGCATCCAACCAGGGCGTCCCGGTGATTCTTGACGACCAGAGCGACGCCGGCCAGGCGTACAGCGATGCGGTTGATCGCTTGCTGGGCAAGACCGTGGAACATCGCTTCCTCGATGTTAAGAAGAAGGGATTCTTCGAGCGTATCTTTGGAGGCAACTAAACAATGAAATTTCTCGACTTCTTTCGGGCCAACAAAAAGCCAAGTACCGCGTCGGTAGCGAAAGAGCGTCTACAGATCATCGTGGCGCACGAACGCGGCCAACGCAGCACGCCGGACTACCTGCCAGCCTTGCAGAAGGAACTGGTCGAGGTGATCCGCAAATACGTCAACATCGGCAACGATGACGTGCATGTCGCCCTGGAAAACGACGGCAGCTGCTCGATTCTGGAACTCAATATCACCCTGCCTGATCGTTGATCGAAAAGGCGGCTGCCACGGCGGCTCGGTCACCTTGATCCCTGTGCGGGAGCCAGGTGGGCGAGCCGCCGTTGGCGTTTGTTACGAGGCTGTTTGATGCCGCTGTCCAATATTCACATCCTGCATCAGGACGACGCTGTCCTGGTGGTGAACAAACCGACCCTGTTGCTCTCGGTGCCCGGCCGGGCCGATGACAACAAGGACTGCCTGATCACCCGCCTGCAGGAAAACGGCTACCCCGAAGCCCGTATCGTCCATCGCCTGGACTGGGAAACCTCGGGGATCATCCTGCTCGCGCGGGACGCCGATAGCCACCGCGAACTGTCGCGCCAGTTTCACGACCGCGAAACCGAAAAGGCCTACACCGCCTTGGCCTGGGGCCAGCCGGAACTGGACAGCGGCAGCATCGACCTGCCCCTGCGCTACGACCCACCGACCAAGCCACGCCACGTGGTCGACCACGAGTTCGGCAAGCATGCGCTGACCTTCTGGAAGGTGCTGGAGCGTTGCGGCGACTGGTGCCGTGTCGAGCTGACGCCGATCACCGGTCGCTCGCACCAGTTGCGTGTGCACATGCTGTCGATCGGCCACCCGCTGCTCGGCGATGGCTTGTATGCCCACGAACAAGCGCTGGCTGCCTGGCCACGTTTGTGCCTGCATGCGAGCATGTTGAGCTTCACGCAGCCGCAGAGCGGCGAGCGGTTGCGCTTTGAGTGCCCGGCCCCGTTCTAAAGCTGTAAACACAG
>NZ_JBARTQ010000344.1:0-9408 GCF_049645325.1 Pseudomonas sp. | reverse complement strand
TCGCGAGCAAGCCCGCTCCCACATTTCGATAGTGTTTTTCAGTTAAGTCCGGTTGATCAGTTCACGCGCCGCCTGGCTGTGATCGGCAATCAAGCCTTTCAAATCCAGGCCTTCGACCTGACCGTCGATCACACGCCATTTACCGCCAATCATCACCCGGTCTGCCCGGTCGGCGCCGCACAGCAGCAGCGCCGAAATCGGATCGTGGCTGCCGGAGAAGCGCAGCTCATCGAGCTTGAACAGCGCCAGGTCGGCCTGTTTGCCGACGGCCAACTCGCCGATATCCGTACGCCCGAGCAACTGCGCCGACCCTTTGGTGGCCCAACCCAGCACGCCTTCAGGCGTGATTTTTTCCGCGCCGTAGCGCAGGCGCTGGATGTACAGGGCCTGACGGGCTTCGAGGATCATGTTTGACGCATCGTTGGAGGCTGAACCGTCCACGCCCAGGCCGATAGGGGCGCCGGCGGCGAGCAGGTCCAGGGTCGGGCAGATGCCGGACGCCAGGCGCATGTTCGAGCTGGGGCAATGGCAGATGCCGGTGCCCGCGGCGCCGAGGCGCGCGATTTCATCCGGGTTGAAATGAATGCCGTGGGCCAGCCAGGTGCGCGGGCCGAGCCAGCCGACGCTGTCGAGATAATCCACAGTTCGCAGGCCGAAGCGCTGCAGGCAGAAGTCTTCCTCATCGAGGGTTTCCGCCAAGTGGGTATGCAGGCGCACGTCGAGGCTGTTGGCCAGTTCGGCGCTGGCTTCCATGATTTCCGGGGTGACCGAAAACGGCGAGCAGGGCGCCAGCGCGATCTGGATCTGCGCACCGTCGCCACGCTGGTGGTAGGTGCGAATCAAGCGCTGGCTGTCTTCAAGGATCACTTGGCCTTCTTGCACGGTTTGCTGCGGCGGCAGGCCGCCGTCGGCTTCGCCCAGGCTCATGGAACCGCGGGTGAGCATGGCGCGCATGCCCAGTTCGCGCACGCTTTCGACCTGCACGTCGATCGCATTTTCCAGACCGTCCGGGAACAGGTAGTGGTGATCCGCCGCCGTGGTGCAGCCCGAGAGCAGCAATTCGGCCAGGGCGACTTTGGAGGCCAGTGCGAGTTTTTCCGGCGTCAGCCGTGCCCAGACCGGGTAGAGGGTTTTCAGCCACGGGAATAACGGCTGGTTGACCACCGGCGCCCAGGCGCGGGTCAGGGTTTGGTAGAAATGGTGGTGGGTATTGATCAACCCGGGAAGGATGACGTGCTCGCGTGCGTCGAACACCTGTGCACAGGGCACGGCAGGTTCGCGTCCCCAGGCCAGCACTTCGGTGATCACACCGTCTTGCAGCACTAGGCCACCACGGGCGTCGAGGCCGTTGGCAGTGAAAATTGCGAGGGGGTTTTTTAACCAGATACGGGTCGCAGGCATTGGCCGGCTCCTCTGAATGATGGGTTCAGGTTTGCCAGCTCAGTGTTGCCCTGTCTGCTGATCCAGGGTCGCCGGTGACGGCGAGGTGGGTAGATTACGGGTAGTTCGAGATCGGGTCTACCTGTGGGAACGCGGCGCTCTCGGGTTTTTCGCGGGCAAGCTCGCTCCCACAGGGTTTGGGATTACCAGGCGATGGTGTCGCCCTTGTAGTCGATGAAGTGATGGCCGCCTTTACCGGTGTAGGCATTCACTTGATCGACCAGGCCGCGCACGCTGGTGTCGACGTCGATGTGGGCGTTTTCACCGCCCATGTCGGTCTTCACCCAGCCCGGGTGCAACGACAGCACGGTGAATGTGCGGTCGCCGAGTTGGGTGATGAAACTGTTGGTCATGGAGTTGAGTGCGGCCTTGCTGGCCTTGTACAGCGCCAGGTCCGAACCGTCGGGAATGGTCACGCTGCCCAGCACCGAGCTCATGAACGCGAGCACGCCGGTGTCTTTGCGGATCTGCCCGACGAAACGCTGCGCCAGGTTGATCGGCGCCACGGCGTTGGTGAAAAACAGCTGGCCGACTTCCGCCAGGGTGGCGTGGCCGGGCTCCTGGTTGGCCGGGCCCTTGACGCCGGCGTTGACGAACAGCAGGTCGAACGTGCGGTCCTTGAGGCGTTGGCTCAGGGCGATCACGGCGTGCTGATCGTCCATGTCCAGCTTCTCGATCTGTACCGGGCCCACGGCTTTCAAGGCATCGGCCTTGCTCGGGTCGCGCACGGTGGCGGTCACTTCCCAGCCGTCCTGGAGCAATTGCTTGACCAGGCCAAGGCCCAGCCCGCGCGAGGCGCCGATGATCAGTGCGGTTTTTGGCGTAGACATGAAGGGCTTCCTTTAACGTCGCGGTTCAGGGGTAAGCAGCAAACAACCTTAGCAGGTTCAGCGTTGCAGCAGGATGCGTCCACGGCTGAGGTCGGCCAGTTGGGTTTGCAAGGTGTCGATGTGTGCCTCGCCCAGTGCCAGCTGCAGTTCGACGCCGTTGGCGGTGAAGGTTTCTTCCAGCACCAGGCCGCCCAGTTCGGCAACGCGCAGTTTCACCAGGTTCAACTCGGCGAAACCGCAGGCGCAACTCAGAGGCACGCGGCTGATCAGTTCAATGCGTTCTGCCGTTTGCAGGCATTTATTCGCGCCACCGCCGTAGGCCCTGGCCAGCCCGCCGGTGCCCAATTGGATGCCGCCGTACCAGCGAATCACCAGCACCGCGACCTGATCAAAGCCTTGGGCTTCAATGGCCGCCAGGATCGGCCGCCCAGCAGTGCCGCCGGGTTCGCCGTCGTCATTGCTGCGGTATTGGTCGGCCAGTTTCCAGGCCCAGCAGTTGTGCGTGGCGTTGAGGTCGCTGTGTTGCTCGAAAAACGCCTGGGCGTCTTGCGGGCTGGTAATCGGCGCGGCGAGGGTGATGAAGCGGCTTTTGCGTATTTCTTCACGAAATTCGCAAAGGCCGGTAAGCGTGAAAGGCATAAGTCGCTTCGTTTATAAGGCCGGCTTGATGCCACAGCCTTTGAGGATGATGTGGATCAGGTTGGTGCCGGCGTCTTCCATGTCCTGCTTGGTCAGTTTGGTCCGACCGGTGACGCGGCAGATCTGGGTGGCGAAGTCGGCGTAGTGCTGGGTGCTGCCCCAGAGCAGAAAGATCAGGTGCACGGGGTCGATCGGGTCCATTTTTCCGGCGTCGATCCAGGCCTGGAACACCGCCGCCCGACCGCTGAACCACGCACGGTAATCCTGGCTGAAATATTCAGTCAGGCATTCGCCGCCGCTGATGATCTCCATGGCGAAGATTCGCGAGGCTTGCGGGTGGCGCCGCGAGAATTCCATCTTGGTGCGGATGTAGCGGGTCAGGGCCACGGCCGGGTCGTCCTCGGCGGTCAGCGCGTTGAAGGTGCTGTCCCACAGGTCGAGGATGTTGCTGAGCACCGCGATATACAGGCCCAGCTTATTGGTGAAGTAGTAATGCAAGTTAGCCTTGGGCAGCCCGGCACTCGACGCAATGGTGTTCATGCTGGTGCCTTTGTAGCCATGGCGCGCGAACTCATCTTCAGCAGCCTGGAGAATGGCTTGTTCGTTCTTTTGCCGAATGCGGCTGGCGGGTTTACCGGCGTGGTTGCTGTGGGCAGGAACTTCGAGGCTCATGGAGGTTTCCGTGCTGATCGATAAAGACGACGTGTGCACAGATAACCCACCCTCAAGCCTCAGACAAGTCCCGATGCAATAAAACCGTCAAAGCGGTTCCAGTGTGTCGCTTTCCGCCGCGCTGTTTGCGGCAACCGCGGTCGCTTTGGCTTCGGGCAACAGCAGGCACAGCACGATGGCGGTCAGGCCGCCGCTGGTGATGGCTGAGTCGAACAGGTTCTGCACCAGGCTTGGCATCAAGTGCAGCAGGTTGGGCTGGGCGGCAATTCCCAGGCCGACACCGAAAGACGTGGCGATGATCAGCATGCTGCGCCGGTCGAGCGGCGCTTGGGCGAGGATGCGCACGCCCGCGGCGGCGACACTGCCAAACATTACCAGGGTGGCGCCGCCCAGTACCGGTTTGGGGATTTGCTGGAGCACGGCGCCAATCAGCGGAAACAACCCGAGGCAAAACAGCAGCACGCCGATATATAAGCCGACGTAACGACTGGCCACGCCGGTGAGTTGGATCACGCCATTGTTCTGCGCAAAGGTGGTGTTGGGGAAGGCGCTGAAGGTGGCGGCGATCATGCAACTGACGCCATCGCCGAGGACGCCGCCCTTGAGTCGGCTTATATAGGAAGGGCCACTGATGGGCTGGCGGGCGATCATGCAGTTGGCGGTGAGGTCGCCGACGGTTTCGATGCTGCTGATCAGATAAATCAGCGCGATCGGCAGGAACGCGCTCCAGTCGAAATTGAACCCGAAGCGAAACGGGATTGGCAGGCTGATCAACGGCAAGTCGGGTAAGGCCTGGGGCACCAGTTTGCCGCTGAACCATGCGGCGAGGCTGCCGAGGGCCAGGCCGATGATGATGGCCGAGAGGCGTACCCACGGCGTGTTCGAGCGATTGAGCAGGATGATGGTCAGCACCACGAACACGCCCAGTGCCAGGTTGATCGGCGCGCCGAAGTCGGGGGCGTTGAAGCCGCCGCCGAGGTCCGTGATGCCAACCTTGATCAAGCTGATGCCGATCAGGGTAATCACAATGCCGGTAACCAGTGGCGTGATCACCCGCCGCAGTTGCCCGATAAAACGGCTCAAAACAATCTGCACCGCGGCGCCGAAAAAGCACACGCCGAAGATCATCGCCATGATGTCTTCCGGGCTGCCACCGCGTTGCTTCACCAGGAAGCCTGCCGACAACACGGCCCCCAGGAACGCAAAGCTGGTGCCTTGCAGGCAGATCATCCCAGCGCCGATACCAAACGGCCTACGGGCCTGGATGAAGGTGCCTACGCCCGAAACCATCAACGCCATGCTGATCAGGTAGGGCAGGTGGGCGGTCAGGCCCAGGGTCGAGCCGATGATCAATGGCGGCGTGATGATGCCAACAAAGGCGGCCAGCACATGTTGCAGTGCCGCCAGAACGGCGGGGGCGGGTTTTGGACGGTCATTGAGGCCGTAGATCAGGTCGCTGGGGCTGGACGATTCGGGTGGCATGGTGGGCAAACTCGGGCGGACAGTTCAAGGTACGGGTTCCCTTGCAAAAAGCTGTCCACTTGCTCAAGTTTTGCCGCGAAGCCCGTGCTAGCGCGTTGCGGCCAGGCTCTCCAGGAAACTCTCCAGCACCAAATGAGGGCGACGGCCCTTGCGCGTGACCGATGCGAGGCTCAAATCGTAAAAGCGTGTAGCCGGTTTCAGCGCGCGCAGTCGGCCTTGTTGCACCCACAGGCTGGCGTAGTGATCAGGCAAGTAGCCGATGTAACGCCCGGTGAGAATCAGGAAGGCCATGCCTTCACGGTCCGAGGCGCTGGCGGTGCAGTTGAGCGCCTGGTAATGGGCCTGAATCTCGGCAGGCAGGCGGAAGGTGGGAGCGATGGCGTCCTGGCTGTCGAGGCGCGCGTCATCCAGTTGTTTATCGTCGGCATAAAACAGCGGATGGCCAACTGCGCAATAGAGCAGCGAGCGCTCGCTGTACAGCGGCTGGTATTCGAGGCCCGACAGGGCGCTGGCCTGGGGCACCACACCGACATGCAGGCGGCCGTCGAGCACGCCTTGCTCGACTTCGTTGGGCGCGATCATGCGGATCTGGATCTGCACGTCCGGGCCACGTTCTTTCAACTGCGCCAACGCATGGGTGATGCGCATATGGGGCAGGGTGACGAGGTTGTCGGTGAGGCCGATGATCAACTCCCCGCGCAAATGCTGATGCAGGCCGTTGACCTCGGTGCGAAAGCTTTCCAGGGCACTTAAGAGTTGCAGTGCCGACTGATACACCTCGCGCCCCTCTTCCGTCAGTGAAAACCCGGCGCGCCCGCGTTGGCACAGCCTTAGTCCGAGGCGTTGCTCCAGGTCGCTCATTTGCTGGCTGATGGCCGAGCGCCCGATGCCGAGCACAGTTTCGGCCGCCGAGAAGCCGCCGCACTCCACCACGCTGCGAAAGATGCGCAACAGGCGGATATCGAAGTCGCTGACTTGGGCGAGGGGATCGGGTCGACGGCTGCTCATAGTTTAGTGAAGGCCTGACTGAAGGTTAGAAGAGTTGAATTTCACCGACTTTATCGCCGTGGCAATTTAGCTGCAACACCGCTTTTCAATCCCGACGCTGCCTTTTGCCCTGCGAGGTTTTGCTGATGAACATGCCCGAAAACGCCCCTTCGTCCCTGGCCAGCCAACTGAAGTTGGATGCTCACTGGATGCCCTACACCGCCAACCGTAACTTCCAGCGTGACCCGCGCCTGATCGTGGCCGCCGAAGGCAGCTGGTTGATTGATGACAAGGGCCGCAAGGTGTACGACTCGTTGTCGGGCTTGTGGACCTGTGGCGCCGGGCACACGCGCAAGGAAATCCAGGAAGCGGTCGCCAAGCAATTGGGCACTCTGGATTACTCGCCGGGCTTCCAATACGGTCATCCGCTGTCCTTTCAGTTGGCGGAAAAGATTACCGACCTGACCCCGGGCAATCTGAACCACGTGTTCTTCACCGACTCCGGCTCCGAGTGCGCCGACACCGCCGTGAAGATGGTGCGCGCCTACTGGCGCCTGAAAGGCCAGGCCACCAAGACCAAAATGATTGGCCGTGCCCGCGGTTACCACGGCGTGAATATCGCCGGCACCAGCCTGGGCGGCGTCAATGGCAACCGTAAGCTGTTTGGCCAGGGCTTGATGGATGTTGATCACCTGCCGCACACCTTGCTGGCGAGCAATGCGTTCTCCCGTGGGATGCCCGAGCTGGGCGGTATCGCGCTGGCGGATGAACTGCTCAAGCTGATCGAACTGCACGACGCATCGAACATCGCCGCGGTGTTTGTCGAGCCAATGGCCGGTTCGGCGGGCGTGCTGGTGCCGCCACAGGGTTACCTCAAGCGCCTGCGTGAGATCTGCGACCAGCACAACATTCTGTTGGTGTTCGACGAAGTGATCACCGGTTTCGGCCGTACCGGTTCGATGTTCGGTGCCGACAGCTTCGGCGTGACGCCGGACCTGATGTGCATCGCCAAGCAAGTCACCAACGGCGCGATCCCGATGGGCGCAGTGATTGCCAGCAGCGAGATCTATCAAACCTTCATGAACCAGGCGACGCCTGAGTACGCCGTGGAATTCCCCCACGGCTACACCTACTCGGCGCACCCGGTCGCTTGCGCAGCTGGCCTGGCGGCATTGGACCTGCTGCAGAAGGAAAACCTGGTGCAAAGCGTCGCCGAAGTCGCTCCGTACTTTGAGAATGCGCTGCACGGTTTGAAGGGCAGCAAGAACGTGATCGACATTCGTAACTACGGCCTGGCCGGCGCGATCCAGATTGCCCCGCGTGACGGTGATGCCATCGTGCGTCCATTCGAGGCCGGCATGGCCTTGTGGAAAGCCGGGTTCTACGTGCGCTTTGGCGGTGACACCCTGCAATTCGGGCCAACCTTCAACAGCAAGCCGCAGGACCTGGATCGCCTGTTTGACGCGGTCGGCGAAGTGCTGAACAAGATCGACTGATTTCTCCTTCTATATAGAACAATTTTCCAGGAGCCCTGCATGAGCCTTATCCAGCATTTGATCAACGGCGAGTTGGTCAGTGAATCCGGTCGCACCGCCGACGTGTACAACCCGTCCACTGGCCAGGTGATTCACCAGGTGCCATTGGCCAGCCGTGAAACCATTCAACGTGCGATCGACTCGGCCAAAGCGGCATTCCCGGCCTGGCGGAATACTCCGCCGGCCAAACGTGCCCAGGTGATGTTTCGTTTCAAGCAATTGCTGGAGCAGAACGAAGCGCGTATCTCGCAGTTGATCAGCGAGGAGCATGGCAAGACGCTGGAAGACGCAGCGGGTGAATTGAAGCGCGGGATCGAGAACGTGGAATACGCGTGCTCGGCGCCGGAGATTCTCAAGGGCGAGTACAGCCGTAACGTCGGGCCGAACATTGATGCCTGGTCGGACTTTCAGCCGCTGGGCGTGGTGGCCGGTATTACGCCGTTCAACTTCCCGGCGATGGTGCCGTTGTGGATGTACCCATTGGCGATCGTCTGCGGTAACTGTTTCATCCTGAAACCTTCGGAGCGTGATCCGAGCTCGACGCTGCTGATAGCGCAACTGTTGCAGGAAGCCGGCCTGCCTAAAGGCGTGCTGAGCGTGGTACACGGGGACAAAGGTGCAGTGGATGCGTTGATTGAAGCGCCGGAAGTCAAGGCACTGAGCTTTGTGGGGTCGACGCCGATTGCCGAGTACATCTATTCCGAGGCGACCAAGCGCGGCAAACGTGTGCAGGCGCTGGGCGGGGCGAAAAACCACGCGGTGCTGATGCCCGACGCGGACCTGGATAACGCCGTAAGCGCCTTGATGGGCGCGGCGTACGGTTCCTGCGGTGAGCGTTGCATGGCGATCTCGGTAGCCGTGTGTGTGGGTGACCAGGTGGCGGATGCGTTAATCGCCAAGCTGGTGCCGCAGGTCAAGGCGCTGAAGATCGGCGCGGGCACTACGTGCGGTCTGGATATGGGCCCATTGGTGACTGGGCAGGCGAAAGATAAGGTCAGTGGCTATATAGAAGACGGTGTGTCCTCGGGCGCCGAGCTGGTGGTGGATGGTCGTGGGTTGAGCGTGGCTGGCCATGAGGAGGGTTTCTTCCTGGGTGGCAGCTTGTTCGATCGCGTGACGCCTGAGATGCGTATCTATAAAGAAGAGATCTTCGGGCCGGTGCTGTGTGTGGTTCGGGTGAATAGCCTGGAAGCGGCGATGCAGTTGATCAACGATCACGAGTACGGCAACGGCACTTGCATCTTTACCCGTGACGGTGAAGCAGCGCGTCTGTTCTGTGACGAGATTGAAGTGGGCATGGTTGGGGTTAACGTTCCATTACCGGTGCCGGTGGCATATCACAGCTTTGGTGGCTGGAAGCGTTCGCTGTTTGGCGATTTGCACGCTTATGGGCCGGATGGGGTGCGTTTCTACACCCGTCGCAAGGCGATTACCCAGCGTTGGCCACAGCGGGCCAGCCATGAAGCGTCGCAGTTTGCTTTCCCTAGCTTGTCGTAGGGTGAGCTGAAAGCCGGCCCCTTGGGGCCGGCTTTTGCGTTTTTCGGATGTTTTTGACCGATATGACAGAAATGTGAAAGTCAGGGGTTGACGGCAGATTCTGGAAGTCTATAATTCGCCCCACTTCCGGCGCAGTCGAAACGGAAAACTCCTTGGTAAACAAAGAGTTATGCGAGGTTCGACAGCGGGTTGCTTCAGTTCATCGAAGCCCAGAAGGAGTTGGTAGGGCGGTGTTGTTTGGCTCTATTAACGTTTCGATCTTCTCGGTCGAAAGCGGAGAAAAAGAGGTGTTGACAGCAGCGTGTAACGCTGTAGAATTCGCCTCC
>NZ_JBARTQ010000343.1:0-5787 GCF_049645325.1 Pseudomonas sp. | reverse complement strand
TCGCGAGCAAGCCCGCTCCCACATTTCTTGACCGCGTTTCAGCCGCTTAGAACACGGCTTTGACCTGTAGGCCTAGCACCAGCGCATTGTCGATGTTGTCACCGGAAAAGGCCCCCGGCTCGATGATGTATTGCACATCCGGGCGCAACGTTAGCCATGGCGTGGCCTGGTAGCCATAACTCAGTTCGATCAACTGCTCGGCGTTATTCAGGTTGGGGTAATCCGTACCGGCATTGAACGCCGCCAGTTCCTGCACATCACGGCTGCGCGGGTTCGGCACGGCGCGGCCATAACCCAGGGCAACCGTGTCGCGGGGGCGACCGTCGAACGGTTTGTACAGCACCACGCCCGCGCCATACCACTTGCTGAACGGCGAGGCGGCTTCGCTGGCGGCCGAATATTGGCCGAAGGCGTGCAGCACACGGCCGGCGGAGGCGCTGGACGCCCACACGGCCTGGTCGACCAGCAGGTAATGACCGCCACGCCCGCTGACGGTCTTGTCGCTGCCGATGCGTTTCACGTCGGAGCTGTCGTAGTAGTACCCGAGCTTGTATTCACCCGGCAGCGGGCCCGCGTGTTTGTACACCAACTCGATCGGCACCACGGTGCCGGTGGTGTGTTTGGGGCCCAGGTGCCAGGCGCGGCTGGAGTTGCCGTTACTTTCCGGGTCGACATTGAACGCCGCCACACGCAATTGCCACTGCGGCGAAAAGTCGTACTTCACCCGCGCGCCCAAGCGCGCATTCGGGTAGTTGGCCCAGCCGCTGCCGCCGGACATGTTCAGCGGGTGCCCGCAGAAGCCGGCGTTCATGAAGTTGCACAGAATGCCGCTGTCGAGGCCGCCGAGGTCGTTGCCCATGGCCATGTAGCCGAGCTTGATGTTCAGCGCCGGGGTGAACAGCGTGCGCTCGTAACTCAGCTCGGTGAGGCGGGTGTAGAGGCCGCCGTAGTTTTCCTGGATCGGCAGGCGGTTGCCCACCAGGTCCTCGGAGGCGCTGTTGCCGCGACGGTCGTTGATGGTCAACTGAATGCGGTCGCCATTGTTGAAGCCGTAGAGCTTGCCCAGGTCGAACTGCACACCGAGCTTGAGGTTCTGCGAATAGCGCGCCGCACGGTGCTGGCCGCCGTCGGCGTTGTAGGCGGTTTCGCCGCTGTAATCGCCGGTAAAGCGGATGCCTTGTTCGTCGAGTTCACGGCGCAGGCCGCCCCAGTCGCCGGTCAGGGTGCTGTCGTCCGCCTGGACGGGCAGGGCGGCACCAAAGGCCAGGCCCAGGACGAGGCGCCCGAACAGGCTGTGGGGTAAGAAGTGAGAAGCGGGGGTCATGCGTGATCTTCCAGTTAAAAATGCGCGGCGCCGGGGGCAGGCACCGCGCAAACAAGGGTTACGGCAGGGCGTAGGCGATGACGTAGTCGCCACGGTCAGTGGACTGGCGCGCGCCACCGGCGGTGATGACGATGTACTGCTTGCCGGTTTTCGGCGACACGTAGGTCATCG
Organism: Pseudomonas sp.; assembly: GCF_049645325.1. Lineage (GTDB taxonomy): Bacteria > Pseudomonadota > Gammaproteobacteria > Pseudomonadales > Pseudomonadaceae > Aquipseudomonas. The sequence goes on along the minus strand of NZ_JBARTQ010000343.1, from coordinate 4,292 downwards.
GGCCGCCCTGGCTGCCCACGGGCAGGCGGGCTTCCCACACTTCATCGCCGTTGCCGCTGTTGAAGGCGCGCAGGTAGAAGTCCTGGGTGCCGGCGATAAAGATCAGGCCGCCTTGGGTCGACAGCGTGCCGCCGAGGGTCGGCAGGCCAATCTTGATCGGCAGGTGCATGCGAATGCCCAGCGGGCCGGTGTCTTCAACCGTGCCGACCGGCACTTGCCAGGCGATCTTCTGGGTCTTCATGTCGATGGCGGTCAGGGTGCCGAACGGCGGTGCCTGGCACGGAATGCCGGCAACCGACAGGAAGCGGTTTTTGTTCACCGCATACGGCGTGCCCTTGAGCGGCACGGCGCCCATGCCGGTGTTCAGCGCTTCGCCACCGGACGAGGCCTGGGCCTTGTTCTGCGACGGCACCATCTGGCTCCACAAGCCCAGGCGCATGTCATTGACGAAGATAAAACCGTGCACCGGGTCGGTGGAGATACTGCCCCAGTTCATGCCACCCAGGGAGCCCGGGAAACTCAGCGATTTATCGGTACCCGGCGCGGTGTACAGGCCTTCGTAGCGCATGCCCTTGAAGTCGATGCGGCACAGCAACTGGTCGAACGGCGTGGCGCCCCACATGTCCGACTCGGTCAGGGTCTGCGCGCCGATCTGCGGCATGCCGACCGATTTTGGCTGGGTCAGGGAGTAGGGTTCATTGGGGATGTTCGAGGCCTTGACCGGCACTTCCTTGACGTCGGTCAGCGGCTTGCCGGTGGCGCGGTCGAGCACATAAATCTGCCCGGCCTTGGTGCCGATCACCACCGCGGGTACTGCTTTGTCGCTGCCCGGTGGGGTGAAGTCGATCAGGCTCGGCTGCATCGGCAGGTCGAAGTCCCACAGGTCGTTGTGGACGGTCTGGTACACCCACTTTTCCGCGCCGGTGGAGGCATCCAGCGCCAGCACCGAAGCCCCGTATTTGTGGTTCAGCTGGGTGCGTTCCACGCCGTAGATGTCGGTGGACGAGCTGCCCATCGGCAGGAAGACCGTGTTCATCAGCGGGTCATACGACATCGGCGCCCAGCTGTTCGGGGTGCTGCGCACGTAGGTCTTGTCGCCGGTCGGGGCTTGTTTGTCTTGCGGGTTGCCCGGGTCGAAGGCCCAGCGCATTTGGCCGCTGATCACGTCGAAGCCACGGATCACGCCGCCTGGCATGTCGGTCTGGACGTTGTCGGCAACGCGCCCGCCGACGACGACGGTGGTGCCGGCGATCAATGGCGCCGAAGACAGCTGGTAGTAGCTGTCCGGTACATCGCCCAGGCCGGCTTTCAAATCAACCTGGCCGTGGGTGCCGAAGTCTTCGCAGAATTTGCCGGTGTCGGCATCCACGGCGATCAGGCGCGCATCAATGGTGTTGGTCAGCAGGCGACGCTGGCACTGCGCACCGGCTGGCACGCTGGCGGCAATGATCGGCGAGCTGTTGGGCTGGGTCGGCTGGGCAAGCGGCGCGGTGGCGTCGAAATACGCCATGCCCCGGCAACGCTGCCACACCGCCGACTTGGCGTTGACCTCGTTCTTCCACAGCTCTTTGCCGGTGTCGGCATCCAGCGCGATCAGGTTGTTGTGGGGCGTGCAGATGAACACTTTGTTGCCGATCTGCAGCGGGGTCAGCTGGTCTTCGGCGCCGTTGCCGTCGCTGATGGCGACGTCGCCGGTGTGGTAGGTCCACGCCACCTTGAGTTTATTGACGGTGTCGCGGTTGATCTGGTCCAGCGCCGCGAAACGGCTGCCGCCTTCGGTATTGCCGTAGTGCGCCCAATCCTTCTGCGCGCCGGCAGCGGCGACCGGGGTGATGCCAGGGCCGGCGCCCGTAGGGGCCAGGCTTGGGTGGGCGACAAACATGTTGCCCGCCGCGACAGCCACGCCCACCGCCAACACGGTGGCAACGCCATACGCACCGCGCGCAGGCTTGCCCACCAGCAGCGGGTAAACCAGCGCCACCACCATCCCGATGGCCGCGAACATGAACAGCCGCGAGAACAGCGGCCAGAACACCAGGCCTACGTCCGCGATTGCCCACACGGCCGTGCCGACCAGGAACGCTGCAAACAGCCACGCGCCCGCCGGTTTGCGCCGGGCAATCAATACCCCGGACACGGCCATGGCCACGCCGCCGATCAGGAAGTACCAGGAACCGCCGAGGCTGACCAGTTTGGCGCCGCCAACGGCCAGGGCCACGCCGAGCAGGGCGATGACAACGCCCAGGCCCAGCAGGAGATATCTAGAGGCGCCAGCGGCGCGGGATGCTCGTTTCATGTCGACAGGACTCGAAGGTGAGTGACTAAAGGTCGAATGTTAGCAAGATAAGTAACTAGTTAGTACATTAGAGTCCTGCAATAGACTATTACAGGTGCTGCGATGATGGGGCGTGGTCAAATGCCGCGCTGCGTCAGCGTACTTTCAGCCTGGAGGGTTTTGAGGTTTAGAATCGCCGGATTCGTGCCTTCGAGGTTCCACCATGAGTTCACCCACGCCCCTGCGCGTCCTGATCGGTTTTTCCCCGCGCAGCGCCTCCGACGACCTGCTCAACAGCATGGCCCTGGCGCTCTCGGCGGCCCTGGACCGCCCGATCCAGATCGAACTGATGCCCGGCGAACTCGGCGCAAAAGCCGCCCGCGCCCTGATCGCCAGCCCGGCGGACGGCAATACCTTGCTCGTTGCGACCTTTGGCACCCATGCCATCAACCCTAACCTGCGCACTGACCTGGGTTATGACCCGTTGCTGGATTTCGAACCGGTCTGCCTGGCAACGCGCTCGCCGCTGGTGCTCGGCACGCGCTTGCCGGTGACGAGTGTACAAGCGCTGATCGAGCTGGGCCTGAAGCAGACCCTGACCTATGGCAGTTCAGGCGTCGGCAGCGCGCCGTACCTGGCGGGGTTGCTGTTCGAGAAACTCACCGGCGTAACGCTGGTGCACCAGGCGTATCCGGATACCCGCGAACTCTACGTGGCCCTGGCGCAGGGCGGTCTCGACCTGAGCTTCAACAACGCCGCAACCATGCTGCCAGAAGTTCGCACAGGCACCCTGCGGGCACTGGCCGTCACCACGGCGCAACGGTCTGCGGCGCTGCCCGACGTGCCCACCCTGGAAGAGGCCGGCCTGAGCGGTTATGCGCTGAACAACTGGCTGGGTTTTGTCGCGCCCAAGGGCACCGCACCGGCGGCCGTCGCCGTGTTGAACGGGGCTATCGCCGCCGCGTTAAAAGCCCCGCAGCCCCAAGCGCTGCTCAGCGAAAACGGTATTGAAGCCATGGCCGGCACGCCGACGCAGTTCGCCCGGCACCTGGCCGATGAACGGGCGCGGTGGGCGTGGCTGCGCGGCTAGAGCGTGTGCAGGCACCCTGAATCACGCCAAGGCATCCCGCTGCATCGACTGCAGGTTCTTCTCGATGGTTTCGCAGATGGTTTCCATCTGGATCTGGTGCTCGCTGGAGTGAAACGGGCTTTGCAGGTCGGTGCCGATGCGTTCGATGGCCAGCAGCATAAAGCCGACCACCGTGGACGCCAGCGGCGTGAACCAGCCCAGGGATTCCACCAGGCCCACCGGCACGATCAGGCAGAACAACGAGATAAACAATCGCGGGAAGTACACGTAAGGGTAGGGCAATGGCGTATTGGCGATACGCTCCATGCCGCCCTGGGCGTTGGAGAGGTCAACCAGCGTCGACTCCAGGCGTGCCAGGCGGATGCTGTCCAGATGCCCGGCCTTGTATTCCCTGGCCAACAACGTGGCGGAGCCGGTCAGGATGTCGTTGGCAAAGTTGTTGGTGGCGCCGTTGCGGGCAAATTCTTCGGTGGGGATAAACGCGCGCACTTCATCCGGGCACGGTTGGCCCTTGAGGTGCGCCGCCAGGCAGTTCACATAGGCCACGTGGCGGCGCAGCAGGGTCGACTTGATCGGGTTCACCTCGCCGTCCGGGTCGTCGAGCAAGGTCAGCACCTGCCGGGCAAAACTGCGCGAGTTGTTGACCATCGCACCCCACAGCGTGCGCGCTTCCCACCAGCGGTTGTAGGCGCTGCTGTTGCGAAAACTGATCAGCACCACCAGCGCCGAACCCAGCAGGGTCAGGGGCATCAGCGGCAGGTTGATCTTGGTGGTGAGAAACAGCATGAAATCCACCGTGACGGCGACATCCCACAACAACAGCCAGAACAACGCCCAGCCCACATAGCCCATGGTCTTGATGATCAGGCGGTATTTTTTGACGATGGCAGCTTTCAAACGAGGACCTCGCGGCGAGCGGTTGGCAAC
>NZ_JBARTQ010000342.1:0-6318 GCF_049645325.1 Pseudomonas sp. | reverse complement strand
CATTTATTCTGTGTTGGGCATGAGAGTGTTGTTCAGAACTGTTCATTGTCAACCCAGCGACTGTTCAAATGTTCACCCTAAGTGTTCACTCTCGAACACCCCACCCTAGCCATTTCCTTGTACTTCAATCACTTGCCGTTTTGGCACGAAACTCGCTCTGACGAATGGCCAGATTCATTCCAATAATAAAAAGGGCGTGTCATGTCATTGACCCTGGAACATGTCTCCCGCGTCGTCGAAGGCCAGACCTGGATCGACGACGTCAACCTGCGTTTCGAAGCCGGTTCCTTCAACGTTCTGCTGGGCCGCACCCTGTCGGGCAAGACCAGCCTGATGCGCCTGATGGCCGGCCTGGACAAGCCCGACAGCGGCCGCATCCTGATGAACGGCGTGGACGTCACGCAAAAGCCGGTGCGCCTGCGCAACGTGTCGATGGTCTACCAGCAGTTCATCAATTACCCGACCATGACCGTGTTCGAGAACATCGCCTCGCCGTTGCGCCAGGCCGGTGTGTCCAACGAATTGATCCAGAGCAAAGTGCTCGAAACCGCGAAGATGCTGCGCATCGAGAAGTTCTTGCAGCGTCACCCGCTGGAACTGTCTGGCGGCCAACAACAGCGCACGGCCATGGCCCGCGCGCTGGTCAAGGACGCCGAACTGATCCTGTTCGATGAGCCGCTGGTGAACCTGGACTACAAACTGCGCGAAGAACTGCGTCAGGAAATGCGCGAGCTGTTCAAGGCGCGCCACACCATTGCCATCTACGCCACCACCGAGCCCAACGAGGCGCTGGCGCTGGGCGGCACCACCACCATTCTTCACGAAGGCCGGGTGATCCAGAGCGGCAAGGCCGCCGAGGTGTATCACCAGCCGCAGACGGTACTGGCCGCCGAGCTGTTTTCCGAACCACCGATCAACCTGATGCCGGGACGCATCAGCGGCAATGAAGTGAGTTTCGCCAATTTCGTGCACTTCCCGCTGAACGTTGACCTGCGCCCGATCGGCGAAGGCGAGTTCCGGTTTGGCGTACGCCCCAGCCATATCAGCCTGGTGCCGAGCAACGATGACGACCTGGAGCTGGCGGTGACCGTGGAAGTCGCCGAAATCAGTGGCTCCGAAACCTTCCTGCATGTGCGCAGCGAACACTTCCTGCTGGTGCTGCATTTGCCCGGGGTGCACGAGTACGACGTCGACGCGCCGATCCGGGTGTATATCCCCACCCATAAACTGTTTGTGTTCGATGGCCAGGGCCGCTTGGTCCAGGCACCCGGGCGCCGTGTCGCGAGGGTTGCCTGATGGCCGAGATCCATTTGCAGAACCTTGCCCATAGCTACAGCCCTACGCCAAGCGGTCCTGAAGACTACGCCATTCGGGAAATGAACCACGTGTGGGAGCAGGGCGGTGCCTACGCGTTGCTCGGGCCGTCGGGCTGCGGCAAGTCGACCTTGCTCAACATCATTTCCGGCCTGCTCAGCCCCTCCGAAGGCCAGGTGCTGTTCGATTCCAAAGTGGTCAACGCGCTCACCCCCGAAAAACGCAACATCGCCCAGGTGTTTCAGTTCCCGGTGGTGTACGACACCATGACCGTGTTCGACAATTTGGCGTTCCCGTTGCGCAACCAGGGCATGGCCGAGGCGAAAATTCACAGCAAGGTGCAGGAAATTGCCGAAGTCCTCGACCTGCAAAACCTGTTGAGCAAAAAGGCGCGCAACCTCACCGCCGATGAAAAACAGAAAGTCTCGATGGGCCGTGGCCTGGTGCGCGACGACGTGTCGGCGATCCTGTTCGACGAACCGCTGACGGTGATCGACCCGCACCTGAAGTGGAAACTGCGGCGCAAACTCAAGCAGATTCACGAGCAGTTCAACATCACCATGGTCTACGTTACCCATGACCAGCTCGAAGCCTCGACCTTCGCCGACAAGATCGCGGTGATGTACGGCGGGCAGATTGTGCAGTTCGGCACGCCGCGCGAATTGTTTGAGCGGCCCAGCCATACCTTTGTCGGCTATTTCATCGGCAGCCCCGGGATGAACCTGATCGATGTGCACGCCGAGGCGGGCGGGGTGCGCTTTGCCGACACGCTTCTGCCGTTGTCGGACGCGTTGCAGCAACGCCTGCGCGACACTGACTACAAGAAGCTGCAGGTTGGCATCCGCCCGGAATTTATCCACGTGTGGGACGAGTACAACCCTGACGCGCTTCAAGCCGATGTCATGCACGTCGAAGACCTTGGCACCTACAAGATCATGACCCTCAACCTCGACGGCGCACCGTTGAAAGTGCGCCTGGCCGAAGACAAGCCCGTGCCCGAAGGCACAGCGTCCATCAGCTTTCCCGCGCAGTGGTTGATGGTTTATGCCGACGATTACCTGTTGGAGGTGCTGCCATGAACAAGGTCCAGAACAACAAGGCCTGGTGGCTGGTGTTGCCGGTGTTCCTGCTGGTGGCGTTCAGTGCGGTGATCCCGATGATGACCGTGGTCAATTATTCGGTGCAGGACATCTTCGACCAGTCCAGCCGCTATTTTGTCGGCGCCGACTGGTACAAGCAGGTGCTGCTCGACCCGCGCCTGCATGACTCGCTGTTGCGCCAGTTCATCTACTCGGCCTGCGTGCTGCTGATCGAAATCCCGCTGGGCATCGCCATCGCCCTGACCATGCCGACCAAGGGCCGCTGGTCGTCGCTGGTGCTGATCATCCTCGCCATTCCGCTGCTGATTCCGTGGAACGTGGTGGGCACGATCTGGCAGATTTTCGGCCGCGCCGACATTGGTTTGCTCGGTTACAGCCTCAATGCCTTGGGCATCAGCTACAACTACGCGGCCAATACGGCGGACGCCTGGGTCACCGTGCTGGTGATGGACGTATGGCACTGGACGTCGCTGGTGGCGCTGCTGTGCTACTCCGGGCTGCGGGCGATCCCGGACGTGTACTACCAGGCCGCGCGTATTGACCGGGCGTCTGCCTGGGCGGTTTTCCGACATATCCAGTTGCCGAAGCTGAAAAGCGTGCTGCTGATTGCGGTGATGCTGCGTTTCATGGACAGCTTCATGATCTACACCGAGCCTTTCGTGCTTACAGGCGGCGGGCCGGGTAACGCCACCACCTTCCTGAGTCAGACGCTGACCCAGATGGCTGTCGGCCAATTCGACCTGGGCCCGGCCGCGGCGTTTTCCCTGGTGTATTTCCTGATCATCCTGTTGGTGTCCTGGCTGTTCTACACCGCCATGACCCATTCCGACGCCAACCGCTGAGGCCGCCAACATGAGCAAACGCAAGCTGATACCGCTGCTGGTCTACATCCTGTTCTTGCTGGTGCCGATCTACTGGCTGCTGAACATGTCCTTCAAGAGCAACACCGAAATCCTCGGTGGGCTGACGCTGTTTCCGCAGGACTTTACGCTGGCTAACTACAAGGTGATCTTCACCGACCCGAGTTGGTACACCGGTTACCTCAACTCGCTGTACTACGTGAGCCTGAACACGGTGATTTCCCTGAGCGTGGCGCTGCCGGCGGCCTACGCGTTCTCGCGCTATCGCTTCCTCGGTGACAAGCATCTGTTTTTCTGGCTGCTGACCAACCGCATGGCGCCGCCGGCAGTGTTTCTGCTGCCGTTCTTCCAGCTGTATTCGTCCATCGGACTGTTCGATACACACATCGCCGTGGCCCTGGCCCACTGCTTGTTCAACGTGCCGTTGGCGGTGTGGATCCTGGAAGGCTTCATGTCGGGTGTGCCCAAGGAAATCGACGAAACCGCCTACATCGACGGCTACAGCTTTCCGAAGTTTTTCGTGAAGATCTTTATCCCGTTGATTGGCTCCGGCATCGGCGTGACGGCGTTTTTCTGCTTCATGTTTTCCTGGGTCGAACTGTTGCTCGCGCGCACCCTGACTTCGGTCAATGCCAAGCCGATCGCAGCAGTGATGACGCGCACGGTCTCGGCCTCGGGCATCGATTGGGGCGTGCTGGCGGCGGCGGGAGTGTTGACCATCCTGCCGGGCATGCTGGTGATCTGGTTTGTTCGCAACCACGTGGCCAAGGGCTTTGCCCTCGGCCGGGTCTGAGGAGTCAATGATGGAATGGATGGCCTGGACCACCCCAACCGCGCTGTTTTTTGTGGGCATCGCCTTGATTCTGGCGGGCATGACCACGTGGGAACTGCGCTCGCCGAGCATCCCTCGGCGCGGTTTATTGCCGATCAGCACCACGCGTGGTGATCGCTTGTTTATTGGTCTTCTCGGCAGCGCCTACCTGCACCTGTTGGTAATCGGCGTAACCGGCTGGAGCATCTGGGTGGCGACTGCGCTGTCCCTGGTGTGGCTGTTGTGTGTGATGCGTTGGGGCTAGTGCTCCGCTTGAATAAACAACCAGGAGGTCTCTATGTTCGATAAAAACAATAAGCTGCGACATAGCATTTCATTGGCCGCCGTACTGGCCCTCAGCGGTTTGAGCGCCACGGCCTGGGCCGATGCGTACGAAGATGCGGCAAAAAAATGGATCGGCAGCGAGTTCAAGCCGTCCACGCTCACCGAAGCCCAACAGCTCGAAGAGTTGAAATGGTTTATCAAGGCGGCAGAACCGTTCCGTGGGATGAAGATCAACGTGGTGTCGGAAACCCTCACCACCCACGAGTACGAGTCCAAGGTACTGGCCAAGGCCTTTACCGAAATTACCGGGATCAAGCTGACCCACGACCTGCTGCAGGAAGGCGACGTGGTGGAGAAGCTGCAAACCCAGATGCAGTCTGACAAGAACATCTATGACGGCTGGGTCAACGACTCGGACCTGATCGGTACGCACTTTCGCTACGGCAAGACCGAGTCGATCACTGACCTGATGGCCAACGAAGGCAAGGACTTCACCTCGCCGACCCTGGACATCAAGGACTTTATAGGCATTTCCTTCACCACCGCGCCGGACGGCAAGATCTATCAGTTGCCCGACCAGCAGTTCGCCAACCTTTACTGGTTCCGCGCCGACTGGTTCGAACGCCCGGAACTGAAGGCCAAGTTCAAGGAAAAGTACGGCTATGACCTCGGCGTGCCGGTGAACTGGTCGGCCTATGAAGACATCGCCAAGTTCTTCAGCGAAGACGTCAAGGAAATTGACGGCAAGCGCATCTATGGGCACATGGACTACGGCAAGAAAGACCCGTCCCTGGGCTGGCGCTTCACCGATGCCTGGTTCTCCATGGCCGGTGGCGGCGACAAAGGCCTGCCCAACGGCTTGCCCGTGGACGAGTGGGGCATTCGCGTGGAGGACTGCCACCCGGTGGGCTCCAGCGTGACCCGTGGCGGTGACACCAACGGCCCGGCGGCGGTGTATGCCACGCAGAAGTATGTGGACTGGATGAAAGCCTACGCGCCACCGGAAGCGGCGGGCATGACCTTCTCCGAATCCGGCCCGGTGCCGTCCCAAGGCAACATCGCCCAGCAGATTTTCTGGTACACCGCGTTTACCGCCGACATGACCAAACCGGGGCTGCCGGTGGTGAATGCCGATGGCACGCCGAAATGGCGCATGGCACCGTCGCCGGTCGGGCCTTACTGGGAAAAGGGCATGAAGAAGGGCTATCAGGACGTGGGTTCCTGGACCTTCCTCAAGTCCACACCTGAGAAACAGAAACTCGCGGCCTGGTTGTATGCGCAGTTTGTGACGTCGAAAACCGTGTCGCTGAAGAAAACCATTGTGGGCCTGACGCCGATTCGGGAGTCCGACATTAATTCCCAGGCGATGACTGACCTGGCGCCGAAACTCGGTGGCCTGGTGGAGTTCTACCGCAGCCCGGCGCGGGTTGAGTGGACGCCGACCGGTACCAACGTGCCGGATTATCCGCGTCTGGCGCAGCTGTGGTGGAGCAATATTGCGGCGGCGGCCAGCGGCGAGAAAACCCCGCAGCAGGCGCTGGATAACCTGGCCAAGGAGCAGGACGCGATCATGACGCGCCTGGAGCGCTCCAAGGTGCAGCCGGTGTGTGGCCCGAAAATGAACCCTGAGCGTGATGCGCAGTACTGGTTTGACCAGCCGGGGGCGCCGAAGCCGAAACTGGCTAACGAGAAGCCGAAAGGGGAGACCGTGAGCTATAACGACTTGCTCAAGTCGTGGGAGGCGGCGCGTAAGTAATAGGGGTGTGCGATGGGCAAAACGGCACTCAGGTGCCGTTTTTTTTGCCTTGAGGAAACGCATATTTCAAGGCAAGGCAGGTTAACTGTGGGAGCTGGCTTGCCTGCGATGGCGTCCTTATGGTTGACGCGTGAAATGGGTACATATCCGTTGTTTGGGTGATGGCTTATATGGGTTCCGCTCTTACAGCGG
>NZ_JBARTQ010000341.1:0-3396 GCF_049645325.1 Pseudomonas sp. | reverse complement strand
ACACAAGCCCGCACCCTCTTAATTTTCTCGGCGTCTTCGTGGTTTACCCACAATCCCTGTTGACCCACCTGTGGATAACCTGTTTGCGACTGTCCACACCCCCTGCCAATCAAGCCCTCCAGCCTGCTGTACGAAAAACAACCACTCTAACTGACGGTTTTTCCTTGGGTTTTCCCCTGAATAACGTTGATGCCCGGCGCAGACTTGCCCCCAAAGTCTGTTGGCGCTTCTGTGGATAAGATGTTTGCTATCGTCTGCAGGCCTTATAAACAGAGGCTTTCAGTGAGCTGGTTGAAATATGATCAATTTAAGCTATTTCTCGAATAAAACGCCTGAATGCCCCGGTTTATGAAGGTTTGACGGGGTTTTCCACAGCGTTGCCAAAGTTGCCCCCAAAGTCTGTTGGTGCTTCTGTGGATAAGGTGTTCGCGTAGTGCTACAGGGCACGCAGTTCGTGGCTTACAGGGAGTTGATCAATAAGTGAGCAGTGGCGGGTGAATTGCGCCCATTTGAATAAGTCACGGATTTTCTTCGGTTATTTTTCGACACCAGCCGTACTTGCCCACAATTGCTGTGGGTGGCTTTGTGGATAAGTTGTTGGGCAAAGGCTGGAGGGCAGGAAGACAAAGGGCTGCGAGAGGGTTGATCAATGTTTGATCGCTGGTGACAGTCAATGTGGGAGCTGGCTCCCACATTTTCATGGCTGGGGAAGCTGTTATTCGTGAACGGCCACACCTTTCAGGTAAGGCGCCGGCGCCGCGCCGAGGTTGCTCAGCAAGCGTTCGCTGTACCAATCCACAAAGTTCACCACGCCAAACTCATACGTCTGCGAGTACGGGCCCGGCTGGTAAGCGGTGGAGTTGATGCCGCGCTGGTTCTCTTCGGCCAGGCGACGGTCCTGGTCGTTGGTGGCGTCCCACACTTTGCGCATACGCTCCACGTCATAGTCCACGCCTTCGACGGCGTCCTTGTGCACGATCCACTTGGTGGTGACCATGGTTTCCTGGGCGCTGATCGGCCACACGGTGAACACGATGATGTGGTCGCCCATGCAGTGGTTCCATGAGTGCGGTAGGTGCAGGATGCGCATCGAGCCGAGGTCCGGGTTCTGGATGCGGCCCATCAGCTTGTTGCAGCCTTGCTTGCCGTCGAGCGTCATCGACACGGTGCCCTTAAGCAGCGGCATGCGCACGATACGGTTACGCAGGCCAAAGCTGGCGTGGGCGTACGGGATTTTCTCGGCATCCCAGGCGGCGGCGGAGGCGGCCACGTGGTCCTTGAAGGCCTGGTCGGCGCGCGGGTCGGTGACGTCGTCCCACTCCAGCAGGGTTTTCAACAGCTCGGGGTGCGACGCGTTGCAGTGGTAGCACTCGCGGTTGTTTTCCAGCACCAGTTTCCAGTTGGCTTTTTCGAACAAGGTGGTCTGGATCGCCACCTTGGTGTTTTCCATGTCGTACGGTTCCATGTAGTGGTTCAGCGTCGACAGGAAGTCATCGATGGCCGGCGGGGTCTCGGCCAGGCTGATGAAGATGTAGCCACCGGCAGTCTTCACGTTCACGGGTTTGAGGCCGTATTGCTTCATGTCGAAGTCGGCGCCCATCTCGGTGCCGGCGAACAGCAGGCGGCCGTCCAGCTCGTAGGTCCACTGGTGGTAATGGCAGACGAGTTTGGCGACTTTGCCCTTGTCGCTGGTGCACAAGCGCGAACCCCGGTGACGACACACGTTGTGGAACGCATGCACCACGCCCTCGGCGCCACGGATCACGATGATCGGGTTCTTGCCGATCTGCAGGGTGATGTAGTTGCCTTTGGTTGGGATCTCGCAGGTCATGCCGGCGATCAACCACTCTTTCTGGAAGATCTCCTGCATGTCGATATCAAACAGGCGCTCATCAGAGTAGAACGGCTGCGGCAGCGAAAAGGTGCGCTCGCGCTCTTGCAGCATTTGCGCGGTGGCCTTGCGTGCGGGTTCCAGCGGATCGCCCAAGCTTAAGGTTGCGGTGACGTCCATCGTGTGTGTCCTCATGGCCATTCTGTGTGGCCGGCGAATAGTGACTAATCAGGTTTTGCAGCAAGGCGTAAAGAAAGCGTGTTTGTTGGGAGCGAGTGTGGGCCCGGCAAAGGCCAGAACCTTGTCCATTAGCGACATGGCCCACTCTGATCCCGACGCGCAACCCCCGTCGTATGGGGGCTGGTCGCGATAAGTATGTGAATGTCGCAGATAGGTAAATGGGCGGTTCTCGCGTTACGCAGAATCGCCACCATAAAGCCGAATATCGGCGGTGGAGAACAGCATGTCCAACAGCTTCCTGAATCCGGTCACTACCCAGACCTGGGCCAATGGTCGGCACATCGTCCGTTGCGTCAAAGTCATCCAGGAAACCTGGGACGTGCGCACCTTCTGCTTCATGGCCGACCAGCCGATCCTGTTCTTTTTCAAGCCGGGGCAGTTCGTCACCCTGGAGCTGGAAATCGAAGGCCAGCCGATCATGCGCTCCTACACCATTTCCAGCTCGCCGTCGGTGCCGTACAGCTTTTCGGTGACCATCAAGCGCGTGCCGGGCGGCAAGGTGTCTAACTGGTTGCACGACACCCTGCACGAAGGCCAGGAGTTGGCGGTGCACGGGCCGGTCGGGCTGTTCAATGCCATCGACTTCCCGAGCCCGAAAGTGCTGTACCTCAGTGGCGGCGTGGGCATCACCCCCGTCATGTCCATGGCGCGCTGGTTCTATGACACCAACGCCAACGTCGACATGACGTTTATCCACAGCGCGCGCTCGCCCAAAGACATCATCTACCACCGCGAGCTGGAACACATGGCGTCGCGGATCGACAACTTCAGCCTGCACCTGATCTGCGAGAAGCACGGCCTGGGCGAGCCGTGGGCGGGGTATCGCGGCTACCTGAACCACAAGATGCTCGAACTGATGGTGCCGGACTTCCTGGAGCGCGAAGTGTTCTGCTGCGGCCCGACGCCGTACATGAGCGCGGTGAAACGCCTGCTGGAAGCGTCCGGTTTCGACATGACGCGTTATCACGAGGAATCCTTCGGCGCCACGCCACCGGAAGCCCGCGCCGACGCCGTGGAGCAAGCCGAGCAGGCAGCGGATGCGCCGGAAGTCGATTTGGCGGACCTGCACCAAGTGGAATTCATCGCCTCGGGCAAAAGCATCCGCGTGGCGCCGGGCGAAACCGTGCACGCCGCGGCGGCCAAGCTTGGCCTGCTGATTCCGAAAGCCTGCGGCATGGGGATTTGCGGGACGTGCAAGGTGATGAAGCTGGGTGGCGAGGTCGAGATGGACCACAACGGCGGGATCACCGAGGAAGACGAAGCCGAGGGTTACATCCTCTCGTGCTGCAGCGTGCCGAAGGGCGACGTGCGCATCGAGTTCTGAC
>NZ_JBARTQ010000340.1:0-2788 GCF_049645325.1 Pseudomonas sp. | reverse complement strand
CCCCGAAAAAGCGCCAAGCCATAACAGCCTGGCGCCCCCCCCTCACACCTCAGTAACCGAGAGAAAGCCCCGTGTTCCGGCGCGGATCATTAGCCCCGTAGAAACGGTTGTTGCCCACCGGCTTGCCACCCAGGGACGGCGCACCCACCAGGATCGCTGCCAAGTGGTTGGCATCCTGGGGACCGGCAAACTTGTGGCCCCAGCTTTCCAAAATCTTCTGAGTGTCAGGGCTCACCGCGAAGGTCTCAAGGTTGGTGGTATCAGGCATCCACTGCTGGTGGAAACGCGGCGCGTCCACGGCTTCCTGGATGTTCATCTTGTAGTCGATGACATTCAGGATGGTCAGCAAGGTGGCCGTGATGATGCGACTGCCACCCGGCGTACCGACAACCATCACCGCCTTGCCGTCCTTGGTCACGATGGTCGGGCTCATCGACGACAGCGGCGCCTTGCCCGGCGCGATGGCGTTGGCCTCACCTTGCACCAGCCCGTACATGTTCGGCACGCCGACCTTGACGGTGAAGTCGTCCATTTCGTCGTTGAGGATCACCCCGGTCTTGCTCGCCATCACGCCCGCACCGAACCAGTCGTTGAGGGTGTAGGTGACCGACACCGCGTTACCCCACTTGTCGACGATGGAGTAATGCGTGGTGTTGTTGCCTTCATGGGGCGACACACCGGGTTTGATCGCCTGGGAATCACCGGCTTTCTGCGGTTCGATGGCGGCGCGCAGTTTGGCGGCGTAGTCCTTGTCCAGCAGGTGGGCGATCGGGTTCTTCACAAAGTCCGGGTCGCCAAGGTAGCTGTTACGGTCCACGTAGGCGTGGCGCATTGCTTCGATCTGGTAGTGCAGGCCTTGGGCCGAGTGATAGCCCAAGTCGGCCATCGGGTAGCCTTCAAGGATGTTCATGATCTGGCAGATCACCACACCACCGGAGCTCGGTGGCGGTGCCGAGACCACATGATAGCCACGGTAGTCGCACTCGATGGGCGCCAGTTCACGGGTCTTGTACTTGTCCAGGTCCGCCTGGGTGATGATGCCCTTGCCGGCCTGGCTCGAATCCACCAGCGCCTTGGCGACCCAACCTTTATAGAAGCCGTCGGTGCCTTTGGCGGAAATTTCCTTGAGGGTCTTGGCCAGGTCTTTCTGCACCAGCTTCTGGCCAACCTGCATCGGCTGGCCGTTGTGCAGGAAGATCCCGCGCAGGTCCTTGTCTTTTTCGAACTCGCCGGTGGCGGTGTGCAGCAGGTCGATATCACCCTGCTCCAGCTCAAAACCGTTCTCTGCCAGCTTGATCGCCGGGGCGATCACCTGGGCACGCTTGAGCGTCCCGTATTTGCTCAGCGCGGTTTCCATGCCGGAAACGGTGCCGGGTACGCCGACAGCCAAATGGCCCTTGGCGCTGAGGCCTTCGACCACATTGCCGTCTTTGTCCAGGTACATGTTGGCGGTCGCCGCCAGCGGGGCTTTTTCGCGGAAATCGAGGAAGGTTTTGCGGCCGTCGGCCAGTTGCACGGTCATGAAACCGCCGCCGCCGAGGTTGCCCGCCGCCGGGTACACCACGGCCAGCGCGTAGCCGACTGCCACGGCCGCATCCACCGCGTTGCCGCCGGCCTTGAGTACATCCACACCCACATGAGTGGCCAAATGCTGGGCAGTCACCACCATGCCATTTTCGCCGCCTACCGGGGCCTGCGACGCGGCTTGCACGCCGCTGACCGTCAACACCAGGGCAGTGGCAATCAGGGTGCGATTGAAAGGTTGGTATTTCATCCATGGCTACTCTAGTTATTGAGACGCACCAAAATAGCCCTTCCTGGATCCAATCCCCAGCGCAATGGCGTTTTTATTACAGTACTTGTCGGTCACAGAACGGACGTGAAAAAGCCCATGCTATATTTCGCGCCCTGACTGTCGTGCAAGGCGCTTTGACATGGTGATCAAGAAGACCGGCATTCGTGCCCAACAGGCGGACCAGACACGTGCGCGCATCCTGCAGGCGGCGGTCAAGGTGTTCACCCGCGACGGGTATTCCGGTGGGCGCGTCGACACCATTTCCAAGGAAGCCGACTCCAACGACCGCATGCTTTATTACTATTTCGGCAGCAAGGAACACCTGTTCGTCTGCGTGCTGGAACACATCTACGAGCAGTTCAACAAAGCCGAAAGCACGCTCAAGCTTGACCTCGGCGCGCCCGTGCAAGCCTTGCGCGACCTGGTGGCCTTTATCTGGAACTACTACGTCAAGCACCCGGAATTCGTGGCAATCCTGAGCATTGAAAACCTGCACCAAGGCAAACATGCCCAGCAGTCCGGCGAGATGCGGCGCTTGTCAGGCGAAGCCGTTGGCGTGCTGCGCCCGATCATCGAGGCGGGCCAGGCCCAGGGTGTATTTCGCCAGGATGTCGACCTCAAGCACGTGTATTTGATGATCGCTTCGCTGTGCTACTTCTATAACTCCAACCGTCACACCCTCAGTTCATTTCTGGGTGAAGACCTGTCGAACAAAGGGCAGCAGCAGGACTGGCTGGGGTTTATCAGTGACCTGGTGCTGCGCGGGGTCACGCCGACCCCGCGGTAGAAACCGAATCCAAATGTGGGAGCGGGCTTGCTCGCGAAGGCGGTGTATCAGCCAATGAATCTATCAACTGGCCCACCGCTTTCGCGAGCAAGCCCGCTCCCACATTGGGATCTCAATATGTCAGGGAGATAGCAATCTGCTTTTGAACTGGAAAGTGAAATGAAGCGACCCGATCACTCAAGCCATACCCGGTCAAATGTGGGAGC
>NZ_JBARTQ010000339.1:0-10067 GCF_049645325.1 Pseudomonas sp. | reverse complement strand
GGGCCAGTTCGGCCAAGGCCAGGGCGACTTTGCGGTTGATCGACTCTTTTCTCAAGCTGCCCACGAGGACGGCAATCGTGTAGACCTTGCTCATAGAGGTTTTCCCGACGTCTGACTAGATGAGCCTGTAGTTATAGAGTTTTCACCGCGGGTTCACCAGCAGGTTTTGAAGATCCCACAGGGGCTTTCCACGCGGCAGTTCGCGTAGGAAGCGTCTGAAAGCATCAACGAATAGTATTTTTTTTCCATAGGTAAACTACCCCGCTCGATGACGGTCTACAGAACCGCAAATCGAGTGTTTATCTCCAGAGGTTCTAAACAGATGGCTGCAGTACTTGTCGGACAGTTCCATGCCAGAGACGCGGAAGGACGCGTGTATTCGGTGCATGAGTTCCAGGAATCCAACCCGGCGCAGGACAGCCAGGCTGGCTCGACGCCTACCACCACCTACAAGCTGGCCATTGGCGACCGTGTAGAAAAGTTGGAAGGTGATGAGTTCAAACTGATTCAGTCGGGCACGATCATTGTGCGCGAATCGCAAACGACCCTCGCTTCATAAGATCCCGCCTTATCTGCCTGCTCAGTCTTGGCCAACGATGGCGTCGACTGGGCCGGGCGATCAAGGTGTGCGAATCTCCGTGACTTCAGCGCCCGACTCTCCCTCGACGTGCTTAAGCGTTACCACCACACGCCCTCGCTCCCCCTCGACGTCATACATCGAACGCTTATAGCCTGGCGTGGCGTATGCGGGATACGCCACCACCTGGCGTACCAGCGTGATCCCCAATACCGCCCCCACTCGCTCGCCGACCTGTTCCTGGGAACGGATAAACGCTTCAAGCGCGAGGTTTTCCGGGGTGTGTTCTTCGCTGGTGTTGAAGAGATAAGCAGCCACGCACCCCACGGTCACCAGGACCATGAGTTGCTTGGCCGTTACCCCGAAGAAGATCGAGGGTAGAGGCATATGAGACCAGACCTGTTTTTGTTGTATGTGCCGGGTAAACGGCAGTGGTCGTTGATGATCAGAGCAGCCATTCTAATCAGGTCGATGGGTAATGCCAGAGGTATCAGTGGTCGCCGTAGGTAATATCCTTGTTCACCCCTGCGCCACCCAGCGTGCGGTCTTTGCCGAATGAAAACAGATCAAACGGGGTGTGCGCCTGCGTCGGCGGGTAGTGGTACTGATAGGCGACGCCCCAGGGATCGGTCAGCAGCTCGTCCTTGATGTAGGGCCCCTTCCACTGCGCCTCGCCACTTGGCTGCGCGGTCAAGGCATCCAGGCCTTCATCGTCCCTCGGGTAGCGGCCTGTGTCCTGGTGGAACTGTTCGACAGCCCTGCCCAATTCGGCGACCTGGCCCTTGGCAGTGGCGATTTCTGCCAGTGTCACGTCGCCAAACAGCCTCGGCCCGACCGCCAGGGCGAGCAAACCGATGATGATCAACACCACCAGCACCGCCCAACGCGTAAACCCGCGCTGGGGATGCCGGCTGCCAATTACTGCGGTTTTGCCGGTCATCGTAAGGCTCCTTTTGGGTACGTCGGTAAATACACGCTTTGTATGACCCATGTGTTGCAGCAGCAAACACGCATAACGGTAGACGCCACGCGCCCAGGCCCGCGCTCTTTTTTGCGCAGCCATTGAATCCCCGCCGCGCGCCCCCTAGACTCCGGCCATGCGTTTACGTCATATCGAAGTGATTCAGGCCATCTTGCAGACCGGACACCTCGGCACGGCCGCCGAATGGTTGCAACTCCCCGTGGGCGACGTGGACGCCGCGCTCAAGGACGCCGAACAGCAATTGGGCTTCATGCTATTTGCCAGTGTGCGCGGGCGTTTGCAAGCGACGCGCGAAACCCTGGAGCTGCAAGCTGAAATTGCGCATGTCTATGAAGCGCTCGAACCCGTCCAACGCCTGGCCAGCCGCCTGAAGCACCACCATGCGCCGACGCTGCGCGCCCTGTGCACCCCGCCGCTCGCCAATCAACTGCTGCCGCAAAGTGTGGCCATGCTGCGCCGACGTTTCCAGGACACGCCGTGCAACCTGTCGAGCCAGCCGACCCGTGAAATCGTCAGGAGCCTGCTGCTGCACGACGCCGAGGTGGGCCTGAGCCTGCATGACCCGGAACACCCGCAAATCCAGGCCACCGTGCTGGCCCAAGGCAAGCTGCAACTGCTCGCGCCCCACGGCTGGCTCAAGCCCAAGCAGAAGTACATCGCGCTGCAGGACCTGGCCGGGCAGTCGATGATCGGCCTTGAGGGCCAGGACCCGCTGAGCCGCCTGTTGGACGCCAAGCTGCAAGCCCTGCGCCCGCTGCCGGTGGTGCAGACGCGGGTGCAGACCTACCAGATGATGCGCAGCATGGTGGAAGCCGGCGAAGGCCTGGCGATTGTCGACCCCTTCACCGCCTTCGGTGCGCGGGAGGCCGGGCTGGATGCGTGCCCGGTGTCGCCGCCGGTGCTGGTCAACCTGTACGCGCTGACCCTCAAGGACGGCGTGAGCACCCCGGCACTGAATGCGCTGCTGGAGATTGTCACGCAGAAGGCCGAAAGCCTGCTCGCGGGTTAGGCCTGTTCGACGTCAGCCTTGAACAAGCGGTACCAGAAAATCGCCACTTCACGGGTTTGCGGGTCAATGCCGCGATACCGCAATTGATCGATCCCGCCCATCACGTAGCCGCAACGCTCATACAGGCGGCAGGCGCCGAGGTTATTGTTCTGGGTTTCGAGCATCATGCCCGGCAGGTTTTTCTTGCGGCTCCAGAACTGCGCCACATCCAGCAAGGCCTTGGCCACCCCATGGCGCCGCGCCGGCAACGCCACCGCCAACTCGTCAACGTGTGCGAAACCATTCCAATTGGTGCTGACCACCACATGCCCTACCGCGCGGTCATCCAGGAAAGCCATGAAGATCGCGCTGTCGGGCGCATCGCGGAAGCTGGCGAACTCTTCCGGGTCGATCCCATAGCACTTGCGGTACGGCACGATGCGCTCCACAGGCCACTGATCGACGCGCTGGCCCATCTGCGGCACGCTATAGCCGCTCACCTCAAAACTGAAATCATTGCCCCACACGTAGGCATCGAAGCCCTCGTCGGCGACTCGAACACTGAGCCCCGGATACTTCGGGTTCATTACAGCTTGCATAAACATCCTTAACCCTTGATGCAATCGACGGTGTAACAACGACCACTGCCGTCGTCTTCGTGTTGCAACCCATGAACATCGGCGACAAAACCGGGAAAACTGCTATCGAACGTCCGGGCAAACGCCAGGTAGTCGATGATCGACCGTGTCGACTCGGTAAAGCGCTCGCCGGGCATGATCAACGGAATGCCCGGCGGATAAGGCACCAGCATCACGGCTGCGATGCGCCCTGGCAAGGCATCAATGGACACGGCCTCGACTTCGCCCCTGACCAACTGGTCGTAGGCATCGGCCGGTTTCATCGCGATTTCCGGCAATACCGTGTACATGCGCTTGAGGTGCTTGGCCGTGGCGTTGCTGCGGTAGCAGCTGTGCAATTGGTCACACAGGTCGCGCAGACCCAGGCCTTGATACCGCGCCGGGCCTTGGGCATACACCGAGGGCAAACAGCCAGCCAGGCTGACATTCGCATCGTAGCTGCGCTTGAACTCCAGCAATTCGGTGAGCAAGGTACTCCATTTGCCTTTGGTGATGCCCATGGAAAACAGCACGAGGAAGGAATACAACCCGGTCTTTTCCACCACCAGCCCGCGTTCCCAGAGGAATTTGCTCACCACCGCCGCCGGAATACCGCGCTCACTCAGGGCCCCGCCGGCATTCAGACCGGGCATCACCAGCGTCACCTTGATCGGGTCGAGCAGCACGTAATCTTCGGCTACGTCACCAAACCCGTGCCAGTCGTCCTCGGGGTGCAGCAACCAATCCGCCGTGGCGACCCGGTCGATGCCAGCCACCGACGGCGGCTGCCAGATGGAAAACCACCAGTCTTCGGCGGCGATGTGCTGGCGCAGGTTGGCCAGGGCGCGGCGAAAACTCAGGGCCTCGTCGAACATTTCCTGCAACAGCGAACGCCCGGCCGGGCCTTCCATCATTGCCGAGGCCACGTCCAGCGAGGCGATGATGCTGTATTGCGGCGACGTCGAGATGTGCATCATGAACGCTTCGTTGAAACGATCACGGTCCAGCTGCCGCGCGCCGCCGTCTTGCACATGAATCATCGAGGCCTGGCTGAAGGCCGCGAGCAGCTTGTGGGTGGAGTGCGTGGTGAACACCAGCGGGCTGTCCGGTGTACGCGAGGTGCCCATGCCGTAGCGCCCGGCAAAAAACTCGTGGAAGGCCGCGTAGGCGTACCAGGCCTCATCGAAGTGCAACACCTCGACACTGTTACCCAATTGCTGCTTGATCAGCTCAGCGTTGTAGCACAGGCCGTCGTACGTGGAGTTGGTGACCACGGCCAGCTTCACTTTCGGTGGGCGGCCACGGGTCAGCGGGCTGGCTGCGATCTTGGCGCGGATGGATTCGGGGCTGAATTCACTCAGGGGAATCGGGCCGATGATGCCCAGCTCGTTGCGTTCCGGGCACAGGTACAAGGGGATCGCGCCGGTCATGATGATCGAATGCAGCACCGACTTATGGCAGTTGCGGTCCACCAGCACCAGGTCGTCGCGGCCGACCATGGAGTGCCACACGATCTTGTTGGCGGTGGACGTGCCGTTGATCACAAAGAACGTGTGATCGGCGCCGAAGTTGCGCGCGGCGCGGGCCTCAGCCTCGGCCAAGGGCCCGGTGTGATCGAGCAGCGAGCCGAGTTCCGGCACCGACACCGACAAATCCGAACGCAAGGTATTTTCCCCGAAAAACTGATGAAACGCCTGCCCCACCGGGCTTTTGCGGTAGGCCACGCCGCCGCCATGGCCCGGGGTGTGCCAGGAATAATTGGAGTCGGCGGTGTGCTGCACCAGCGCTTTGAAGAAAGGCGGCAACAGGCCGTCGAGGTAAGAACGTGCCGCCCGCGCGACTTGCCGGGCCAGAAACGGCACGGTGTCTTCGAACAGGTAGAGAATGCCGCGCAGTTGGTTGAGCTCGCTCATGGCGTCGGCCGGGGCGTTTTCCAGGGTGACTTGCTCGCCCAGGGCAAAGATCGGCAGGTGGGGCGCCCTCACCCGCGCCAGGCGGATCAGCTCGACCATGTTTTGCAGCAGGTGGGTGTTTTCGCCGGCGCCTTCGGCGGCGATCAGCATGCACGCCAGGCCATGATGGGTGGAGGCAACCAGCCGGCCTTCGGCGTAGTCCACAGCGGAAAAAATACTGAAGCCCTCTTGTTCCAATTCCTTGGCGATACCTCGGACGCGGTCACCGGCAACGGTGTCGGCCTTGATGTCGCGGTGCACGATCAGCACGGGGAACTTCAGGTCTTTGTACATGAGTGCTTGGCGTCCTGAGGGCTATGCACTCAAGGGTAGAAGCTGGGACGGAATGACGCGAATGAAGATTTCGCGGGTATCGCAAATCACCTATGGGAGCTGGCTTGCCTGCGATAGCGATGGATCAGAGTCAGATAAGCCAGCTGACCCGCCGCCATCGCGGGCAAGCCAGCTCCCACATTGAATTATTGCTGGGTGAGTTGCGTCCACAACGCCGGCGTACCCGCCGACTTGGCAATCGCTTCCAGGCGCACCGCATGCTCGGCGAGGTCTTGCTCACTCGCGCGAATGATCGGGGTGGGCTTGCGGTCGGCCGGCAGGCGGCGGATTTCCGAAGCACGGTTGCCCGAGCCTTCTGCCGAGCCGCTGCCATCGGAGGCGTTACCCGCCAGCGACAGGCTGGTTTGCCCGCCGGTCATGGTCAGGTAGACGTCAGCCAGAATCTCGGAGTCGAGCAAGGCGCCGTGGAGTTCACGCCCGGAGTTATCGACGCCATAGCGTTTGCACAAGGCATCCAGGCTGTTGCGCTGGCCCGGGTGACGCTCACGGGCCATCATCAAGGTGTCGAGGATCGAACAGTGCCTGGAAATATCTGCACGGTCGGTCTGGCCCATCAGGGCGAACTCATTGTTGATGAAGCCGACGTCGAACGCCGCGTTATGGATAATCAGCTGCGCGCCGTTGATGAACTCGAAGAACTCATCGGCGACTTCGGCAAAGCGCGGCTTGCCCTTGAGGAATTCGTCGGTGATGCCGTGGACGCCGATGGCGCCTTCGTCACTGTCACGGTCCGGTTGCAGGTAGACGTGAAAGTGACGACCGGTGAGGCGGCGACCCATCAGTTCGACACAGCCGATTTCAATGATCCGGTGGCCGTCGGTCACCGGCATGCCGGTGGTTTCGGTATCGAGTACAACAGATCGGATCGCCATCAGGGTTCAGCTCTCAACGGGTGGTGTGCAGTGTGGTGTGAGTCAAAGGGCGCGATGTTAACACGTCAGCAAGATCAGCTTTGCTTGTAGCCCCGCACTTCATCGACGCCACGGTTGGCCAACTGGTCGGCACGCTCGTTGCCCGGGTGGCCGATGTGCCCGCGCACCCATTTCCAGGTGATGTCATGGCGGTTGCATTGCTCATCGAGCAATTGCCAAAGGTCGGCGTTCTTGACCGGCTCTTTCGCGGCGGTTTTCCAGCCGCGCTTCTTCCAGTTGACCATCCACTCGTTGATGCCTTTCATCACGTATTGCGAGTCGGTGACCAGCAGCACGTCACAGCGACGCTTGAGTTCTTCCAGGCCGCGAATGGCGCCCATCAGCTCCATGCGGTTGTTGGTGGTGTTGGCTTCGCCGCCCCACAGTTCCTTCTCCACGCCCTTGCACACCAGCAATGCGCCCCAGCCGCCGGGGCCTGGGTTGCCCTTGCAGGCGCCATCGGTGAAGAGTTCTACGGTATCGGTCATCGGTTGCATCCATCAAAACAGGCAGGGCTGAATTCAAAAAAAGGGTTTACGGTTCGCTTTGCTTGCGGTTGACCTTGGCCATCGGCATCGGCACCAGCTTGCCCATGGGCTGGCGTAGCACCTGGCGCACAGGCCGCAGCCCGACCACGATCTTGCGCGCTACCAATAGATAGAAGCCGCCGCCCGACAGTTGCCAGGCGCCCGCGCGGCGTTCCCAGCCGGCCAGGCGGCCTTGCCACTTGGTCGAGGCAAGCGGCGGACGATAGCACCCGAAGCGGCGTTTCTCCAGCGCGAAGCCCAGCAGGTTCAGCCAGTCGCCCACCCTGGAAGGCGAGATACAGCGCGCCTGGCGCAGGCCGTCATGGGCGAACACATGGCGCAGGCCCCAACTGCTCCAGGGGTTGATACCAATAATCAGCAAATGGCCACCTGGGCGCACACTGCTGGCGGCTTCGCGCAGCAAACCGTGGGGCGACAGGCAGAAATCCAGGCCATGCTGCAGCACTACTACGTCGGCAGCGTGCTCGCTCAGGGGCCAGGCCTGCTCTTCGCAGACGATCTCTACTCCCGGCAACGGCGCACCCAGGCGCACATTGCGCTGCACCTGCGGCGCGGCGGGCGGGGTCTGGGCCGACGGGCCGTAATGCACCAGGTAACCGCCAAAGAACCGGCCCAGCTCGTCTTCGAGCATGCGCCGCTCTTCATCCAGCAGAAATTGCCCAATCGGCCCGGCCAGCCAATCGCGGGCCGCGCTGATCAGGGCCAGCCACTCAGGATCGGCCTGGGCGAACGCTTTATCAGTCATTGCATTCTCCAACTCGCCTAGACGTTCTAAGATGCACCAATGTGTTCAGCTTGGCGAATCGAAGAATGATACAGATCAGTGCACTCCCCGCCTTCACCGACAACTACATCTGGTTGTTACAAGACCCGCAGACCCAACGCTGCGCTGTGGTCGACCCCGGCGATGCCGCGCCGGTCCTGGCCTGGCTCAAGCAGAACCCTGCGTGGACCTTGAGCGACATCCTGATCACCCACCATCACGCCGATCATGTCGGCGGTGTCGAGCAATTGAAACGCGTGACCGGCGCGAACGTCTACGGCCCGGCGAACGAGAAGATCCCGGCGCGCGACGTCGCCCTGCAGGATAACGACCGCATCACCGCGCTGGGTTGGGACTTCGACGTTTACACGGTGCCGGGGCATACCCTCGGCCATATCGCTTATTACCATCAAGGCGTGCTGTTCTGCGGCGACACCTTGTTCGCCGCCGGTTGCGGTCGGCTGTTCGAAGGCACGCCGGAGCAAATGCACACCTCGCTGGAGCGCCTCGCCGCCCTGCCCGCCAACACGCTGGTGTACTGCACCCACGAGTACACGCAAAGTAACCTGAAGTTTGCCCAAGCGGTGGAACCGCACAATGCCGACATCGCCGAACGGGTGGAACAGGTCAGCCAATTGCGTGCGCGCGGCGAGATGACGCTGCCGTCCAACCTGGCGCTGGAAAAACGGACTAACCCTTTTCTGCGTACCGCCGAAACATCCGTTAAACAAAAAGCGGACGAACGGAATGGCCGGGATAACCGCTCTGGGGCCGAGGTGTTTGCTAGCTTGAGGGCTTGGAAAGATAAGTTCTAAGCGGATGCAATCTGATACGGATTTTCTGAATGGTTGACCGGAACCAAAGCGCTTTCTAGAATCGCCCGACATTTTTGCCCGGAACTTACTTCCAGCCAATGTCGTCATCTATTCGTAAATCCATTTCTTCAGACGCATTGACCCGCCTGGCTCAAGCTGTGGCGGTGGCTGTGTCCGCCACACTGGCGGGCTGCCAATCGACAAATTTCGCCGCACAATCCACCGTGCAACCCAAACCCAATCTTGCCGCCAAAATCAAGCAAAAACCTATCTGGCTTTCCGAGAAGCCCAGCCCCGAAGCCCCCCAGGATGTCTGGGAACGCATGCGTCGGGGCTTTCAATTGCAGGACGGGCTGGGCGTCAACCCGCGCATCGAGCAACAGCGCTTGTGGTTCGCCAGCAACCCGTCCTTTCTGGAGAACGCCGGTGAACGCGGCAGCCTCTACATTCATTACATCGTCGAACGTCTTGAAGAACGCAACATGCCCCTGGAGCTGGCGCTGCTGCCAGTGATTGAAAGTGCCTACAACCCAATGGCCTATTCGCGCAGCGATGCCGTCGGCTTGTGGCAGTTCATTCCCTCCACCGGGCGCTACTTCAACCTGCGCCAGACCCGCGCCTACGACGGCCGCCGCGACATCACCGCCTCCACCACCGCCGCCCTGGACTACCTGACCCGCCTGCACGACATGTTCAACGGCGACTGGCTGCTGGCCCTGGCAGCCTACAACGCCGGCGAAGGCACCGTGAGCCGGGCGATCGAGCGCAATGAAAAGCTCGGCCTGCCGACCGACTACTGGAACCTGCCCCTGCCCCAGGAAACCAAGGACTACGTGCCCAAGTTCCTGGCACTGTCCCAGGTGGTGCTGGCCCCCGAGGCGTATGGCGTCAATTTGAGCCCGATTGCCAACACGCCGTATTTTGAAGTGGTTGAAGTCAAGCAAAGCATGGACCTGTCACGGGTGGCTGCGCTGGCCGAAATCGACGAAGACGAACTGTTCCAGCTCAACCCGGCGCTGAAACAACGCACCACCCTGGACGGCCCCCAGCACCTGCTCGTACCGAGCTCCAAGGCGCAACTGCTGACCAGCACCCTTTCGACGATGAAGCCGGAAGAATTACTGGCCATGCGTCCGAAAAAGCAGGTGTTCGACGAAGTTGAGACCGCCAAAGTTGCCGGACGCACCCGCAGCTACAAAGTACGCACTGGCGATAACCTCACGCTGATCGCCAAGGCGAACAAGGTCGATGTGCATGACCTGCAGCGCTGGAACAAGCTCAATGGCCAGGCGCTCAAGGTTGGCCAGACCCTGGTGATGCAGGACA
The DNA here is from genome assembly GCF_049645325.1 of Pseudomonas sp. Classification (GTDB taxonomy): domain Bacteria; phylum Pseudomonadota; class Gammaproteobacteria; order Pseudomonadales; family Pseudomonadaceae; genus Aquipseudomonas. The sequence continues at coordinate 234 of NZ_JBARTQ010000339.1, read as the reverse complement.
CGCGCAAGCTGGTGGCCAAGGCCGACGGCAAGAAGCCGGTGCAGTACAAGGTCAAGAAAGGCGACTCGTTGTACATTGTCGCCAAGCGTTTCAACGTTGAGATGCAACATCTCAAGCGCTGGAACCCGCGCACCGGCCAGGCGTTGAAGCCAGGGCAGATGCTGGTGGTTTCCGGCCCGCGCTAGGGCTTCAAGAACACTGGGGAGCTAATGTGGGAGCGGGCTTGCTCGCGAA
>NZ_JBARTQ010000338.1:0-2446 GCF_049645325.1 Pseudomonas sp. | reverse complement strand
CCGTAAGGGGCACGCGACAGGAAGCGCGGCATGGCCAGGCCCACGTAACGCGAGTCTTCGCTGGCACGGAAGCTGCGCCAGGCGGCGTGCTCCGGGGTCTGGAAGATCTTGGTCAGGTCACGCGGGTTGGCGAGTTCCTGCCACGACTCCATCAGCATCACGCTGGGGTCGGCGGCCGTGATCAACGGGCAGTGAGCGGCGGCGCTGACACGCGCCATCTGGGTCAGTAACTCCACGTCGGGCGCGCTGTTGTTGAAATAGTAATCCGCCACGAATGCGCCGTAGGGCTCGCCGCCGAACTGACCGTATTCCTCTTCATAGAGTTTCTTGAAGATCGGGCTCTGGTCCCAGGCCACGCCCTTGAACTTGCGCAGGGTCTTGTGCACTTCGTTCTTGGAAATGTTCATCACCCGAATCTTCAGGGTCTCGTCGGTCTCGGTGTTGTTGACCAGGTAATGCAGGCCGCGCCAGGCGCTTTCCACGCCCTGGAATTCTTCGTGGTGAAGGATATGGTTGACCTGCTCGGTGAGCTTCTGGTCGAGGGCCGCGATCAGGCCTTCAATGGTGCCCAGCACATCGTTGGGCATCAGTTGCGTGCCTTGCAACGCCTGTTCCGCCAAGGTGCGCACGGCGGTTTCTACCGCTTCCTTGGCCTTGTCGGTCTTGGGCTTGAACTCTTTTTGCAGCAGGCTTGCGAAGTCGCCGGCGTCGAATTGCGTGGCGGCGATTGGCAGACCGTTCTGTTCCGATTGCGTAGTGGACATGTCGGTATCCTTGAAATTTGGGCAAAAGCGTCCCCGTACCGGGGCAAACAGGGCACCGGCAGCGTCAACGGCTATTCAGTTATTCGGGCTGTTTGGGCGCAGTGCTCAAGGCCTGCATCACACTCGGGTCGGCGAGCAGCTTGGCAAGCAATTCCTCGGCGCCGACCTTGCCGTCCATGTAGGTCAACAGGTTCGACAATTGGCTGCGCGCGGTCAGCAACTGGTTGAGGCTCGGCACCTTGCTGGCGATCGCGGCGGGGCTGAAGTCGTCCATCGATTCGAAGGTGATTTCCACCGGCAGGTTGCCTTCGCCGGTCAGGGTGTTGGGCACCTGGAAGGCCACGCGCGGCTTCATCGACTTGAGGCGTTCGTCGAAATTATCGATGTCGACTTCCAGGAACTTGCGCTCGGCCACCGGCGGCAACGGCTCGGCGGGCTTGCCGGAGAGGTCCGAGAACACGCCCATGACGAAGGGTAATTGCACGGTTTTTTCCGCGCCGTAGATTTCCACGTCGTATTCGATCTGCACGCGTGGCGCCCGGTTGCGAGCGATGAACTTCTGACTGCTTTCTTTGGCCACAGGAAAAGCTCCAGTGAGTGGGGTTGATACAAAAAGGGTCAGGTGTCGCTGCTGCGAATACCGCTGACCAGCGCCAGTTGCGCGAGACCATCGGGAGCGAGGTCTTGCAGCAATTCCATGAAATTCTTGTCGATCAGTGTCTTCGCCCGCTGCAACAGAAAGGGCACCGGGCTTGCGGGTTCGTGAGTCTGGAAATAGGCGCACAGACGGTCGATGGTCTGGCGCGCGTCTTCGCGGCTGTTGATCTCGCCGCGAGGCGCTTGAGGGGCTACGACAGCGGCGACGGTGGCCACGGAAACGACGGCAGGCCCGACTTCGGCTGAAACCTCGTCGGGCAAACGACGGCGGATCACTTCACCGGCGCGGCGCAGCAAGGTGGCCAGGCCGCTCAGGTCGATGGCGCGACCCACACCGACTTTCTCGGTCAGCCATTGCTCGATCCGCACACTGAGGGTCAACGCCCGGGTCAACGCGGCTTCGACGGCGGCCAACTGAGCCGGGTCGGCTTCGGCAAACGCGCCTTCGATCATCGCCAGGCTGACGTTGTCGCCCTCCCCGGTTTGCTCACCATTGGCCAGCTCGACCTGGCGCAGGCTGACGGCGCCCACACTGCGGGCGCTGACCAGCGGCGTATCCAGCACGTCACGCAGCAAACCGGCGGGCTCGCAGAGAAATGCCAGGATATTGATGCGCAGCAGCGGGTCGTTGTCGTCATCGGGATCAAGCTGGGGGTGCAAACCTTCCCAGCAGTTCTCCAGCAACGCCAGGACCAGTTCGAGACCGGCGGCCAAGCCGGCAATGCCATTCAAATTGAGTTGGGCGCGGGTCAGCCAGATCGCCAGGCGCAGGTCACGGCTGCGTTCCAGCAGCGGCTGCGTGAGCACCATCACGCGCTTCCAGTTCGGCTCGATGGCCTGGGTGATGGTCTGGCCGTATTGCACCTCAGGCTTGCCGAGGGCTTCCTCCTCCAGCTCAAGGAACTGCGGGTCGTACTCGATGTTCTGGCCACACGCGCCGGCCTCGCCCAGAGGCTGGGCCAGCGCGGTGAAATCCAGTGGTTGAGCTTCGGTGGGCAGGCCCATCGTACGTCCCTCGTTCAAGT
>NZ_JBARTQ010000337.1:0-5896 GCF_049645325.1 Pseudomonas sp. | reverse complement strand
CGGAGTCTTTGTTGGGGCCGCTTCGCAGCCCAGCGCGGGGCAAGCCCGCTCACTACAGGGAGATTTTTCAGCCTTGAAAGTTGTGTAGATACTTATGCTCATCGCAGGCAATCCAGCGCCCACCTTTTGAGTTGTGAACCCGCTCAAGGTGGGAGCTGGCTTGCCTGCGATAGCGCCCTCAACCGCGCCGCTTTATCAGCCCCCATACGCTGATAGCTGCCGGCACGCCCAATCCCACCCAGCTCAACGAGTCCCACGCCCCATCCCCCAGCAACGCCGCAAACAGCCCGGCCGCACTGAGCAGGCCAATCCCCAGCGGAAGGCCAAACACCTTCCAGAAACTCGACTGGCGCGGCTTCATGGCTTGGCCGCCCGGCGCCGCACGATCCACAGGTAAACCCCGCTGCCGAGCACGATGATGGTCAGCACATCCAGCACCGCCCACAGGATCTTCATCGGCATGCCGCCGTAGTCGCCAAAATGCAGGGGCTGGGACATGCCCATGGCGTCCATGTACCACGGCCGTTCGGCGATGGCGGTGACGGCCAGGGTGCTGGCGTCGATCAATACCGGCGTGAGCAAGTGCGAGGTCAGGTGCGTGCTGCCCTTCATGAACACCGCGTAATGGTGCTCGCTGGAAAAGCGTGTGCCGGGGAAGGCGATGAAGTCCGGCTGCATGCCGGGCGCAGCCTTGGCGGCGATGCTCAATAGCTCCGTCGCCGGCGCACGCTGGGTCAGCGGCGGCGCGTTTTTGTAGGGTTCGATCATTGCGCTGAGGCTGTCCTGGCGCCACGCGGCGATAATCAGGTCGGCGCAGGCGCTGATCACCCCCGTCACGCCCACCACCAGCGCCCACGTCAGCGTGACCACGCCGATCAGGTTATGCAGGTCGAGCCAGCGCAGGCGTGTGGACTTGTCCTTGCGCACGGTGGCGAACTTCAACCGGCGCATGAACGGCAGGTACAGCACCGTGCCCGAGACAATCGCCACCACGAACAAAATGCCCATGAACGCCAGCAGCAGCTTGCCCGGCAGCCCGGCGAACATGTCCACATGCAGGCGCAACAGGAACAGCGTCAGCCCGCCATTGGCCGCCGGGGTTTCCACGGCTTCGCCGGTGCGCGCGTCGAGCATGAAGGTGTGGGACGAGTTGGGCTCCGTGCCGGCGGTGGCGGCCATGATCGCAATCACGCCGTTCTTGTCGTCCTCGTCCCAGGCCAGGTATTGCATGGCCTCCCCCGGGCGATGGGCCTGGGCTTTGGCCACCAGTTGCTCAAGGTTCAGTTGCGGCGTATCGGCGGGCATTTGCGCGAGTTCGGGCTCATTGCCTAGCAGGTGATCGATCTCGTGGTGAAACACCAGCGGCAGGCCGGTCAGGGCGAGCAGCAGCAGGAATACCGTGCAGATCAGGCTGGTCCAGGTGTGGATGAAGGACCAGCGGCGGATGGTTTTGCTTTTCATGTTCGAACCTTCAGACACACCAAAGCCGCCCCGGAGGACGGCCTGGTTGTTAACTCAGCTGATTACCACTGATAGGTGGCGCTGGCGACGACGCTGCGTTGGTCGCCGAAGTAGCAGTAGTTGCCGTCACAGGTGGAAAGGTAGTCCTTGTTGAACAGGTTGGTGGCGTTGAGTTTTACCGACGCACCTTTGAGGCTGTTGTCCAGGCGGCCGAGGTCGTAGTGCACGGCGGCATCGAACACGGTGTAAGCGTTGGCCTTGCCCAGCCAGGTATTGGCCTGATCGCCGTAGGTATTGCCGGTGTAACGGGCGCCGGCGCCAATGCCGAAACCGTCGAGTACACCGGCGTGCCAGGTGTAGTCGGTCCACACGGAAGCTTGCTGTTCCGGCATCAATTGAAGGCGGTTGCCTTTGTATTGGCCTTTTTGCACTTCTGACTTGGCCAAGGTGTACGCGGCGATGACCTTGAGGTTATCCGTCACATCAGACACCGCTTCGAGCTCCAGGCCCTTGACCTTCACTTCGCCGGTCTGGTCGGTCACCGACACGCCACCGGCCTGGAAACTGGTGACTTGTACGTTTTTCTGAGTCAGGTCATAGACCGCTGCACTCAACAATGTGTTGGAGCCGGGCGGTTGGTACTTGATACCCAATTCCCACTGTTTGCCTTCGGTGGGTTTAAACGACTTGAGAGGGTCTACGTCGGCGTTGCTCGCCGGCTGGAATGATTCGGCGTAGGAGATGTACGGCACAAAGCCCGAGTCGAACACGTAGCTCAGCGCTGCGTTGCCGCTGAAGTTCTTGCTGCGGTCGGTGTTGGTCGCGTCGTTTTTGTTGAAGTAGGTGGTGCCTTGGTGCACCCAGTCTTCACGCCCGCCCAATGTCAGACGCCATTTGTCCAAAGCCATCTGGTCCTGGGCGTAGAGACCGGTCTGGACGGTTTTCTGGTTGTAATCGTAGAAAGCAGTCGAGCGCGCGGGCCGCACGACCGGCTGGGTGTTGACCGGGTTGAAGATATTGATGGTGCCGGCCCCCCCGAAAATCGACAGATAGGACGTGTCGGTGCGCTGGTGGTCGAGGCCAAGCAACAGCGTGTGGGTGACATCGCCGGTGCTGAAATCTGCCTGAAAGTTGTTGTCCACCGCGAACTGGCCGATGCTTTCGTCCACATTGGTCGATGAGCGGCTGATATTGCCGGCAGCGTCAGCCGGCGAGAAGGCATAGGAACCGACGGTCAGTTGCTGGAAGGCCAGCTCCGACTTGGTGTAGCGCAGGTTCTGCTTGAACTGCCAGGTGTCGTTGAAACGGTGTTCGAACGCATAACCCAGCGCGTAGTAAGTGCGGTCGTAGAACTCGTAGTCCGGGTCGCCGAGGTTCTTGTGGTGGGAGACATCGCCCAGGGGTGACTTGATCTTGGTGCCCTGGATGGGCAGGAACTGGCTGGTGGTGCCGGTATCGTCACGGGTGAATTGCGACAGCAAGGTCAGCTTGGTGTCGGTGTCGATGTTCCAGGTCAGGCTCGGCGCGATGTTGTAGCGCTTGTTGTCGATGTGATCAACCTGGGTGCCGGCATCGCGTACCACGCCGCTGAGGCCATAGAGAAACTGGCCTTCGTCATCAATCTTGCCGGTGCTGGCAAAGTTGATCTGGCGGTAGTTGTCACTGCCGTATTGCACCTGGATGGCATTGCTCGACTCTGCGCTGGGACGGCGGCTGACCATGTCCAGCAAGCCGCCCGGCGGGGTTTGGCCGTAGACCGAGGAAGCCGGGCCACGCAACAGGGCGAGACGGTCGAGGTTCCAGGTTTCCGCTTTCGGGTTGGCATACACGCCGCGCGGCAACGGCAGGCCGTCGAGGAATTGCGTGGGTTCGAAACCGCGCACGCGCATCCAGTCGTAGCGGGTGTCGCTGCCGTAGCTGGCGGACACAATGCCGGGCATGTATTTCACCGCGTCATCGAGGTTCTGGACATTGCGGTCCTGCATCTGCTCGCGAGTGGCCACGGAGATCGAACGCGGCGCTTCGACCAGCGCGGTGTCGGTCTTGGTGCCGGCGGCAGTGCGGGTTGCCAGGTAACCTGTCACCGGCCCCCACGCGCTTTCCGTGTTGCCTTGAGCAATGATGCTGGTCTCCGGCAACGCCACAACCCCTTCCGGAATCGCCACCAGCGTGAACGTCCCCGCGCTGCTCTGCTCCAACTGCAAGCCCGTCCCACGCAACGCTTCACGCAGCGCGCCTTGTGCATCGAACTGGCCTTTGACTGGCGCGGAGGTCTTGCCTGCGGCCAGCGACGGGTTGAGCGTCAGCGCGAGGCCGGCCTGGCTGGCGATCTGGTTCAGGGTGCTGGCTAACGGCGCGGCCGGCAGGTTGTAGGCGCGCACGCTGGAGGCCTGTTCGGCGGCGATCAGCGAGGTGCTGGCCAGCGGTGCGCTGAGGGCGATGGCCAGGGCTAACAGGCTGGGGCGCAACAAGGTGTCTAGCGTGCGGGACATAGGGCGGCTCCTGAATGGAAGTAATTCGCAATTGCCTATGAGCCGAGCGAGAATCAAAAAGTGATAGGGCAGGGTGAAAATATTTCCTGGGGTGGTCTTGAGGGCCTCATCGCGGGCAAGCCAGCTCCCACATTTGACCGGTGTTTACCATTCGAAATGGTGGGAGCTGGCTTGCCTGCGATAGCAATAGCCCAGGCACCGCACGCTCTAAGGCTTGGCACTCACCGTCACCCACCACGGCGTGTGCTGCTCGATCTGCACCGGCAAGGTCGGCAGCAGCGCGTTAAGCGCAGGGTGGTGTCGTGCAAGGGGAAGCTGCCGGTGATGCGCAGGTCGGCCACGCTTTTATCCACACCCAAGTGGCCGCTGCGGTAACGGCTCAGCTCGTTGATCACATCGCCCAGGCGCGCGTTGTCGACCACCAGCATGCCGCGCGTCCAGGCGTCGGTCGCCGGCGTGACGGCCAGCAGCGGGCCGAGGCCGTCGCTGCGCATCAGCACTTGCTGGCCTTCCTTGAAGATCTGTTCCTGGTGCAGCGCTTCAGGCTGTGCGGCCACGGCCGACTGCAACACGCTCAGGCGCGTGGCGTCGTCTTCGCGCTTGACGATAAACCGCGTGCCCAGCGCCCGCAGGCTGCCGTCGCGGGTTTGTACGTAGAACGGCCGCGCGTCGTTGTGGCCGGTTTCGACAAGAATTTCGCCTTCCTGCAACACGATCAGCCGGCGTTTTTCATCAAAGCGCACGTCGATGGCGCTGTGGGTATTGAGGTTGATCAGGGTGCCGTCCGCCAGTTTCAGCGTGCGCTGCTCGCCGGTGGCGGTGCGTTGATCGGCCAGCCAATAGTGAATCGGTACGTAACGCTCACCGGCGAACAACGCCAGGCCAATCACCAGCGCGACACTGGCCAGGCCGCTGCCCAGTTTGCGCACGCGCTGGCGAATGCTTTTGCGCGACTGCAACAACGCCGCGCGTGCCGGGCCCGAGGCCACGCTGAAACGCTGGTCGAGCATGCCCAGTTGGCGCCAGGCGCGGGCGTGCTCCTCATGGCTGGCCAGCCATTTGTCGAACTCTTCGCGCTCCACCGCGCTGCCGTCGCCGGAGTCGAGGGACAGTTGCCAGGCAATCGCAGCATCCAGCACGCGGGCCGACACTGGTTTGGTGCTGATTACGGTCACAGCGGCTCGCCGTACAGGGCGATGTAGCACTGGCGAATGCCCTGGGCCAGGTATTGCCGCACGCGGGGCACCGACACGCCGAGGCGCTGGGCGATTTCTGCGTGGCCCAGGCCGTCGAGACGGTTATAGAGGAAGGCGGCGCGGGCTTTGCTCGACAGCTTGCCGAGCAGGCGGTCGATGGCCTTGAGGTCTTCGAGGATCAGTTGCTGTTCTTCCGGCGAGGGGTGTTCGCTTTCCGGGATCAGCATCAGTTCGGTGAGGTAGGCCTGTTCCAGGGCGGCGCGACGAAAGTAGTCGAACAGCAAACCTTTGGCGATCGCCACCAGAAACGCCCGAGGCTCGCGGGGTTCGCGCAGTTCTTCACGGCCCAGCAGGCGCATGAAGGTGTCTTGGCTCAGGTCTTCGGCGCGGCTCGGGCATGCCACGTTGCGGCGCAGCCAGGCCAGCAGCCAGCCACGATGGTCGCGATACAACGCGCCAACAAGCTCACTGTGTGGGGTCTGGACCGACGACAAGGCATCACCGAATAAACAAAAGGTTTAAACTAACGAGAATTATTCGCGATTGTGTCAGAGGCGCAGGGCGGGCGCAATTGGCGTCTGTCGGGCGGTCGGGCTTGTTGTGGTGAGCGCAACTCCTGTGGTGAGCGGGCTTGCCCCGCGCTGGGCTGCGCAGCAGCCCCTTTCCAGAAGAATGCTGTGTACCAGGTACCGCTCAGCGATTGATTTGGGGCCGCTTCGCAGCCCAGCGCGGGGCAAGCCCGCTCAC
>NZ_JBARTQ010000336.1:0-22544 GCF_049645325.1 Pseudomonas sp. | reverse complement strand
GGCACAGACTGTGGGGCGTGGGACGTCAAAAACGCCAACGGGTTCCCCAAATCGCCATCAGTCGCGGAAATTATTGAACTGCAGCGGCATGTCGAAGGTCTTGGCACGCAGGGCCGCGATCGCCTCTTGCAAGTCGTCGCGCTTCTTGCCGGTGATGCGCACTTGTTCACCCTGAATGGAAGCCTGGACTTTGAGCTTGGCATCCTTGACGTGAGCAACGATTTTCTTCGCGAGCTCCTTGTCGATACCTTCCTTGAGCACGGCTTCCTGCTTCATCAGCTTGCCGGACGCATAGGCGTCCTTGATTTCAAGGCATTGCGCGTCGATCTTGCGCTTGACCAGGGACAGCTTGAGGATTTCGATCATCGCTTCCAGCTGGAAATCGGCTTCTGCGGTCAGGTTGACGGTCAGGTCCTTTTCCTTGAATTCGAAGCTGCCCTTGCCTTTCAAGTCATAGCGACGGTCCAGTTCCTTGACGGCGTTCTCGACGGCGTTGGTGACTTCGTGTTTGTCCAGTTCGGATACCACGTCGAACGAAGGCATGTCATTTCTCCAATATAAGGGGCGGGCTCAGTAGAGATGGAGCGCGCCCGAGCTAAAATGCCGAGGCATTATAGCGGTTCTTTCGCCCCGTTCACTGCAGGCGACCCTACGGAGCACAAACTGATGTCGACCACCTGGCATATTCTCGGCGCCGGCAGCCTGGGCACACTCTGGGCCACGCGCCTGGCGCGCGCCGGCGTGCCTGTGCGGTTGATCCTGCGCGACGCCGCACGCCTGGCGAGTTATCAAGCCGGGAATGGGCTGACACTGGTGGAACATGGCCTGGAGCAGACTTACCCCGTCATGGGTGAAACGCCTGACAACCCCGAGCCGATTAATCGCCTGTTGGTAGCGTGCAAAGCCTACGACGCCGAAAGCGCCATCGCACAGCTGCAACATCGACTGGTGCCGGACGCCGAACTGATCCTGCTGCAGAACGGCCTCGGCAGCCAGGACGCGGTCGCCGCGCAACAGCCCCAGGCGCGCTGCATCTTCGCGTCCAGCACCGAAGGTGCGTTTCGCGACGGCGACTGGCGCGTGGTGTTCGCCGGCCATGGCTACACCTGGCTGGGAGACGCCGCCCACCCGACGCCGCCGCTGTGGCTGGACGACCTGCACGCCGCCGGCATTCCCCACGAATGGAGCACCAACATTCTTACGCGCCTGTGGCGCAAGCTGGCCCTCAATTGCGCGATTAATCCCCTGACCGTGCTTTACCAATGCCGCAACGGCGGCCTGCAAGACCATCAGTGTGAAGTCGCCACCCTGTGCGCCGAACTGACCGAGCTGCTCGAATGCTGCGGCCAGCCGGCGGCGGCCGAAGACTTGCACAGCGAAGTGGAGCGGGTGATCCACGCCACAGCCGCCAACTATTCCTCCATGTACCAGGACGTGGCCAACGCGCGGCGCACCGAAATCAGCTACCTGCTGGGCTACGCTTGCCAGGCGGCCGCCCGCCACCAATTGGTCTTGCCGCATCTGCAACAAGTACAGGCGCGGCTGGTCGACTACTTAGGTGCACGCGGATTGGCCAGCAACTGAGGCACGCGCTACCCTGCCTACCTGTCTATCACCTGGAAAAACCCTGATGCCACTGCGCCAGCGTCTTGAAAATCTACCGGTAGGGCAGAAACTGCTGGCCGCCCTGCTGGTGTTGTTGACCACCGTGTTGCTGGTGGCCAACCTGACGTTTATCAGTGCCGCCTACTGGATTTCCCAGGAAAGCATGGCGCCCCAGGCCCTGCAGGCCATTGGCCGCTTGGTCTCCAACCCGTCCCTTGCCGCCGAAGCCATCGAGTCGCCGGCCAAGGCCGAAGCGCTGCTCAATGAGTTGACCAGCTATTCACCCTTGCGCGCCGCCGCGTTATACGACGGCGATGGCAACCGCCTGGCGCAGATGCAGCACGGCAACCGCTTGCACCTGCCGGACAACTACCGGCATATCGAAGCCTGGCGCGTCACCGAGTTTCGCAGCAACCAGGTCATCACCCTGCCCCGCGTCGGCCAGCCTTCCGGGCACTTGCTGCTGGTGGCCAGCAGTGAGCTGCCGGTGGCCTTCTACACCGGCACGCTGACGGCCAGCCTGGGCATCCTGATTTTCAGCGTGTTGCTGTGGCTGGTCATCGCCCGGCAGATCAAACGCCTGATCACCCGCCCGATCCACGAACTTGAAGAGCTGTCGCGCCAGGTGACCCGCGAGGAGAACTACGCCCTGCGCGCCGGACGCGGCAACCATGATGAAATCGGCAGCCTGGCCGAAGCCTTCAACACCATGTTGTCGCGCATCGAAGCCCGCGAGCAGCAGCTTAAGCGCGCGCGTGACGATTCCCAGGCCGCCTACGATCAGGCCCAGGGCCTGGCCGAAGAGACGCGCCATACCAACCGCAAGCTGGAACTGGAAGTTCAGGTTCGCAGCAAGATCGAGAAAAAACTCACCGGTTTCCAGAATTACTTGAACAGCATCATCGACTCGATGCCTTCAGCACTGATCGCCCTGGACGAGCAGCTTTACGTCACCCAATGGAACCAGGAGGCCAGTGCGCTTTCCGGCACACGCCTGGATGAAGCGCTGAACCAGCCGATTTTCCTCGCGTTCCAGCCGCTCAAGCCGTACCTGCCGCAAATCAAGGCCACGGTTGAGCAACACAGCGTGGAACGCATTGAGCGCGTCACTTGGGTCAAGGATGACGAGCCCAAGCATTACGCCCTGACCTTCTACCCACTGATGGGCGGCGCCGGGCGCGGTGTAGTGATCCGTATCGACGACATCACCCAGCGCCTGTCCCTGGAAGAAATGATGGTGCAGTCGGAGAAAATGCTCTCCGTCGGCGGCCTGGCGGCGGGCATGGCCCACGAAATCAATAACCCGCTGGGGGCGATCCTGCACAACGTGCAGAACATCCGCCGCCGCCTGTCCCCCGACTTGCCGAAGAACCTGGAACACGCCGAACAGGCAGGCATTGAGCTGGACACCGTCAACCGTTACCTGCAAGGCCGTGAAGTGCCGCAATTGCTCGATGGCATTCAACAGGCTGGCGCGCGCGCGGCGAAGATTGTCACCCATATGCTCAGTTTCAGCCGCCGCAGCAATCGCCAGATGGCGCCGTGTGATTTGCCGGCACTGATCGACCAGGCGGTGGAAATTGCCGGTAACGACTTCGACCTCACCATTGGCTTCGACTTCAAGGGCCAGGCGATCATCCGCCAGTTCGACCCGCAACTCGGCCCGGTGCCTGGCACTGCCAACGAGCTGGAACAGGTACTGCTCAACCTGCTGAAAAACGCCGCGCAGGCGATTCACCTGCGCGAGGCCGACAGTGAGCCGGGGCGCATCATCCTGCGCACTCGCCTGAACCCGCCCTGGGCGGAGATCCAGGTGGAAGACAACGGCATCGGCATGAGCGAAAACGTGCGCAAACGCACCTTCGAGCCGTTCTTCACCACCAAGGAGATCGGCCAAGGCACCGGGCTTGGGCTGTCGGTGTCGTATTTCATCATCACCAACAACCACAAAGGCCAGATGGAGGTGCACTCCACCCCCGGCCAAGGCACCTGCTTCACGCTACGCCTGCCGTTGGCCGGCAGCCAAATACCCGCCTACGAACTCACGCAACTGGAGCAATGACCATGGGCTTTCGCCTGTCGAAGATCTACACCCGTACCGGCGACAAGGGCGAGACGGGGCTGGGCGACGGTCGTCGCGTGCCCAAGGACCACCCGCGCGTGGAGGCCATTGGCGAGGTCGATACGCTGAACAGTCAGTTGGGCTTGCTGCTGGCCAACCTGGAAGAACAAAGCGGCAAGCATCCGCAACTCAATGAGGTGATCGAGGTGCTGACACCTTGCCAACATCGCCTGTTCGACCTTGGCGGCGAACTGGCCATGCCGGTGTACAAGGCGCTGAATGCGGCGGAAGTGGACCGGCTGGAAGCGGCGATTGATCGCTGGAACGAGGAAGTCGGGCCGCTGGAAAACTTCATCTTGCCCGGTGGCTCCGCACTGATCGCCCAGGCGCACGTGTGCCGCAGCCTCGCGCGCAGTGCCGAGCGGCGGTGTCAGCACTTGAATACGGTTGAGCCGTTGGAAGGCGTGGGGTTGGCGTATATCAATCGGTTGTCGGATTTGTTGTTTGTGGCGGCGCGGGTGATTGCCAAGCGCCAGGGTGTTGCGGAGATTTTGTGGCAGGCGGCGGCGAAGCCACATTAATTATGAGGCGTCTGCCCTGACGCCTTCGCGAGCAAGCCGCTCCCACATTTGACTGCATTCCAAGGGTGGAACTCGGTCAAATGTGGGAGCGGGCTTGCTCGCGAAGAGGCCCGTCAGAACAACATCAAACTTCCGGCCAAAACGCCCGAATGCCCGCAACGCCCTGAGCCCCAGCGTGCCAAGCCCGTTCGCGCTCGGCAGGCCCAAGCCCGCCTAACAGAAACACCGGTTTGCTGAACCCACGGATCAACTCTGCCGCCTGCTCCCAACCCAAAGGCTGGGCGTCAGGATGGGTCTGGGTCGGCTGCACCGGTGACAGCGTGACAAAATCCACGTCCATCATTTCCGCCAGCGCCAGTTCTTCAGCGTTATGACACGATGCCGCCAACCAGCGGTCCTTCGACAGCGGACGCCCTTTGCTCGCGTATTTACGCAGTTGCGCCGAGGTCATGTGCCAGCCGGCCGCCGGGAAATCCCCCAGCCACTCAAACGGCCCCTTGAGCATCAATTGCGCCTTGCCGGCACACAGGCCCACCGCGTCCACCGCCAGGTCACGGTATTTAGGGTCGTAACCGTTCGGCGCGCGCAATTGAACCAGCTTGATGCCGCCAGCAATGGCTTTCTGAATACCGCGCAGCAGCGTCGGGGTTTCCAGTTCGCCCGGCGTGATCAGGTACTCGGCGGGTAAGCGCGCCGCTGCAACAATCGGTGCATTGGCCGCCGGGAATTGATAGTTCGGCAGATCCCGAGGTGCCACCCATTCCAGCGGTTGCCCTTCGGCGCCATGGGGCTCGCCGGTAAATTCCGACACTTCCCAAACATCCAGCAACACCTGCTTGTCCGGGTAGTCATGCTGCACCTTGATCAGCGGCCGCGCCGTGGTGACCTGGATGCCCAGTTCTTCCTGCAATTCGCGGGACAAGGCCGTGGCGACCGACTCATCGGCCTCCACCTTGCCACCGGGAAACTCCCAGAGGCCGCCCTGATGCTGGGTATCGGCGCGGCGCGCGAGCAGGATCCTGCCGTCGACACCGCGGATCACCGCTGCTGCTACATGCACTCGTTTCACCGCGCTTATCCTCTTGGCTATCAGGTACGGTATTCCGCGTTGATCTTCACGTATTCGTGGGACAGGTCGGTGGTCCAGATGGTTTCGCTGCACTCACCGCGACCCAACTCGATGCGGATGGTGATTTCTTCCTGCTGCATCACCGCCGAGCCCTGGGCTTCGGTGTAGGTTTCAGCGCGGGCGCCACGGCTGGCGATACACACGTCGCCGAGGAACACGTCGATCTTGCTCACGTCCAGGTCCGGCACGCCGGCACGGCCCACAGCGGCGAGGATACGGCCCCAGTTCGGGTCGGAGGCGAACAGTGCGGTCTTGATCAGCGGCGAGTGAGCCACGGTGTAGCCCACATCCAGGCATTCCTGGTGATTGCCGCCGCCGTTGACTTCAACGGTGACGAACTTGGTAGCGCCCTCGCCGTCACGCACGATGGCCTGGGCCACCTCCATGCACACGTCGAACACCGCCTGCTTCAACGCGGCAAACAGCGGACCGCTGGCTTCGGTGATCTGCGGCAGATCAGCCTGGCCGGTGGCGATCAGCATGCAGCAGTCGTTGGTCGAAGTGTCGCCATCGATGGTGATGCGGTTGAACGACTTGTTCGCGCCATCGAGGATCAGGCTGTGCAGCACATCGCGGGAGACGCTGGCGTCGGTGGCGATGTAGCCGAGCATGGTGGCCATGTTCGGGCGGATCATGCCCGCGCCCTTGCTGATACCGGTCACGGTGACGGTCACGCCGTCGTGCACGAACTGGCGGCTCGCGCCTTTTGGCAGGGTGTCGGTGGTCATGATGCCAGTGGCGGCCGCGGCCCAGTTATCCACAGACAGGTCGTCCAGCGCGGCTTGCAGGGCGCCTTCGATTTTCTCGACCGGCAGCGGCTCACCGATCACGCCAGTGGAGTACGGCAGCACCTGGCTGGCATCGACCCCGGTAAGCTGGGCCAGCTTGGCGCAGGTGCGCGCGGCAGCCACCAGGCCTGGCTCGCCAGTGCCGGCGTTGGCATTGCCGGTGTTGGTCAGCAGGTAACGAATGGTACCGGCCACACGCTGCTTGGCCAGGATCACCGGCGCGGCGCAGAACGCATTGAGGGTGAACACACCGGCGACGGTCGAGCCTTCGGCACAGCGCATCACCACCACATCCTTGCGCCCCGGGCGCTTGATGCCGGCCGAAGCGATACCGAGTTCAAAACCGGCAACCGGGTGCAATGTGGGCAAAGGACCAAGACCAACAGCCATGAATGCGCTCCTTAAAAATGAGGTGATGTGTGTGCCGTCGTGAGCGACGGTGAAATTAATGGCAAAACGCCGCGACGGCAAAGGCCGGTCGCGGCGCGGGGTGTTGCAGCGTCAGGCAAAAATCTTAGTTGATTTCGCCGTGGCAGTGTTTGAACTTCTTGCCCGAACCGCACCAGCACAGTTCGTTGCGGCCCAGCTTCTGGTCATTGCGAACCGGAGTTTGAGCCAGGGCCACATCGACCTCTTCGCCCAACACTTCAGGCGCTTCCAGGCCTGGCGCTTCGTCATGCTGGAACTGCATGCGTGCAGCCAGTGACTCGGCTTCCTGACGCAGGCGTGCTTCTTCCTCGATCGGGTCTTCGCGACGCACCTGAACGTGGGACAGCACGCGAATCGAATCGCGCTTGATCGAATCCAGAAGCTCGGAGAACAGCGTGAACGACTCGCGCTTGTACTCTTGCTTCGGGTTCTTCTGGGCGTAGCCACGCAGGTGGATGCCGTGACGCAGGTGGTCCATGGTCGACAGGTGGTCTTTCCACAGGTCGTCCAGCACGCGCAGTACGATTTGCTTCTCGAAGGTGCGCAGTGCTTCGGCACTCGCCTGCTCTTCTTTCTCGTTGTACGCGAGCAGCAGCTCGGTCATCAGCTTCTCGCGCAGCGTCTCTTCGTACAGGTGGTCGTCTTCGTCCAGCCACTGCTGAACCGGCAGCTCGACACCGAAGTCAGCCTTCAGCGCAGCTTCCAGGCCGGCAACATCCCACTGCTCAGGCAGGGACTGTGGCGGGATGTGAGCGCTGACAGTAGCGTTGAGCACGTCCTGACGGAAGTCGGCGATGGTCTCACCAATGTTGTCGGCGGCCAGCAACGTGTTACGCATGTGATAAATCACTTTACGCTGTTCGTTGTTGACGTCATCGAACTCAAGCAGTTGCTTGCGAATGTCGAAGTTACGGCCTTCTACCTTGCGCTGGGCCTTCTCGATGGCGTTGGTCACCATGCGGTGCTCGATCGCTTCACCGGACTGCATGCCCAGGGCCTTCATGAAGTTCTTCACCCGGTCCGAGGCGAAGATGCGCATCAGGCTGTCTTCCAGCGACAGATAGAAACGGCTGGAACCGGCGTCACCCTGACGACCGGCACGACCACGCAGCTGGTTGTCGATACGGCGCGATTCGTGACGCTCGGAAGCGATCACCTGCAGGCCACCGGATTCCAGTACCGCTTGGTGACGTTTCTGCCAGTCGGCCTTGATCTGCGCGATCTGCTCAGGGGTCGGGTCTTCCAGCGAAGCCACTTCCACTTCCCAGTTACCGCCCAACAGGATGTCGGTACCGCGACCGGCCATGTTGGTGGCGATGGTCAGTGCGCCTGGGCGACCGGCCTGGGCAATGATCTCGGCTTCTTTTTCGTGGAACTTGGCGTTGAGCACCTTGTGCTCGATGCCTTCCTTGTTGAGCAGGTTGGACATGTGCTCGGAGGTTTCGATGGTGGCTGTACCCACCAGAACCGGGCGACCGTGCGTCATGCACTCTTTGATGTCGGCAACAATGGCGGCGTATTTCTCTTCGGCGGTGAGGAACACCAGGTCGTTGTAGTCTTTACGCGCCAGCGGCTTGTTCGGCGGGATAACCATCACCGACAGACCGTAGATCTGATGGAATTCGAACGCTTCGGTGTCGGCTGTACCGGTCATGCCGGACAGTTTGTTGTACAGACGGAAGTAGTTCTGGAAGGTGGTGGATGCCAACGTCTGGCTTTCGGCCTGGATGTTGAGCACTTCCTTGGCTTCGATGGCCTGGTGCAGGCCTTCGGACAGGCGACGACCCGGCATGGTACGGCCGGTGTGTTCGTCGACCAGTACAACCTGGCCATCCTGCACGATGTATTCAACGTTGCGATGGAACAGCTTGTGAGCGCGCAGGCCGGCATACACGTGGGTCAGCAGGCCCAGGTTGTGCGCCGAGTACAGGCTCTCGCCTTCAGCCAGCAGGCCGATCTGGGTCAGCATGTCTTCGACGAACTGGTGACCGGCTTCGTTGAGTTCGACCTGGCGCGTCTTCTCGTCGATGGTGAAGTGACCTTCTTTGGTCACCACGCCTTCCACTTCCTCGATGTGCTGCTCAAGACGCGGGATCAACTTGTTGATCTCGGTGTACAGGCGCGAGCTGTCTTCGGCCTGGCCGGAGATGATCAGCGGGGTACGGGCTTCGTCGATGAGGATGGAGTCGACTTCGTCGATCACGGCAAAGTTGAGTTCGCGCTGGAATTTTTCTTCCATGCTGAACGCCATGTTGTCGCGCAGGTAGTCGAAACCGAATTCGTTGTTGGTGCCGTAGGTAATGTCGGCGGCGTAGGCGAGACGCTTCTCTTCCGGCGGCTGGAACGGCGTGACAACGCCGACGGACAGGCCGAGGAATTCATACAGCGGGCGCATCCAGTTGGCGTCCCGGCGGGCCAGGTAGTCGTTCACCGTCACAACGTGCACGCCCTTGCCGGACAGTGCGTTGAGGTAAACACCCAGGGTTGCCACCAGGGTCTTGCCTTCACCGGTACGCATTTCGGCAATCATGCCTTCATGCAAGGTCATGCCGCCGATCAACTGGACGTCGAAGTGGCGCATGCCCATGACGCGCTTGCCGGCTTCGCGGGCAACCGCAAAGGCTTCGGGAAGCAGCTTGTCGAGGGTTTCACCTTTGGCTATGCGGGCCTTGAACTCTTGGGTCTTGGCGCGCAATTGCTCGTCCGAAAGGGCAACCATCTGCTCTTCGAAGGCATTGACCAGCTGCACCGTCTTGAGCATGCGTTTAACTTCGCGCTCATTCTTGCTTCCAAAAAGTTTCTTTAACAAAGGCGCAAACATATCGGCAGGTTCTTCCACACATAGGGATGGAGGGCGCACCGTGAGTGGCCCGAGCAGCCCTCACGGCCGCATGCGAACGCGCATTCTACCCGGAATCGTGGGTGAGGAAAGTGGCGTTATTCCTCGATGCTGGCATGGCGCTGTGAGAGGGCCTGTTTAAAATAAGGGCTTTTGCTGGAACTTCAACCCATGGAACGCAGAAGTTACCTATTGATTTCATGAGCAACGCCCGGTCGACGCATCGCCTGGGGGCACAGGGGTGCTTTCTGCTAAGATGGCCGCTCTGTTACCTAAGGTGTCTAAACATGGCATTTCGCCCTCTTACAGCCCGCGCGCCCAGCGTGTTGCTTCGCGAAGCCAAGCCGTTAAAAGCCATCTTTGGCCACGCGCAACGCCTGGGCCATTTGCAACGCCTGCTCGAAAGCCAACTGCAACCGGCCGCACGTGAACATTGTCACGTGGCGTCCTGGCGTGAAGGTAATTTGCTGCTGATTGTCACCGACGGCCACTGGGCCACCCGTTTGCGCTACCAGCAAAAACGCCTGCAGCGACAATTGATGGCGTTTGATGAATTTGCCAGCCTGACGCGCATCCAGTTCAAGGTGCAACCGCCCACCGTGCAGCAAGGCGCAGTGGGGCACACCATGGACCTCTCGGAAATCGCCGCCGAAACCATTCAGGCAACCGCCGACGGCATCAGCGACCCAGGGTTGCGCGCGGCACTGGAGCGGCTCGCCGCCCACGCCAAGCCCAAACCCTGAGCATTACTTGCGCTTGCTGCCGCCCAGCAACGAGCCCAACAAACCACGCACCAATTGCCGCCCCATCTGGTTCGCCGCCTGCTGCATCGCCGATTTGAGCGCCTTGCCAGCCGTGGTGCCCAAAAACGCGCCGGCCTTATCGGTGAAGCTCGGTTCTTCGGCCGTCGACTTGGCCTCCTCGGACGTCCCGAGGTCCTTGCGTGCCATCAGCACTTCATAGGCCGACTCCCGGTCAATCGGCTTGTCATACCGCCCCAGCAACGGCGAACTGGCGATCAGCGCTGCGCGCTCGCCGTCACTGAGTGGCCCGATCCGCGATTGCGGGGGCGCCACCAGTACGCGTTGGACGACTTCCGGCGTGCCTTTTTCCTGCAAGGTGCCCACCAACGCCTCACCGGTGCCCAACTCGGTCAGCACCGACAAGGTATCGAACGCCGGGTTAGGCCTGAAACCGTCCGCCACTGCGCGCAAGGACTTCTGCTCTTTCGTGGTGAAAGCCCTGAGGCCATGCTGGATGCGCAGGCCCAGCTGCGCGAGCACCGTGTCAGGCAGGTCACTCGGCGATTGCGTGACAAAATAAACACCCACGCCTTTGGAGCGAATCAGGCGCACCACCTGCTCCAGGCGATCCTGCAACGCCTTGGGCGTGTCTGCGAACAGCAAATGCGCCTCGTCGAAAAACAGCGCCAGCAACGGTTTATCGGCATCGCCACGCTCCGGCAACTGCTCGAACAACTCGGCCAACAGCCACAGCAGAAAGGTCGCGTAGACCTTCGGCGCCTCATGCACCAGGCGGCTGGCGTCCAGCAAATGAATGCGCCCACGGCCATCGCTGGCGGGCTGCAAAATGTCTTCAAGTTGCAGCGCCGGCTCGCCAAACAAGGCTTCGGCACCCTGCTGCTCCAGCACCGCCAAACGCCGCAACAACGCCTGGCTGGAACCGGTGGTCATCAGCGCGGCATCGTCGCCCAGCAGTTCCGGGTGATAACGCAGGTGGTTGAGCAGTGCCTTGAGGTCCTTGAGGTCCAGCAGCAACAGGCCCTCGCGGTCCGCCACCTTGAAGGTTGCGTAGAGCGCCGATTGCTGGCTGTCGGTGAGCTCCAACAGCGCGCCGAGCAATAAAGGCCCCATTTCGCTGATGGTGGTGCGCAACGGATGACCTGATTGCCCGTGGATATCCCACAGCGTCACCGGATAGGCCTTCGCCGTGTAATTAAGGAAGGGCATGCCCGCGATGCGCTCGGCCACCTTGCCCTGCGGGTTGGCCGCAGCACCCAGCCCGCACAGATCACCCTTGATATCGGCCGCAAACACCGCCACGCCCGCCTCACTGAAGGCTTCCGCCAGGCGCTGCAACGTGACGGTTTTGCCCGTGCCCGTGGCGCCGGCAATCAACCCGTGGCGATTGGCCAGACGCATGGCCTGGGCGATAGGCTGGCCATCTAAGCCAGCGCCGATAAGGAGTTGCGAGGAGTCAGGCATTTCGTCACCTATGGTTAATCTTTAGTACAGCCAGGTCGATACAGACAGTGTGAGACCCACAAAGTCTAAAAATAGGTCAGATAGTTCCTACAGGGACCACGGAGCTATCAGAAGAAGTAACACACCTTTTTTGACACTGTCATTTTGCGCATCCTACGAGGACGCGCTTCGGATATTAAGACCTTAGCGGACCCTACAAGCCATGAATAAAAATCTGCGCTTCAGCCACAAAATCCTGCTTGCAGCCTCCCTTATCGTTATCGCCGCCTTCGCACTGTTTACCCTCTACAACGACTACCTGCAGCGCAACGCGATTCGCGACGACCTCAATAATTACCTGCATGAAATGGGCGATGTCACCGCCAGCAACATCCAGACCTGGCTCACCGGGCGCATTGCCCTGGTGGAAAACGCCGCACAAAACATTGCCATCAACCCGGAACCCGCGGTGGTGGCCACCCTGCTGGAACAGAAAGCCCTGACATCCTCGTTCATGGCGACCTACGTCGGCGACAGCAAAGGCGCCTTCACCATCCGCCCCGACACCAAGATGCCGGACGGCTTCGACCCACGGGTTCGCCCTTGGTACAAAGGCGCCCAGAGCAGCAATGGCTCAACGCTGACCGAACCCTATATCGATGCCGCCACCGGCCAACTGATCATTTCGATCGCCACGCCCAGTGCCAAAGCCGGCCAGAGCATCGGCGTGGTGGGCGGCGACCTGAGCCTGCAAACCCTGGTGGATAACATCGGCGCGCTGAACTTCGGCGGCATGGGCTATGCATTCCTGGTGAGTGCTGATGGCAAAGTGCTGGTGCACCCGGACAAAAACCTGGTGATGAAGACCCTGGCCGACGTGTACCCAAACAACACGCCGAAGATCAGTGGCGACTTCAGCGAAGTGCAGGCCAACGGCAAAGACAACATCGTGACCTTTACCCCGATCAAAGGCTTGCCATCGGTGAACTGGTACCTGGGCATTTCGGTGGATAAAGACAAATCCTTCGCCATGCTCAGCGAATTTCGCACCTCGGCGGTCATCGCCACCCTGATTGCCGTGGTGATCATCATCGCGCTGCTGGGCATGTTGATCCGCGTGTTGCTGCAACCCCTGCACGTGATGACCCGCGCCATGCAGGACATCGCCGATGGCGAGGGCGACCTGACGCGCCGCCTGACCATCCAGAATAACGACGAGTTCGGCACCCTTGGCAACGCCTTCAACCGCTTTGTGGAGCGAATTCATACGTCGATTCGCGAAGTGTCCTCGGCCACCGAGCAGGTCAATGAAGTGGCACTGCGCGTGGTCAGCGCCTCCAACTCATCAATGGTCAACTCCGACGAGCAGGCCAACCGCACCAACAGCGTCGCCGCCGCCATCAACGAGCTGGGCGCCGCCGCGCAGGAAATTGCACGCAACGCCGCACAGGCGTCTACCCAGGCCAGCGATGCACGGCACTTGGCCGAAGACGGTCAGCAGGTGGTTGATCGCAATATCAAGGCGATGACGCAGTTGTCCGCGATGATCAGCGCGTCGAGCAGCAATATAGAAGCGCTTAACAGCAAGACGGTGAATATCGGGCAGATTCTGGAAGTGATCACCAGCATCTCCCAGCAAACCAACCTGCTGGCACTCAACGCAGCGATCGAGGCCGCCCGTGCCGGGGAAGCCGGGCGTGGTTTTGCGGTCGTCGCCGACGAAGTGCGCAACCTGGCCCATCGCACCCAGGAATCGGCGCAACAGGTGCAAAAGATGATCGAGGAACTGCAAGTCGGCGCCCGTGAATCGGTCAGCACCATGAGTGACAGCCAGCGCCACAGCCAGGACAGCGTGGAAATCGCCAACCTGGCCGGCGAACGCCTGAACAGCGTGACCCAGCGCATCGGCGAAATCGACGGCATGAACCAGTCAGTGGCTACCGCCACCGAAGAACAGACCTCGGTGGTGG
Source organism: Pseudomonas sp. (assembly GCF_049645325.1). Lineage (GTDB taxonomy): Bacteria > Pseudomonadota > Gammaproteobacteria > Pseudomonadales > Pseudomonadaceae > Aquipseudomonas. The sequence goes on along the minus strand of NZ_JBARTQ010000336.1, from coordinate 8,937 downwards.
AGTCGATCAACATGGACATCACCGAGATCAACACCCTCAACCAGGAAGGCGTGGAAAACCTGCACGCCACCCTGCGCGCGTGTACCGACCTGGAACAGCAGGCCGCGCGCCTGAAACAATTGGTGGGCAGCTTCCGCATCTGACCTGCGATCCGCATTGCGCACATCCCAACCGAACATCTGTGTTTGCCTCAGGTCCACGATAAGGAGAGCAACGGATCTGAGGGATGTTCATCGTGCACATCGCGGACATAACCATGTTCTACGCCCCCGCCAGCGGAGGCGTACGGACTTATCTCGACGCCAAGCACCGACGCCTGGCACTCAAGCCCGGCATTCGCCACAGCCTGCTGATCCCTGGCGCGCACTTGAGCGAACAGGATGGGATATTCAAGGTACCGGCGCCTGCCCTGCCCTTCGGCAAAGGCTACCGGTTCCCCCTGCGCCTGGCGCCATGGAGAAACGTCCTGCACGATTTACAGCCCGATCTGATCGAGGTTGGCGACCCCTACCTGACGGCCTGGGCCGCGCTGGATGCCCGGCGGCAGCTGGATGTGCCAGTCATCGGTTTTTACCATTCCGATTTGCCGCTGTTGGTGAGCAATCGCATGGGGCCATGGTTCACTCCCAACGTTGAAGCCTATGTGAGCAAGCTCTATGGCAATTTCGACCGGGTATTGGCGCCAAGCCAAGTGATGGCCGACAAGCTCAGCGGGCTTGGCGTGAAAAACGTGTTCGTGCAGCCGCTGGGCGTGGACCTGCAAACCTTTACTCCGAGCGCGCGGGAGCCAGGCCTGCGCGCCGAACTGGGCGTCAGCGAAGACACCCGCCTGTTGATATTCGCCGGGCGCGGGTCCAAAGAAAAAAACCTGCCGGTGCTGCTCAACTGCATGAAACGCCTGGGGGACGCGTACCACTTGCTGCTGGTGGGTTCCGGCATGCCCGCCAGCGTGCCGGACAACGTCACAGTGGTTGATGGGTTCCGCCCCGCCGCCCATGTCGCGAGGTTGATGGCCAGTGCCGATGCCTTGCTGCATGGCGGCGATCAGGAAACCTTCGGCCTGGTGATTCTGGAAGCCATGGCCTGTGGCATCCCAGTGGTTGCCGTGGCGGCCGGTGCGTTTAATGAGATTGTCAGCGAGCGCTGCGGCCTGCTGTGTTCGCCCAATAACCCAAGGGCAATGGCCAACGCCGTGCGCGAGTTGTTCAGTGCCGACAGCCGTCGCCTGGGCGCCCAGGCTAGAAGCCATGTCGAGCAACATTACGCGTGGGACTCGGTGGTAGACAGCCTGCTGGGCCATTACCACGCCGTATTGGGCCAGCAAAAACCGTTGCAATCCCATGGCTGAGCGCTCGGTAGTGCTGGTACTGCATGACGTCGCGCCGCACACGTGGGCCGACTATCGGCCCTTTGTCGAAGCCGTCGACGCCTTGGGCAACGTACCGATCACTTGGCTGGTGGTGCCCGACTTCCACCATCACGACGACCTCGCCGCCCAGGGCGATTTTCGTCGACTGCTGGACAGCCGCGTCGCCAAAGGCGATGAACTGACCCTGCACGGTTATTACCATTGCGACGATCAACCCGCGCCGCGTACGCCAACAGAGTGGTTCATGCGGCGCGTGTATACCCACGAGGGCGAGTTCTACTCGCTGTCACACGCTGATGCCCTGGACCGAATCCGCGCGGGCATTGAAGTCTTCCATCGCAATGACTGGCCATTGCACGGTTTTGTCGCGCCCGCCTGGCTGATGAGCGCAGGCACCCGGCAGGCACTTCGCCAATTGCCGCTGACCTACACCAGCGACCCACACCATTTATATCGTCTGCCCGACTTCACGCCAGTCGACGCCCCGGGACTGGTCTGGAGTGCTCGCAGCGCCTGGCGCAGGCGGGTGTCCAAATGCATCAGCGAGCGCCGCGAACAGCGCTGGCAGACAACGCCAGTCATCCGCCTGGGGCTGCACCCGGTGGACATGCGTCACGCGTTGTCCCGCCGCTATTGGCTTGACGCCCTGCAACGCCTGCTGGACGCCGGGCGCACCCCGCTGACCAAGGTTGCCTGGCTGGCGACACAGCCATGAGACGGCTGATCTGGCTGGCGCTGGCCTTGCTGGTCGCGCTGTTGGTCCCCTTCGTGCTGGGCGGCGGCGACACCCTCGCGCGCCTGCACCAATTCCCACGACCGCAACTGGTGGTGATGGTCGGCATGATCATCCTGTGTTGGCTGATCAACAGCCTGCGCCTGTGGTTTTTGCTGGGCGAGCAGCGCCACCGGATGAGCCGGCTCAGAAGCCTGGGGGTGGTGATATCGACGGAGTTCGCCATGTGCGCCACGCCCGGCGGCAGCGGCGGACCGCTGACCATGATGGCCCTGTTGGCCCGCAACGGCATACGCCCGGCCCACGCCAGCGCGGTGTTCGCGATGGACCAGATGAGCGACTTGGTGTTTTTCCTCTGCGCACTGGTGGGAATCGCGCTGTATGCACTGTTCCACAGCCTCAGTCCTCGCCTGGAATGGCTGCTGGGGCTCAGCGCCGTGTCGATGGTGGCCGCGATGGCGGGATGCCTGGCCATGGCGCGTTTTCATCGCCCGTTGATTCGACTGGCAGGCCGGGCGCTCAAGGCCATGAAGGTGCACGCAGCAACCCGTCGGCGCTGGGCACGCAGGGTGTTGCACTTTCTGACGGCCTTCACCCAAACCCTCAAACTGCCGTGGCATACCTTGGGCGCGGTGTTCGCGCTGACATCCCTGCATTGGCTGTTGCGTTACAGCGTGTTGTACCTGGCACTGCGCGGGCTGGGCGGGGACGTGCAGTGGGCCTGGTGCTTCCTGATCCAGATGCTGTCTTTGACCGCTGGGCAATTCAGCCTGTCGCCGGGCGGTGCCGGTGCGGCGGAGCTGACGTCCGCGGCACTGCTGGCGCCGATGGTGGGCAAGGCCACCGCGGCAGCCGCCATTTTGATCTGGCGGGCGGTGACCTATTACTTTTATCTGTTGGCGGGCGCGCCGGTATTTCTATTGATGGTCGGCAAACCGCTGCTCAAGCGTGTTTTTCAGGGGGCGCGGGGAGTTCGTCCTGCTCCTGCAACTGCTTCCACAACCCGGCAGCCTCCGGGAAGTCCGTGCCGTCCTCGGCACTCAGCGCATCCGGGTCATAACGGCTCAGACACCCCTCGCCCAACGTAGCGGGCGCCCTGGACGTGGCTTTATCGAGTGGATCGGTCATGGTGGTGTCCTGATGGGTGGGCGAGCAAAGAAAAGGGCCTGGAACGATTTAACGCCCAGGCCCTTCTTTGTTCAATCAAAAGCCGCCGGTATCAGAACACGACGGTTTTGTTGCCGTGCACCAGCACGCGGTCTTCGAGGTGATAACGCAGGCCACGGGCCAGCACCATCTTCTCGACGTCACGGCCGAAACGCACCATGTCTTCAATGCTGTCGCTGTGGCTGACGCGCACCACGTCCTGTTCGATGATCGGACCGGCGTCCAGCTCTTCGGTGACGTAGTGGCACGTTGCGCCAATCAGCTTCACGCCACGCAGGGACGCCTGGTGGTAGGGCTTGGCCCCGACAAACGATGGCAGGAAGCTGTGGTGAATGTTGATCACCTTGCCGGCGTACTCGCGGCACAGTTCCGGCGGCAGAATTTGCATGTAGCGCGCCAGCACCACCACGTCAGCCTCGTGCTGCTTGACCAGGCGGGAGACCTCGGCGAAAGCCGGCTCCTTGTCCTGTGGGTTGACCGGCACGTGGTAATACGGAATGCCATGCCATTCGACCATGCTGCGCAGGTCATCGTGGTTGGAGATCACGCACGCGATCTCGCAGTCCAGCTCATCGCTGTGCCAGCGGTGCAGCAAGTCGGCCAGGCAATGGGACTCACGACTGGCCATCAGCACCACGCGCTTTTTCTGCTCGGTGTCGGTGATATGCCAGGTCATCGAAAACTCTTCGGCGATCGGCGCGAACGCCTCGCGGAACGCTTCAAGACCAAAGGGCAGCGTGTCGGCACGGATTTCGTGACGCATGAAAAACCAACCGCTGAGATTGTCCGAGTGATGGCTCGCCTCGGTGATCCAACCGTTATGGGAAGCCAGAAAGTTACTGACTTTGGCAACGATGCCAACCCGGTCCGGGCAAGCAATCACCAGCCGAAAAGTGCGCATTAGGGGGAAACTCCAGAACTTCGCAAAGGCCGCCATTCTAGCGATTGCGCAGAAAAACTGCAGTATTCATTGCGGCTTATTCTGCACCCTGGCCGTGGCGACAGCCCTTAATAGCGTAAGGTTTTACCCGCACTACATGCGCGTAAAACGGCGCGTTTGGCCAGTTATCAAAAAATAAGCAGAATAATCTTTACACCTGACACCTACTAATTAACTCGATTGCATAGCAGGGTTGCAAACATTCAAACTAATTCACCTAAATGCATCCTTAAATGTTTACTTGGGGAAATTGCCTGACTATTATTAGGCCACTCTCCCTGTCAATCAGCGCTCTACATAAGGTAGTCCACATGTCTCTGATCAACGAATACCGCGCCACCGAAGAAGCTATCAAAGAGCTGCAAGCCCGTTTGAAGAACCTGTCCCAAGACGACAAGCTGCAAACCGAGCTGGAATTTGAAGGCAAACTGCGTACGCTGATGGGTGAATACTCCAAATCCCTGCGCGACATCATCGCGCTGCTGGATCCAGAGTCGAAAGTTAAAGCACCGCGCGGCGCTGTGAAAACTACCGGCACCAAGCGTGCTCGCAAGGTCAAGCAATACAAGAACCCGCACAACGGTGAAGTGATTGAAACCAAAGGTGGCAACCACAAGACGTTGAAAGAGTGGAAAGCCAAGTGGGGCGGCGACGTAGTTGAAGGCTGGGCTACCCTGCTGGGCTAAGCTTCGCCAGGCGCACGCCTGATCCGCAACACATAAAAAACGCCAGCTTGCTGGCGTTTTTTATTGTTCGAATATTTTGCAACTACCTGACTACAGGTCCAGACGAGCCGCTAAAGAGTCGGCATATTCCTGCCATTGATCCAGCACCTGGCACTGAAACGATGTAGCACTAACAGCCAACTCCTCGCGTGCCAGCTTAAATGCCTCAAGGGTATTGGGCGCGCCCCACTCCGGGTTCGACAAACGTTGCTGACAGAAAAGTTTCCAGCGCTCTTGCTCCTCGTTATTCAAGGTGTCAGGAAAGTTACGAGCACGGTAGCGAAACAATAATTCCGGCAAACGATCATCATCAAACGGCCACTGCTGACGCGCCAGATCTGCCGGCTCGGCCGTGCGCACTTGTTCACATAAACGACGGTCGCGATCACCAATAAAACCGTCGTAGAGCTGCTGCTCAGGGTCATGACTCGGCGCAAAGTCTTCCTCGGCGTAAACGGCCGCCAACTTGTCACGCCAAACTTCCTGTGCGTCAGTTAGTCGCAGTGCGCGCGCCTGACAGGCATCCATATCCAACTGAAGCCGCTCACGGTCTTGCGCCCGCAGCACGTTTAAAGGGGCGACAACCGGGCAACGATTGATATGCAGCAACTTGAGTGGCACCGGCAGTTCACCTTCGGCCAACTGATCACGGCGAGTGTAGAGGCGTCGGCGCAGCGTATCGGCATCCAGGTCGAGCAACCCCTGTGGGTCGAGCCCAAGGTCACAGACGATCAATGCATTGCGATTGCGCGGATGCCAGGCCAGAGGCAGCACCACACCCAGGTAATGACGCTCGGCGGAAAAGCGCCCGGAGATATGCACCATCGGTTGCAACAGGCGCACCTGATCCATTACCCGTTGCTTGCTGCGCAGTTGAAACAGCCATTCAAAGAGCTTGGGCTGTTTCTCGCGAACCAGACGCGCCAAGGCAATGGTAGCCCGCACATCCGACAAGGCATCGTGGGCCTGGCCATGGTCAATGCCATTGGCCTCGGTCAGGCGCTCAAGCTTGAGGGTGACGCGCCCGTCCTGCTCGGGCCAGACAATGCCTTCCGGGCGTAGCGCGTAAGCGGTGCGGACCACATCGATCAAGTCCCAGCGGCTGTTGCCGCCCTGCCACTCGCGGGCGTAAGGGTCAAAAAAGTTGCGGTACAGGCTGTAGCGCGTCATTTCATCGTCAAATCGCAGCGTGTTGTAACCGGCTCCGCATGTGCCCGGCGCGGCCAGCTCGGCGTGCACGCGAGTCATGAAGTCGGCTTCGGCCAAGCCCTTTTCCGCGAGCACGGCAGGGGTAATGCCAGTGATCGCGCAGGCAGCCGGATGGGGCAGGATGTCGTCGCTGGGCCGGCAGTAAAGGTTGACCGGCGGGGCGATTTCGTTGAGTTCGAGGTCGGTACGAATACCGGCGACCTGCAACGGCCGATCGCTGCGCGGGTTGATGCCAGTGGTTTCGTAGTCGTACCAGAAAAGGGTCGTCACGGGCTGTTCCTGTGCTGAAGATCGACAAAGTCTAGGCGCTGCAAGGTGTCCGGGCCAGCGATACCTTGACTGTACAAACATCCAGCAAAACCTTGAGTGGTTGCTTCCAGCGTCGACGCTGCTAGCATCCGTGTCTCTCAACCGCTTCGCACTGCCAGGGATCGCAATGCCATCAGCCCCTTTGGATACCCGTTACCAGATCGAGACCCCGGAGGGCATCGACTTGCCCTTGCGCCCCGCAGGCCTGCTGCCTCGCGGGCTCGCCTTCGCTTTTGACCTGGGCGTACGTGGCTTGATCATCGGTGTCCTGCTGATACCGCTGGCCCTGCTGGGCAACATTGGTATTGGCTTGGGCTCACTACTGCTGTTCCTGGTCAGTTGGTGGTACATGGTGCTGTTCGAAGTACTCAATCAGGGCTGCTCCCCTGGCAAGCAAGTCATGGGCCTGCGGGTCATACAGGACGACGGCACACCTGTTGGCTGGTCCGCGTCGCTGATCCGCAACCTGCTGCGTTTTATCGACATGTTGCCCTTCGGTTACTTCCTCGGCGCCATCAGTTGCCTGCAACATCCCCACTTCAAACGCCTCGGCGACCTGGCCGCCGGCACCCTGGTGGTTTACCGCGAGCAGCCACTGATCCGCCCGCAGATACCTCACGCTACCGCCCTGCGCCTGCCCTTCGCCCTGGACCTTAGCGAACAGCGCGCCCTCCTCGGCTTCGCCGAACGCCAAGGTGAATTATCCACCGAACGGGTACAGGAACTGGCCGCCATTCTCGCCGCGCCCCTCCAAGTATCTCCAGCGCGGGCGGTGGAGCAACTCAACGGCGTGGCCCGTGGCTTGTTGGGCCCGACATGAAACAGAGCCTGTTCGAGAGCCGTCACCAGGCCGAATGGCAAGCCTTTGCGGAACAACTGAAACAGTTGGAGCAGGGCAAAGCCAAGGCAGCTGGCATGGCCGAATTCCCTCATCACTACCGACATTTATGCCAGCATCTGGCCTTGGCACAGGAGCGCGGCTACAGCAGCTACTTGGTAGACCCTTTGCAACAACTGGCGCTGCGCGGCCATCAACAGTTGTATCGCCACCGCAGTCAATTGGGAGCGAACGTATTGAGCTTCGTGCTGGCAGGTTTCCCTCGCCTGGTGCGCGAACAGTGGCGCTTCGTGTTGATCGCCAGCGTGCTGTTTTTTGGCAGCCTGGTGGGGATTGCTTTGCTGGTCTACCTGTTTCCCGACCTGATCTACAGCATCATCAGCCCGCAGCAGGTTGCCGAGATGCAAAGCATGTATGACCCCGACGCCAGCCGCCTGGGCCGCGCCGCCGAGCGCGCCTCCAGCGAAGACTGGATGATGTTTGGCTACTACGTGATGCATAACATCGGCATCGCCTTCCAGACATTTGCCGCCGGCTTGCTGTTCGGCCTGGGCAGCGTGTTCTTCCTCATATTCAACGGTTTGATCATCGGGGCTGTCTCCGGCCACCTCACCGAAATTGGCTATGGTCAGACGTTCTGGTCGTTTGTCATCGGCCACGGTGCCTTTGAACTCAGCGCCATCGCCCTGGCCGGAGCGGCCGGTTTGCAACTCGGCTGGGCGCTGATCGCGCCAGGGCAACTGGCTCGAAGTGAATCCCTTGGTTTGGCCGCGCGCAAAAGCGTACAGATGCTCTGCGGTGTCATGATTTTCCTGCTGATCGCAGCGTTTATCGAAGCCTACTGGTCTTCCACCACGGCCCTGGCGCCTTGGGTCAAATACTCTGTCGGCACTGCGCTTTGGCTGCTGGTGGCGACTTATCTGATTTTCGCCGGACGGACTCGCCATGCGCCTGAGTGATGCGAGCGTAGTGATTCGTCCCCGTACAACTTGGGAAGCCATGGACCTGGGTGTGCTCATGGCACGTAAACATCGCCTGTTGCTGATGAGCAGTTGGGCGCTGATGAGCTTGCCGGTATTTGCCTTGCTCACCGCGTTGCTTTGGAAGCACCCCTCAATCGCAATGTTCCTTTTCTGGTGGCTCAAACCCGCGTTCGACCGCTTGCCGCTGTATATCCTGTCCAAGGCACTGTTTGGCGAAACACCCGGAGTCAAAGACGCATTGCGCCATTGGCCGCAGCTACTCAAAAGCCAGTTGCTGGCCAGCCTCACCTGGCGGCGGCTAAGCCTGAGTCGCAGTTTCGTGCTGCCGGTAAGTCAACTCGAAGGGCTGGATGGGCAAGCGCGCCAGCAACGTCTGGGTGTGCTGCTACAACGTAACGCGGGTGCTGCGAGATGGCTGACCATCCTCGGCGTGCACGTGGAGATCGGCCTGTGGTTCGGCTGCATGGCGCTGTTCTATCTGTTCATTCCTGAACAGGTTGAACTGGATTGGGACTGGCAACGGCTGATACTCGCGACGGGCTCGGAAGGGCTATGGCTGGAGCATCTGAGCAACGCCTTCTACGCCTTGGTGCTGGTGTTCTGGGAGCCCATTTACGTTGCCTGCGGTTTCAGCCTTTACCTCAACCGTCGTACCGTATTGGAG
>NZ_JBARTQ010000335.1:0-23606 GCF_049645325.1 Pseudomonas sp. | reverse complement strand
AAGCCCGCTCCCACAATTGAACCTCATTTCATCAGGTAAAAGCTGTGCTGCTCTGCTGTTGCCCTGCTTCTGCTTCAACCACTCAGGTCGGCTTTCAGGCCGCCGTGCTTTAGATTTTGATCTTGATGTTGATCTCAGGCGCCCCGTTAACCACGATGGCCGAACGCAGGCTTGAATCCGTGGGCAACCCGGCAGGATGCCGGGTTAGCCGCCCCGCGCCATGGATGGCGCGTGGCGGCGGCCCACGGATTCAAGCCGGAGTGAGGGCATGCCGAGCCTAGGCGAGGCACCGAGTGGAGGGGCAAGAGCGTTTTGCTTACTTTTGCGCTCTATCAAAAGTGAGCCGCTGTAAGAGCGGAACCAATCGAAGCCATCACCCAAATACCGGATATGCCCCCACCTCAAGCCCAAAAACCACAGCTCAATTCTTGTAATCAGTATCCGTACGCTCCAACTGCCGAATCAGCGCATTCCAGTGCCTGGCCACCCCCGGCCCCTCACCATTGCTGAACACCTTGGCCTGCTCCTCAACCTTGGCCACCACGTCCGCCGGCGGAAAGACCAACTCCGCATTGCCCCCCGCCTGCGCCGCGATCTGGATATTGCACGCCCGCTCCAACCCCTGCAGCTGCTGAAACGCATGCTCAACGCTGACACCCGCAGTCAGCAGCCCATGGTTGCGCAAAATCATCACATTCTTGTCACCCAAATCCGCGACCAGCCGTTCGCGCTCATCCAGGTCCAGCGCTACGCCCTCATAACCGTGGTACGCCACACGCCCGGAAAATGCGATGGAATGCTGGGAAATCGGCAACAAACCGTCTTTTTGCGCCGACACCGCAATGCCATCGCGAGTGTGCGTATGCAGCACCGCTTGCAAGTCGTGGCGCGCACCGTGGATGGCGCTGTGGATCACATAACCGGCGTAGTTGATGCCAAGCCCGGTCGGGTCATCGACAAGGGTGCCGTCGAGGTCGACCTTGACCAGGTTGGACGCGTTGATTTCATCAAACAACAGCCCGTAGGCGTTGATCAGGAAGTGCTCATCCGGCCCCGGAACACGGGCGGAGAAGTGCGTGTAAATGTGGTCGGTCCACTTGTACAAGGCCGCCAGTCGATAGGCCGCGGCCAGCTTGACGCGTACTTCCCATTCTTCTGCAGTGACGCGCTGGCGCACATTGTTGGCGACGCTGGATATCGAGGTGACGCTGCTCATGGCAAAACTTCCTGGATGGCCTTAAGGACTTCCAGGCAGCCTAGAGGATGCTCAAAAATAATAAAAAGCACATTTTAATCTAAGCTAATTATTATTTTTTTTCATAACCATAACGGCGACACAACACAAAACAAATGTGCGAGCGATCACGCAGCCGCGCGAGTCTTGTGCAACGACGCCGCCACCAACGCACCAAACGCATCCACCGGCCCTTGCAGGTTGCCCAGAAAATGCGGATAGATCAGCCACAAATCCATCACTGGTTTGAAGTCCTTCAGCGGCATGACCGCCAGTTGCTCACGGTGCGCGCTGCGTTCCAGCAGCGGGCGTGGCACCAAGCCAAGGCCCAAGCCGTCCGCCACCAGCCCGAGTTGCAACTCGGTGCCGAAGGTTTCCAGGTTCACCCGCAACGCCAGGCCCTGGTCGGACAAAGTGCGCTGCAAACCCGCGCGGAAGCCGCAGCCGTCCGGGTTGAGGATCCAGCCGTTCTGGTACACGTCCGCCAACTTGCAGGGCTTTTTCGGCAGTTGGGATTTGGCACACACCACCACCAACTCCATTTTGCCGATGGACTCGCCGATGACGTTGTCCGGGAAAATCTTGCCCGCCGGAAACAGCGCCGCTGCCGCGTCCAGTTCGCCACGCTCGATCTTGCCGACCAACTGGCTGCCCCAACCGGTCGCCACCTGGGCACGCAGGTCGGGGTATTCGGTGCGCAAATGCTTGAGCGCATCCAGCAGCACCACGTCGCCGATGGTCTGCGGCACGCCCAGGCGCAACAGGCCGGTGGGGGGCGCGTCGGTGGCGACCAGCTCGCGCAGGGCATCCATTTCGCGCAGGATCAGCCGGCATTGTTCATAGACCCGCGTGCCGATCAGCGTAGGCTTGAGGGGCTTGGTATTGCGGTCGAACAGCTCCACGCCCAGCGCCTGCTCGAAGTTCTGCACGCGGCGGGTGATGGCCGGCTGGGTCAGTTGCAACGACTCGGCGGCATGGCTGATGGACTGGCAACGAATCACTTCGACAAAGGCATCGATATCGTCAATTTTCATTTGGGCCGCACATAGAGAACAGTCATTAAGATGTGTGCGAAGCATAGTTGCCCGCACGCGGTCTGGATAGCCTGCGCTGTGATCGATAACGTCTAACGCTATTCAGACCGGTTCTAAATTACCTCCAGCTATAAGCTAATCATTAAAAAACAGCATATTAAATATAAACATTATGCTTAGATAATCCCATCACCACCGACCCTGCGATGGAAGCGTCATGACCCAGGCCCGACACCCCGAAAGACTCAGAGCCTTCATAGGCGCCCTGGCCGAATTGATCGACGGCAACCCGCGCGAAGGCGACCTGTTGCACCGTGGCGGCAAGCTGCTGGCGCAACTGGTCAGCCACGATGATTGGCTCCCCGACGAATACGCCAAGCCCGACCCCGAGCGCTACCAGCAATTTTTGCTGCATGCCGACTCGCGCCAGCGATTCAGCATCGTCAGTTTTGTGTGGGGGCCGGGCCAGCGCACGCCGATTCATGACCACCGTGTGTGGGGTTTGATCGGCATGTTGCGCGGCGCGGAGTTTTCCCAAGGGTTTGAACGCGCGCCAGACGGCAGCCTGATCGCCGAGGGCAAGCCCATTCAACTGGTGCCGGGCCAGGTTGAGGCCGTGTCGCCCAAGGTCGGTGATATCCATCAGGTCAGCAACGCCCACAGCGACCAGGTGTCGATCAGCATTCATGTGTACGGCGCCAATATCGGTGCGGTGCGCCGCGCGGTGTACCAGCCCGACGGCAGCGAGAAACTGTTTATCTCCGGTTATTCCAACGCCTATCTCCCGAACATCTGGGATTTGTCCAAAGAAAAGAGCCCTGCCCTATGACCACCGTATCGACTCGCTCCTTCGCGCAGATTCGCCAGGCCCTGTTGGACCACCAAGAAGTCGCCTTGGTGGACGTGCGCGAAGAAGCGCCGTTTGCCGAGGCTCACCCATTGTTTGCCGCGAATATCCCGCTGTCCAAGTTGGAACTGGAGGTGTATTCGCGCATTCCACGTCGTGATACCCATGTCACCGTCTACGACAACGGTGAAGGGCTGGCGCCCCGTGCGGCCCAGCGGCTGCTTGAGTTGGGCTACACCGAGGTGAGCCTGCTCGAAGGCGGCCTCGACGGTTGGCGCCGCGCCGGTGGCGAGCTGTTTATCGACGTGAACGTGCCAAGCAAAGCCTTCGGCGAGTTGGTTGAAAGCGAGCGCCACACGCCGTCCCTGGCCGCCGAAGAAGTGCAGGCCTTGCTCGACAACCAGGCCGATGTGGTGGTGCTCGACGCGCGCCGTTTCGACGAATACCAGACCATGAGCATTCCCACCGGCATCAGCGTGCCGGGCGCCGAACTGGTGCTGCGCGCCCGCGAGTTGGCGCCAGACCCGGCCACGCGCATCATCGTCAACTGCGCCGGGCGCACCCGCAGCATTATTGGCACGCAATCGTTGATCAACGCCGGCGTGGCCAACCCGGTGTCAGCGTTGCGCAATGGCACCATCGGCTGGACGTTGGCCGGGCAGAAACTCGCCCATGGCCAATCCCGCCGCTTTGCGCCGACCTCCGAAGAGCATCGCGAGGTTGCTGCCAGGGACGCGCGCCGCGTCGCCGACAAGGCCCGCGTCGGCCGCGCCAGCCTGGCCGACCTGCAGCGCTGGCAGCAGGAACCGAGCCGCACCACCTACCTGTTCGATGTGCGCACCCCGGAAGAATTCGAGGCTGGGCATTTACCCGGCGCGCGTTCCACGCCGGGCGGCCAGTTGGTGCAGGAAACCGACCACGTCGCCAGCGTGCGCGGTGCGCGGCTGGTGCTGGCGGATGACGATGGCGTGCGCGCCAACATGTCCGCGTCCTGGCTCGCCCAACTGGGCTGGGAAGTGCACGTCCTGGATGACCTGCACGCAGCGAACTTCAGCGAAAAAGGCGCGTGGGTCGCGCCGGTTCCGGCACCGCCGCAAGCCGAACTGATCAGCCCGCAGACCCTTGCCGACTGGTTGACCCATGGCGACACCGCCGTGCTGGACTTCACCCCGAGCGTCAACTACGTCAAGCGCCATATCCCCGGTGCCTACTGGGCCTTGCGTGCGCAACTGCCCCACGCCCTGGCCAAGGTGCCGCCCGCGGAGCGTTATGTGCTGACCTGCGGCACCAGCCAACTGGCGCGCCTGGCCGTGGCCGAGGTCGAAGCCATCACTGGCAAACCGGTGTTCCTGCTGCAAGGCGGCACCCTTAACTGGATCGCCGAAAAGCTGCCGCTGGAAGAAGGTGAAACCCGCCTGGCTTCACCGCGCATTGACCGTTACCGCCGCCCCTACGAAGGCACCGACAGCCCAAAGGAAGCCATGCAGGCCTATCTGGACTGGGAATTCGGCCTGGTCGACCAATTGGCCCGTGACGGCACTCACGGTTTTTACGTGATTTGATGCGTCCTCAACCGCTTGCACCCTCACCGGGTGCAGGCGGTTGAGGCAAGGACTCAGTATTGACGATCGTGGTTTCAACCAGCGGTTTATTCACCTGGGAGCCCATTCGACTCTGCCCCAATGGTAGAGCCATGTCCCACGGAGCCAATACGCGGCAGACCGCTCCAGCGGCTCAAGCGCAGGCAAAAAAAAGCCCCGGCAGTAACCTCCCGGGGCTTTTTCACCTACCGATCAGACCTCGGAACCCCCTTGCGGATCAACGCCCCGTGCCGGACGCTGACGCAACTTGTTCGCCAACCCGGCAACGGCGTTGGCACCCGCCTCGGCGGCCGTCGACAGACCTTCAGCCACCGCCGCCGCAGCGCTCATGGCCTTGGCCGGCACGTCTTCCTGCAAGGTCTTGGTCGCAGCCTCGCTGGCCGGGCTGGTCAACACACCCACCGCCCCGTACGTGCCAAACGTCATCGCCGACATGCCAACGTTGGTGGCGCCGTCTGCGGCGGCAATGGCCGCAGGCGAGAACCCTGCCTTGGCCGCAGCGCCCTTGACCATGCTGCGGGCCAGCGTTGCCAGGGCCCCACCGCCACCCAGCGCCAAGCCGTTAGCCGTTGCACTGCTGGCTGAAATGACGCCGCTCAGGGACTTGGCCGTGTCCGTCATGATGTCCAGCGGCAGTTTGGCCAGGCGCTTGCCGCTGTTGATCAACGGGTCTCGCATGGGGCTGCAATCCCTGAGGGTTTCATACTGCTTTTTCCAGTCCTGGCGCCCGAACAGGTATTCGGGGCCCGCGCGGTGGGCGTGCAAATCACTGCGACGCATGGCCATGGCATACCCGGCGCCGGCCGCCATGCCGCCCGCCGAACCAAACACGGTATCCGCAGCCGCAGCGGCCTTGGGATGGCCGGTGCCCATCAACGCCGTCGCCACCAGGCCACGGGCGACGTTGCGCAAACTGAACGTCTGGTTCGCCACCGCCGAATCCAGTGCGCGGCGGCCCAGGTTCTCTTCGCCCCTGGCCGTCTGGGCCTGCTGCATCACCGGTTCCAGCACCGCGGCCGGTGCCTTGAGCCACATCGAATCATGGGTCGTACGGCTCAGGACGCCACTGGCCGCAGTGTCGACCGCCCCCGAAAACGCGCCCCCAATAAACCCGGTATAAGCTGGGTGGCCAGCGGCCTTTTCGGTGATGTCCGGCACCTTGTCGAGCAGCACCGAGGCCACTGCAAAAGGCGCCGATCCCATCGCGCCCAGCGCTGGCAAGGTCACTCGATCCATACGCGTCGCCTTGTCGAGCAAACGCTCCACGTCCTCCGCCGTCTGCCCCATCGCCTGCAATTGCCCGGCACGGTCCTTGACCAGTGCGCCGAGTGCCTGCTTGTTCTCAGGCGTTTCGTGAGGGGCAAAAATGTCCCCCATCTTCTTCTCCAGGTCCAACAGCACCTTGGGGTCGTTGACGCTACTGACCGGTGCCGCACCGCCGACGGCGGAGTGGCCGAGTGGCTGCATGGGGATGCCCTGGTTACGCCGTTCGACTTCAAACGCCAACTCGGGCAGCACCGGTGGGTGGGCACTGATTTTGGGGGGGATATTCATGGCTATTGCCTCCTGGCTTATCGGGTAATAACGTAATACTCACGCGGGTGGGTCATGGCTCAGGCAGGCAATTGCCCCTGGCCGCTGGCGATAATCTGGGCAAAGTGCTGCACGTTTTTCACGTAGTCCGGGTCGCCAACGCCGCCGACGTCCGCGAGGTTATTGCGGTTGACCTTGTCCGGACCCGAGTTGTAGGCACGCAGCGCGGCGCCGATATCACCACCGAACGCCTTGCTCTGGTCACGCAGGTACAGCGCGCCGGCCATGATGTTGTCGTGGATCGCGTTGCCATTGAATTTGTCGGGGTTCTCGCTCTTCATTTCAGCGCCGGTGTCGGCGTTGACTTGCATCAGGCCGCCATCGGTCTTGCCATTGACGTTGGTACTGGCCGCATTGGAGTCGCCCCGGGACTCGGCCCAGATCTGCCCGGCGATGACGCTGGCGGGCATCCCGGTTTTCTGCGCGGCGTCCTGGATATCGGCACGGTAGGGTTCCAGTGCCGGCGGCAGGTGCAAGGCACCGCTGCCACTCACGCCGGCATCACCGGATGCCGCGCTCGCGGGTGCACTTGCGGCCGCAGGGGCCGCCTGAGCCGGAGCAGCAGCACCACCGCCCTGGTCAGCCCCGCTGCTGGTGGGAATGTGCGGCGCTGGCTTGGACGACACCGAACCCGAGCCCGAGCCCGAATCCGAGCTGTCGGAGTCGGAATCGCCGTTCTTTTGCATCAGCGACTGCAGGAACTGCATCACGACTTTAAGGATGTCTTCGATCATCTGATTGAGCGAACCACTTTGATCCGCATCGCTTTTTTGATCGGCCGACTTTGGCTGTGTAGTCGTCGAGGACGGGTCCGAAGGCGTGCCGAAGTCGACGGGCTTTTCCGGGCGTGCAGCGGTCAGCTCCTTGGCGCCGGCATCCGGGCCCTGGCCAGCTTGCCCGTGCTGCCCGGTGGCAGACTGAGCGCCTTGGCCGAGCACTTTCTCGAGGTCTTTTTCAATGTCTTGAATCGCGGTACGCAGCGAAGACGGGGAAATATTCAAAGCAGTACTCCTGGGTGGCTAATGTCCGGAACAAGGTGTTTTGATCAATGCGGTTTCGGGATGCCGAACTGATCAAGGGTCGGGTCGACGTTATGGTCAAACGCCTTGGCTTCTGCGTGCTTCTTCACGGCGGCGATGATTGCGGCGATCCCCAGGCCGATGCTGGCAAGGGCATCTACCGCCCAGCCGATGGGGCCCGCAGCGGCACCGATGACGGTCGCGGCCATGGCCCCGGCGGCTTCAGCGCCTACGGCCACACCGACGCGGATCGCCGCACCCGCCGCCATGCGGCCCAGGCCCACGGTGGCTTCGTGGCCCGCCATCGAACGCACCGCGTCCACGCCGTCTTTGGCGCCGCTGATGCCCTTCTTGGCGTCGTCCACATCGTCTTTGACGTTCTGCATCTTTTGCGTGGCGGTCATTGCCAGGGTCGCCGTGGCGGTGGCATCGCCGTTGGCCGCGCTGTTGAGGAAACTGCGACCAGCCTTCGATTGCTGCAAGGCATCGAGGGTGGAGCTCTGGAAGCCCGCCTGCTGGGCCCCGACAAACGCGGGCGGCAATACACTTTCATACGCCGCACGGTGATCGTTCACGGTTTGCAGCGCCTGGGTGGCGTCGGGTTTCTTGCCGCTGAGGCCCTGCTGCAGCTCGCCGCCCTGGGTGAAGTTGGCCTGGTAAGCGTCTTGCATTTTCCATTGCAGCGCCGGCTGGTTGCCGAGCACTTGCTGCGCCGTCGGCACCTTGGCGTTGGGCCCCAGCAAGTCCTGCTGCAACTGCAACTGGGCCGACAGGCCATTGGCCGCGCTGCTGTAGTCCGGCGCAGCGGCGCCCTTTTTCATGTTCTTCTCGGCGGTGTCCATATCAGCGCTCAGGGCCGAGCCGTTGTTGACGTTCCTCATCTGGTCGTACACGGCTTTGGTCAGCGAGGGGTCGCTGGCCACCAGGGCTTTTTCCTGGTCCGGCACGGCTTTTTGCAGGTAGGCCTGCACGTCCGGGTCGCTTTGCAACTGGCTGATCTTGTCAGCGAGGGCTTTTTCGGTGTCACCGGTTTTGCGCAGGTCACTGCCCGCGTCAACGCTTTGCTTGGTCTCTTGCAACTTGACCATCACCGCCGCCTTTTGCGCGCCGGTGTAGTTTTGCGGGTGGTCGAAAATGTCGGCGCCCAATTTGCTGATATCGACGTTGGCCACGGCATTGATGGTCGCCGCGTCGCTGATCATGCTGGCGAATTCGCCACCATTTTTTGGCGCCTGGTTCTTGATCCAGCCGCTGATGTTCGCCGCGTTGAACAAGCCGTCCGGGCTATGGGCCGCCAGCGCGTGGCCCGACAAACCACCTTGATCGAGCATCTTGAAGAAGCCCGGCTGTGACCAGGTCTTGGCCGATTGCCGGGCCAAACTGGACAAGCCCGGGTTGCTGTTTTGCAGTGCCGCAAGGCCAGCCTGGTCGGTGAGGCCGTCGACCTTGGTCTGGCCGCTGGCGCCTGCGGCGTGGGCCGGGTCCGCAGCGGCGGTCAGCGGCTCGTTGGCACGCATTACCGACGCGGAAATGACCATTTGCAGCGATTGCTCATCGGCGTTCGGGTTGGCTTTCTGATACGCGGCCAGGTCCTTGCTCGCACCGTCGGCGGCGCCCTGCATCTGGCTGACGAACTTGCTCAGGTCTTTGTTGTTGATGATCCCGTCGGCCTTCGGGTTGATCGCCGTGTCAATGGCGTTTTCCAGCGCCGGGTTGGCCTTGATGAACGCCATCGCCTGGGCGCCATTCGCCCCGCCTTCCTGGGCCATCTGGGCAGCGGCGATCGGCCGGTTAAGTTCTTTTTCAGCCTGCAGTTGCTGGTCGGCCGGCAGGTTCGCGACCATCGGGGCCCAGCGTTTCAAGGCATCTGGCGTGTTGTATTTGGAGTCGTCCAAAAACTTGCCGCTGTCACTGGCGGCCGGAACCGAGCTCGTGGCCGGGGCCGCTGGCGGCGCTGCCGGTGCAGCCCCTTGCACCGGGGCGGCACCCGTCGCCGGGGTTGCGCCGGATGTCGATGCGGCCCCCGCAGCAGCGCCTGCGCCTGGCGCAGACGCCGGCCCAGGCGCCGACTGCGGGTCAGCCGGCGGGTTGAACAAGTTCTTCATAAACTGATCCAGCTGACCTTTGAGCGAGTTCAGCTCAGTGCCCAGCTGCTTCTCAAAATCCGCAATCTGAGCATTGCCCGCATCCAGGGTATCTTGCTGCTGCTTCATGAACTCCAGCGGCTGGGCCTGGGAGCCGAACTGCACGCCACCGCTTTTCGCCGGCCCACCCTCCCCCTGAGCGTCCGACGCTGGCGCCGCCTGGGAATCTGCTACAGAACTGCTACCGGAAAACGGGGAATTGGAAATGCGCATAGGGGTCGCCACTTTCTGTTGGACATTTGTAATGCGTGGGACCAGAGCCAAAAGAGGTTCCCTCCTCCGGTGTAATTAATTGGCCATCTGTGCCACGCCCTTCAAAATCCGCTGGAGACTCGCCGCTTGAGTTGCTCACGGGCGCGGGACAGGCGCGAGCGCACCGTGCCCACCGGCACACCCAGTTGCGACGCGGTATCGAGGTAATTGCCCTCCATCTCCATCGACACGTGGATGATCTCTTGCATGTTCAGCGGCAAGGTGGCGATGGCCCCTACGACCCGCACGAGTTGGCGGCTGCCGTTGACTTCGCTGAAAACATCGCTCTGATCGGTGATATCCAGCACCTCACGCTCCTCCAGACAGGCCTGGAACGGCTGGTTGTAAAGCTGGCGAAAATGGCTGCGAATCAGGTTCATCGCAATGCCGCAGAGCCACGTCAGCAGCAGCGATTCATTGCGAAATTTATGTTCGTTGCGCAGGGCTTCAAGAAAGGTGCCTTGCAGCAGGTCTTCAACATCATCGGGGTTCATCACCTTCTTCCTGATGAACAACCGGACCTTTTGCAGCAGCGTCGCATCGAGTTGGCGAAGCACGGATATCTGAGTGGAAAACGTCAGCGAGTCGATCACACACATGGGCAAATACCATTTCAAGATATGTCCTGTGTATAGAGCGATATACATGCCACAAATGAAGACGACCTATCTCGCTGTTTTATATGTGTATTTTTTTTCGCTTTGCAAAAAAAGTGCAAAATCCTGCACAAACGTATCTTGCCTAATACATATTTATGCACAATTTTTATGTTGCCTTTATAGGTGGAACTGGTTAGCGGAATCCCCCACTCACTACGCATGATCCCTTGCGTCAGTGCCGCGCCATGAAAATTTCTGCGTTCAATCCCATCATCGCGATTCAACCTGTTTTCCCGGTCACGCCAAGGCCAGAAGCCACCTCTGCGGCCATGGCGCCGACGATCGCCAAAGACCAGGGCAGCACCCCGCAGCAGGTTGCCCGATTCACCTCGGCACTGATCCAGCAAAGCCAATCACTGAGCCAGCGCGACCTGGTCATCAGCAGCACGGCGCTGCAATCAAAAGCGATGAAACTGGGTGAGCTGTACCAGTTATTGATGGGCTCCCAAGACCTGAGCCTCGATTCTGCGGTGCGCAATTTGCGCAAGGAACTCAAGCGCCAGGTGATCGGCAACAGCATTCTCGACGAGGTAATGCGCTCGGCCGATGGCGATGCGGCAAAAGCTCACGTGATGCTGCAAGCTGCCGCCCGCCAAGCCTTTAACGAAGGCGCCAGTGACGAACATACGTTGCTGTCGCAGCAACTGCGGATGCTGCGCCATCAACATGGCAACCGCGCACGCGCCGGCATCAACACCGCCCGCGCCTTTGCCCGTTCCAGCCTTAACCCTCGTCGCCGGCAAAACCTGCGCGACCTTTACTACAACGGCGTGGTGGGGCAACCGACGATTTCCAGCCTGATAGACACCCTCCTCGGCCAGGAAGAAGGCGAACAACACTTCGAGCCAACCCTGCGCGACCTGCGCAGCGCGATCGCCGATGACATGGCCGCTTTCACCCCCTCCAGCACCCGCCAACAATTACGCACGCTGATGCACGGCCTCAATACGGCCCGGCATGTATCAACCTTGTTGCACAACTGCGAACACTTGTTGGGGCGCATGCGCGGCAAGAACCCCGCGTTGCAGCTCAATGCGCCGACCTTCCTCAAGCACCTGCTGGTGCTGTCGGGCAAAGGGATGAACCTGCATGAAACCCTGCAACTCACGCAATTTATCGGCGGCTCACACCTCAAGCATCAACTGTCGTTTCTCAATGGCCTGCGCCCGATGCTGCAACAGTTGCCGATCCTGCTGTGGAAAGACCTCAAGGCCCGTCAGAACGCCTTGGGCAACCTGCTGATGCTGATGGCCGAATTGACCCAACAAGAACAAAACCTGGCCAAGGGACGACCTGCCTGATGCACAAGATCGTCAACCTGCTGAACCAGATCGCCCTGGCGGCCATGCGCCGCTCCGAGATCGTGGGAGCATTTGTGGTACTGGCCATCGTGTTCATGATGATCACGCCGCTGCCCACCTGGCTGGTTGATATCCTGATTGCGATCAACATCTGCATCTCCTGCCTGCTGATCATGCTGGCCATGCACCTGCCCCGGCCCCTGGCATTTTCGACATTCCCCTCGGTGCTGCTGATCACCACCATGTTTCGCCTGGCGCTGTCGATTTCCACCACGCGCCTGATCCTGCTGAACCAGGATGCCGGTCACATCGTCCAGGCCTTCGGCCAGTTTGTGGTGGGCGGCAACCTGGCGGTGGGCATGGTGATCTTCATGATCCTCACCGTGGTCAACTTCCTGGTGATCACCAAGGGCTCGGAACGGGTGGCCGAGGTGGGCGCCCGCTTCACCCTTGATGCGATGCCCGGCAAGCAAATGTCGATCGACAGCGACCTGCGCGCCAACCTGATCAATGTTCAGGAGGCCAAGCGCCGGCGCTCCGAATTGGGCAAGGAAAGCCAGCTGTTTGGTGCCATGGACGGGGCGATGAAGTTCGTCAATGGCGACGCCATCGCCAGCCTGATCATCGTGGCCATCAACATGATCGGAGGCATTTCCATCGGCGTGCTCCAACATGGCATGAGCGCCGGCGATGCGGTGCAGCTCTACACCGTGCTGACCATCGGCGATGGCCTGATCGCGCAGATCCCGGCGCTGCTGATTTCCGTGACCTCGGGCATGATCATCACCCGTGTGTCCAACGACAACGCCGCGGCCGACGCCAACATTGGCCGCGAGATCGCCGAGCAGATCACCAGCCAGCCCAAGGCCTGGATCATCGCCTCGGTGGCCATGCTCGGCTTTGCCGCCATGCCGGGAATGCCCACGGCGGTGTTTATCACCATCGCCATCATCTGCAGCCTTGGCGGTTTCCTGCAATTGCAGCGGGCCAAGCCCAAGGCGGCGATCGCGCAACCGGTGCAGGTCGCGCCCGAGAACAATGGCAAGGAAGACTTGCGCATGTTCCTGCCCAGCCGGCAGTTTGTGCTGCAATTTCACCCCTCACAGAACCGCGCGCTGGTGGAGTCCCTGGTCAGCGAGATCCGCCAGCGCCGCAATCGCCTGGTGGTCAATTACGGCCTGACCCTGCCCTCGTTCATCATCGAATACCTGTCCCATATCGAGCCGGACGAGTTCCGCTTCGTGGTCTACGAAGTGCCGATGTTCAAGGCCACCCTGAGCCAGACCCACGTGGCCATCAACCCCCAGGCGCAGATCATCGATCAGGTGGAACAGGCCATGACCGGCACCGTCGACCGCCAGGAAAGCCAATGGCTGTGGATGCCCATCGACGCGCCGCAGTTGCAGCACTTGCCGGTGGAGGCCGTGACGGCCAGCACCCTGATCATCGAACGCATGGAGCGTGCCCTGCAGGTGTGCGGGCCACAATTTATTGGCTTGCAGGAAACCAAGGCGATCCTCGGCTGGCTCGAGTCGGAACAACCGGAAGTCGCCCAGGAGCTGCAACGTGTCGTGCCGCTGGCGCGTTTTTCCCAGGTGTTGCAACGCCTGGCATCGGAGTGCGTGCCGCTGCGCGGCGTGCGCGTGATTGCCGAAACACTCATCGAACATGGCCAGCACGAACGCGACGTCACCGCCCTCAACGACTACGTGCGCATCGCCCTAAAATCGCTGATCTACAACCAGTATTGCAGCGCCGTAGGCCTGCAAGTGTGGCTGCTGACCCCGGAAAGCGAAGGCATTTTGCGCGACAGCCTGCGCCAGACCCAGACCGAAACCTTCTTCGCCCTCAACAGCGAGTCCAGCCTGTTGCTGGTCCAGCAACTGCGTATGGCGTTCCCCCTGCGCTCCAGCGAGCGCGCGGTGATGTTGGTGGCCCAGGATTTGCGCAGCCCTCTGCGCACACTGCTGCAAGATGAATTCCACCATGTGCCGGTGCTTTCTTTCGCCGAAATCAGCAATGCCGCGGAAGTCAAAGTGCTGGGTCGCTTCGACCTGGAAGACGAGTACTCCCCGCAGGAAGAAGACGACTATGCCGCCTGACACCTGGAGCCCTTGCGATGTTTGAACTACGCGTACTCAACGGCCTGCACCAGGGCGCCGCACTGCCGCTGATCGGCGAACAATGGCTGATCGGCGCGCACGCCGACCATGACCTGGCACTCTACGACCCGGGTATCGCCGCGCTGCACTGCCGCCTCAGCCGCACCGACGCGGGCTGGGCGCTGGACGCCGAAGAAAGCCTGATCAGCGACGCCGAAGGTCACGCCCTGACCACCACCGTGCTGACCCCCAACCAGACCTTCGTGCTCGGCAATGTGTGGCTGTGCCTGGCGCCCGCCGAAGAGGCGTGGCCGCAGGTGCCGATGTTGGTGCCACCGACCCGGCCGCCGGTGCATGAACCGATCTCTGCACCACGCCCGGCGCCGCCCCCACGTTTGCCGCGGCTGAAATTGGCGTGCGGGGTATTGGTGGGGTTGGTCGTGGGTGCAGCAGGCGCCTCCTGGGGCTTGAACCGCGTCGCCGCCCCCTCGGCCCCGGCCCCACTCGCGCAACAACGCCCGCCCGCCAGTGAGCCAGCCAAACCTGTGCAGGCCCCGCCCTCGGACAAGATCAGCCTGGCCAGCCGCGATGACGTACGGCGGCGCCTCAACACCTTGCTCAGTGACCGCCTGCTGACCGAAGTCAGCGTGGAAGACAGTGGCGATGGCCTCTCCCTCCAGGGCCACCTTAAAGACGACGTGCTGCCGACCTACCAGCGCATGCTCAAAGGTTTCAACGAGCGCTTTGCCTCGGCGGTGCCGCTGTCCGACAACGTCACCGCCGTCGGCACTGGCCTGCCCTTTGCCATTGTGCAAATCATCTCCGGCAATAACGCGCACCTGGTCACCGCTGACGGCCACCGGATGTACCTCGGCGACCAATTGAAGGGCCTGCGCCTGACGCGCCTGGATGAGCAGCACATCGAGTTCGATGGCGACCAACACATCGAGATGCACTGGTGAGCCCCGCCCTCGCCCGCTGGACCGAGGAACAGCGCACGCGCCTGTCTCACTGCTCGGCCGTGCGCATCAGCGGGCGGGTTTCAGCGGTCAGCGGGATTTTGCTGGAGTGCCAGGTGCCGGCAGCAAAAATCGGCGACCTGTGCCAGATCAGCAAGGCCGACGGCAGCACCATGCTTGCCGAAATCGTCGGGTTCACCCCACAGTGCACCTTGCTCAGCGCCCTTGGCACGCCCGACGGCATTCAAGTCGGGGCGCGTATCGAACCGCTGGGCATGGCCCACCGCATTGGCGTCGATGACCGGCTGCTGGGGCGCGTGCTCGATGGCTTTGGCCGGCCGTTGCTGGGGGACGGCGACGGCGCCTTTGCCGGCGTGCACGACACGCGCACCACCACCCCGGTGATCGCCGATGCATTGCCGCCGATGCAAAAACCGCGCATCAGCACCCCTTTGCCCACCGGCATTCGCGCCATCGACAGTGCGATTTTGCTCGGCGAAGGGCAGCGTGTCGGGCTGTTCGCCGGCGCCGGTTGCGGCAAGACCACGCTGCTGGCAGAGATGGCCCGCAACATGGACTGCGACGTGATCGTCTTCGGCCTGATTGGTGAGCGCGGGCGCGAATTGCGTGAATTTCTCGACCATGAACTGGACGACGAACTGCGCCAGCGCTCGGTGCTGATTTGCGCCACCTCCGACCGTTCGAGCATGGAACGCGCCCGCGCGGCCTTCACCGCCACCGCCATCGCGGAAGCCTACCGCAAGCGCGGCCTGAAGGTGCTGTTGCTGATCGACTCCCTGACGCGCTTTGCCCGCGCCCAGCGCGAAATCGGGATCGCCGCGGGTGAGCCGCTGGGGCGCGGCGGCCTGCCGCCCTCGGTGTACACCCTGCTGCCGCAGCTGGTGGAGCGCGCGGGCATGAGTGAAAACGGCTCGATTACCGCGATCTATACGGTGCTGATCGAGGCCGACTCGATGAACGACCCGGTGGCCGATGAGGTTCGCTCGCTGTTGGACGGCCACATTGTGTTATCGCGAAAACTGGCCGAACGCGGGCATTACCCGGCCATCGACGTGCCGGCCAGCATCAGCCGGATTCTGGGCAACGTCACCAGCCGCGAACACGTGCGCAACAACAACCGCCTGCGCCAATTGATGGCGGCGTATCGGCAAGTGGAAATGCTGCTGCGCCTGGGTGAATACCAGGCCGGGGCCGATCCGGTCACCGACTGCGCCGTGCAACTGCACGAAACCATCAACGGGTTCCTGCGCCAGGACCTGCGTGAACCGGTCAGCCTGGACGAAACCCTGGCCCAACTCGATCACATCACCTCGCAGTTGCCGGATTGAACATGGACGACGACCTGGAAGTGGACCTCGACCGCGTCGCCCTGGAGCACGCCATCGGTGTGCTCACACCGTTGCGCCAACACCGCCAGGCCAGCGCCGAACGCGCCCGCCGGCAAATCGAACACGCGCTGCACGCGCTCCACGAGCAGTTGCGCACCAGCACCGAGTCGATGAATCAGGAGCGCGACAACCAGAAGCTGCGGCGCCAGCAGCTGTCGGACACGCACCTGCAAAAGAGCATGGCGTTGAGCGATATCGACCGCTGGCACGAAAAGGAACGGCGCATGCTCGACCGCCTCGCCCAGATCCGCCAAAGCATCACCCAATTGCGCGAGCGCATCGAGTTGCAGCAACACCAGTTGCAACAGGCCCAGCAAGACGTGAAGGCGCGCCAGCGTGCCGTGGAAAAACTCGCCTGCATGAGCGAAAGCCTCTATGAGAACTGAGCCAATCAAACACCCTGCACCGCCACCGGCGCCGAAACCTTCGACCACGGTGCCGCCGACTGCCGCCTACCCCGCCAGCACCCCAGTGCCCAGGCGCATTGATGTGTTGCGCAACCGTGCGGCCGACACTCGCCCGCCCAGTGACAGCAGCCGACAACTGGAGGCCGACGGTGCGCTGTTCGAGCAATTGATCGCGCCGCTGCCGGATGGTGGGAGCGATCAGTCTGACTCGCGAGAAGGCGGTGGCAGCAGCTTTTCAATGTTCACCGCCCTCGATGGCGTGCCCACGCAACTGATTGATGAACTGGCCCTGCAATTGCCCGACGTCGGCAACCGCCCCTTCAGCGCCACCTTGCTGATGCCCAACCTGGGCAAGGTACAGATCCAGGCGCAAAAAAATCCCGGCCACTGGGCGATCCGGCTGAGCTTCTCGCGCCGCGATGTGCTGGAGCGTCTGACACGCCACCAGACAGCCTGCGAAGAGGCGTTTTCCAAGGCCCTTGATCACGACGTGGAGCTGTCTTTACAGCCGGCAGGTGACGCATGAAAGCCCTGGCGCTACGGCGTGTTTCATCGACGTTCGCCAGCGCCTGCCAGGCGTTGGGGCGCGGACGCTGGCTGGCGTTCAACAGCGGGAACGAGCCCGGGTACCTGACCGTGGGCCCGTTGCTGCCTTCCGGCAGTTACCCCGACGACCCGCGCCTGAACCTCGCGAGCAAACACGGCCCGCTGCAACTGAGCAACGCCGATGCCCTGTTGAGCCTGCTCGGGGAAACCCCGGTGATCGCGGCCGGGGACCTGCAGCCGTGGTACTGGCAGTTGATCAATCAACAGTTTTCCGATGCCATCTACGACCTGCTTTCACCCCTGGAACCCTTGCCGGAGGTTGACTCGCCGCGCCCTGATTGCCTGGAGTGCCGCATCAGTGCCGAACGCGGCAGCGAGCGGGTTCACGGGGTGCTGAAGTGCTGCGCCGACACCCTGCTGCGCCTGTTCGACGGTGCCGATTGGCAACCCATCGAACAGCCCTGGCCGGGTGACTGGCCCCTGCATTACCCGCTGGAGCTTGGCCACTTGCAACTCACCGTCAATGAACTGCGTTCGTTGCGCCCCGGCGATGTGCTGCTGCCCGCCAACCCGCGTTTCACCCCCCAGGGCCAGGGCAACGTGCAGTTGGGGGAGCGCTTGTGGCGCGTGCACAGCGAAACCTTGAACGACCATTTGCAGCTGCGGCTGATTCACGAGGAAGACCTGCACCATGAATGAGCCACTGTATGGGGTCGACAGCGACGTGGGCGAGGAAGACGCCATTGTTCCGGTCGACGAAGAGCCAGGGCAGCAATGGGACGACCAGCAGCCTGCCGACGAACCGCTTCGCGTCACGGCGCCCGCCCCCCCATTCCCCGCCCCCCCGTTGACGGGGCTGAGCCTTGAGCTGACGGTGCGTGCCGGCGGCGTCAGCCTCAGCCTGGACGCGTTGCAACGCCTTGCGCCCGGCTCGGTGGTGGGCATCAGCGGCATCGCCCCTGGCGAGGCGACCTTGTGCCATGGCGAACGGGTGATCGCCCACGGCGAGCTGGTGGACGTCGACGGCCGCCTGGGCCTGCAAATTACCCGCGTGGTATTTGATCGATGATTCTGGATGGCATGAACCCGATCATGCTCGCGCTGTTTCTCGGCGCGCTGTCGTTGATCCCGCTGTTTCTGATCGTCTGCACGGCGTTCCTGAAAATCTCCATGGTGCTGCTGATCACTCGCAACGCCATCGGTGTGCAACAGGTGCCGCCGAACATCGCGATGTACGGCATTGCCCTGGCGGCGACGCTGTTTGTCATGGCCCCGGTGGCCCATGAGATCCAGCAACGGATCAACGACAACCCGTTGCAAATCGGCACCACCGAAAAGCTGGAGGTCAGCGCCAATACGGTCATCCAGCCGTTGCTGCACTTCATGACCCGCAATACCGACCCGGATGTGCAGGCCCACCTGCTGGAAAACACCCACCGCATGTGGCCGGCCGATATGGCCGATAAAGCCACCAGCAATGACCTGCTGCTGGCGATCCCGGCGTTCGTGCTCTCCGAGCTGCAAGCCGGGTTTCAGATCGGTTTTCTGATCTACATCCCGTTCATCGTGATTGACCTGATCGTCTCCAACCTGCTGCTGGCGCTGGGCATGCAAATGGTTTCGCCGATGACCATTTCGTTGCCGCTCAAGCTGCTGCTGTTCGTGCTCGTGCAAGGCTGGTCACGCTTGCTCGACAGTCTGTTCTATTCCTATATGTGAGTGTGGCCGTGGAAGCGTTGGAGCTGTTCAAGCAGGGCATGTACCTGGTGGTAATCCTCACTGCCCCGCCGCTGCTGGTGGCGGTATTGGTGGGCGTGCTGACCTCGCTGTTGCAGGCCCTGACGCAGATCCAGGACCAGACCCTGCCCTTTGGCGTCAAGCTGGCTGCCGTGGGCCTGACCCTGGCTGCCACCGGACGCTGGATTGGCGTGGAGCTGATCTCGTTCATCAACCTTGCGTTCGACCTGATCGCGCGCACCGGCGGCGCGCATTGATTCCGTTCGACGGCGAGCATCTGTTCGAGCTGATGCTCGGTACGGGGCTGGCCATGGCGCGGATTCTGCCGTGCATGATCCTGGTGCCGGCGTTCTGCTTCAAATACCTGAAGGGGCCGTTGCGTTACGGCGTGACCATTGCCGTGTCGCTGATCCCCGCACCCAGCATCGGCCGCGTGCTGGCGGCGCAAAACGACGACTGGTTTTTGATCGCCGGCCTGCTGGTCAAGGAGTCGGTGCTGGGCATCCTCCTGGGCCTGTTGCTGTACGCACCGTTCTGGATGTTCGCCACCGCCGGCGCCCTGCTGGACAGTCAGCGTGGCGCGCTGAGTGGCGGCCAGCTCAACCCGTCCCTGGGACCGGACGCCACGGCCCTGGGTGAGTTGTTCCAGGAAATGCTGATCATGCTGGTGATCCTCTCGGGCGGCCTGTCGTTGATCACCCAGGTGATCTGGGACAGCTACGTGATCTGGCCGCCCACGGCCTGGTTGCCGGGCATGGATATCCAAGGGCTCGACGTGTTCCTCGGGGAGCTCAACCGCACGCTGCAACATGCCCTGCTGTACGCCGCGCCGTTCATTGGCTTGCTGCTGCTGATCGAAGCGGCCTTCGCCATCGTCGGCCTGTATGCCCAGCAACTCAACGTGTCGGTATTGGCGATGCCGGCCAAGAGCATGGCAGGCTTGCTGTTTCTGCTGGTGTACCTGCCGACCCTGCTGGATTTTGGCAACAACGAACTCAAGCACTGGCTGGACCTCACGTTCATCCTCGGCCAGATAGTGCATGTGCCATGAGTGAAAAAACCGAAAAGGCCACGCCCAAGGCCGAACGCGACGCGCGGGAAAAGGGCCAGGTCGGGCAAAGCCAGGACTTGACCAAACTGCTGGTTCTGCTGGGGGTCAGCGAGGTGTGCCTGGGCGCCGCCGACGACAGCGTGAACCGCCTGCAAGCGCTGATCGCCCTGCCCTTGCAGCGGCTGCGCGAACCGTTCATGCACACCCTGGTGGAGTTGGGCGGCGAGGCCGTATGGACGCTCGTCTCCTTCACCTTGATGAGCATTGGCGTGGCTATCCTGATGCGCCTGGTGGGCAGCTGGCTGCAAATTGGCTTCCTGTTTGCGCCCAAGGCGCTGAAAATCGACCTGGGCAAAATCAACCCTATCTCGCACCTCAAGCAGATGTTCTCCGGGCAAAGCCTGATGACCCTGCTGATGAGCATCCTCAAGGCTGTGGTGATCGCCATCACCTTGTACGTCAGCATCAAACCCTTGCTGGGCAAACTGGTGTTGCTGGCCGACACCGACCTGACCACCTACTGGCATGCGCTGCTCGCGGTATTTCGCAGCGTGCTGCATACGACCCTGGGTTTGTTACTGGTCATGGCGATGGTCGACTTCGCCATGCAGAAGTACTTCCACGCAAAAAAATTGCGCATGAGCCACGAGGACATCAAGACCGAATACAAGCAGTCCGAGGGCGACCCCCACGTCAAGGGCCATCGCAAACACCTGGCCCGGGAGCTGCTCAACGGTGCGCCGCCACCTCCTCAAAAGCCGGTCGAAGAGGCTGATGTGCTGCTGGTCAACCCCACCCACTATGCGGTGGCGCTGTACTACCGGCCGGGGCAAACGCCGCTGCCGGTGATCCACTGCAAGGGCGAGGACGAGGACGCCCTCGCACTGATCAAACGGGCGCAGAAAGCCAAGATCCCGGTGGTGCAATGCGTGTGGCTGGCGCGGGCGTTGTACAAGGTCCGGACCGGGCGCCATATCCCCCGACCCACGCTATTGGAAGTGGCGCACATCTATCAGGTCATCAAGCAGTTGGACGAGGTTACGGCAGACATCATTCAGCTCGAAGAACCCTGATCCAGAGCGGCTTATTCACGAAACTGCAATATTAAAAGGTTTCAATACGCGTCAAAACTTTCGGAAGTTTGACCGATGAAATATGCCGCTTCACCGCCCCTCGAAAAAGCCGCCAGTAGCTGGTTGCTCCAGGCTGCCGAACGCCTCGGCGTACCGTCTTCTCTGGCCGGTGATTTCGCCCGGGATGGCGTACTGAATCTGCCGGGCATGACCCTGCAACTCTCTCCCTGGCAAACCCAGCCGGTGCCGCAATGGGCTGCCCTGGGCCTGCTGCGACGGCCCGATGGTTTGCCCGCCGATACCTGGAGCGAACTGCTGCTGCGCGCCAACTGCGGGGCGTCGGCCATGAGCAGCTGCAGCCTGGCCATGAACGAGGCCGGCGAGGCCCTGCTTGTGCAATGCCTGTCCTCGCGACCGGATACAGACGGCGCCCACCTGAGCGACGAACTGGCCCACCTGCTGGCGCTGGGCGAAAGCCTGGTGGCCGCCGCCACGGCGTTTAACGCCGGGCCAGGTAGCGCCAGCACACCCGCCGGCCAGGTACCGCTCCAAGCCACCCCGACGGTTCAATCGGCACAGGCCGCCATGCACCAGGACTGGCACCGACCCTTGCTGATACGTGCCTTGCAGCGCCTGGGCGTCAGCGCACCGGCACCGGAGCAGATCCACACCGTGGGCGTGATCAACGCCAATGGGCGCGCCTTCGAAGTGATCGCCGACGGCGACGGCCAGCACGTGCTGGTCAGCACGCCGATCGATACCCCACTGCGCACCGCAGGCCAACGTGAACGCTGCCTGCGGGCCAACCTGCACTTGATGCTGTTAAGCCGGTGCGCCATCGCCCTGGCGCCCCATGGCAGCGCACTGCAAGCGCGCTGGAATTGCACCGCACTGAACGGTGAAGACTTCGCCGACTGGCTGCTGGACTTCGGCGTGCTGGCCGACAGTTTCGCCGCCCCACCTTCGTCTGCTGCCACTGCACCAAGGAACCCTGCATGGACATGAGAACACCGGCCCCGGCAGGCGGCCTGACGCCGCCAAACCAGGACATCCCGTTGCATCCCCTGCGACGCGCGCCCACGCCCGATGAGCTGGAACGCGGCGAGCCGGCGGCATTACCGGCGGGCTATACCGCGCGCGCGGCGGCCCACGTCAGCGGCTTGGGGCAAGCTTTTCATCGCAGCTACCTGACACCCGGCTGGAAGGCTGCCAGCAGTGCCTGGACGAGTGTCAGCGGCTACGGCGCCGCCGCCGGTCACAGCCTCAAACAGGGCGCGGTGCAGGCCTGGAGCGACAGCGCCGCCAACCTGCCATCCGGACAAACGACCCTTGCGGCCGCCGGCCAGACCTTGCAGCAAATGGCAACCTGCGGCGTGCCCACGTACCTGCGGGAAGTGGCGTTCATGCACACCTACAGTGCCCTGGCCGATGGGCTGGCGAAAAAAAGCCCGGGCGGCGCGCTGGCATTGCAGGCGGCGATTTCCCTGGCGTCAATTGCCACCCAGGTCTACGTGCGCCAGCCGCGCATGGACCGCCTTGGAGACACGTCCAATGTGGCCGTGCGTGGCCACTTTGCCCTCAGCGAACCGAAATGGAACGCCCTGCTGCCGGACAAACAAGACGCCTTGCGCCAACAAATGAAGCGTGATTCGCGCAACGTCACGCGTAATCAGATCATTGCCGAAGCGGTCTACCTGGGCATGGGCGCCTTGGGCGCCTCCCGGGGTGACGGTGCGCTGAGTGCCCGGGTGCTGGCGACGCAATTGCGCAATGTGATTTATGCGATTACCCGGGAGTCAATGCAAGCCAGCCTGAGCATGACCGGCAAGCGTGGCCAGACCAAGACCCACGGCATCAACAGCGACGACATGTCGGTGTTGGGATGGGCCTATGGAACGATGACATTGAGCATGGGGTTTGTGCAGGATTCCATCAGCCCGAACGTGCTGCCACCGGGGCAGACACTCACCAGCCCGGCGCTGCTGGATGATCATCATCAGCCGCTGCGCGGGGATGCGTTGGCGGAGTCGATTCAATCGCTGGCGGCGACACGGGCGGCGTTCAACACCGTGATTGCGGTGCTCGACAACCATCTGCAAAAGCACTTCGACACCCACAATGCGGGGACGACCCAGCAGTGGAAGCCGAGCTTGCCGCTGGAGGATTACGGGCGGGTGCTGGACCAGTCACCCGCGCGGGTGGCATGGACGAGCCTGGCCAGCGCGATCAACATGGCGACCGGGGAGTTATTGCGCGGCAAACTGCCGCCGGCGTTGGCGGGGTTCCTGGGCAATGCCAGCAGTGCGGCGGTGATGGGGTTGGCGTATCGGACCACCAACCAGACGTTCCAGGCACACGCCAGCGTGCGCAAGGCGGTGGCTGCAGGGCGGGTGGATTGACGAGCAGCCATTGCAGGCAAGCCACACACAAAAAACGCCCTGAATATTCCTCAAACTTACCTTTCCAACTGTGGGAGCGGGCTTGCTCGCGAAGGCGGCGCACCCGCCAATGCACAGGTTGACTGACCTAACGCCATCGCAGCATAAGTATCTACACAACTTTCAAGGCTGAAAAATCTCCCTGTAGTGAGCGGGCTTGCCCCGCGCTGGGCTGCGAAGCGGCCCCAACAAAGACTCCG
>NZ_JBARTQ010000334.1:0-17530 GCF_049645325.1 Pseudomonas sp. | reverse complement strand
ATTGTTCAGTGACTGGCACCCTGCATTCGCGAGCAAGCCCGCTCCCACATTTTTAATCTCTGTCTGTCTTCAGATCAGCGATACGCCGTCGCAATGCCTTCGCGCTCGGTCAGGCATTCCGGCGCGCCCATCTCGAACTCCCGGCAGATCAGCGGCCGTCGCTCATAGATCGTACACATCATCGTGTCCCGATCCAGCGCCGCGCACCAGCCGTCATCCAGGCGCAGCATCACTTCACCGCCCCAGTCGTCGGTATCGATATAGCGCTCCGGCACGCCCGTGTCGGTGATCAGCATCACTTCCAGCTGGCAGCAGCAGGCCGCACACGTCGAGCAGGTGACGGCGGGTTCGGGGATTTGCGTGTGGGGGATGTTGGTCATAGGCGCGCAGTGTAAGGCAAGCGCACCCAATGCGTATGAATGCTCTGACGGACGTCAGTGCCCAAGTTGCCGGGCAACCCAGTGCAGCACCGGGAATATTATCGCCCAGAGCAGCGCCAGGCCGATCAGGGTGGGCGCCGTGCCATAACCGAAACTCACCCCGGCCAATTGGCTGCCCGCGTAGTAAGACAGCGGCCCGCCCACCGCGCCGAGCAGGCTTGCGCGCCACCAGGGCTGTGCGCTCCACGCCAGGCAATGGCGCAACGTAGTGGCGAGCAATGCCCACAGCAGCACCAGCCAAAACGGAATCAATGGCCCCGGAAAGCTGAAATGAAACACGCCAAAGGTGCGCAATGAGGTATCGAGGACGGTGCCCAGCAAGGTCACGGCGAGGATGACTTGCCCCTCGGCCGACCACGCACTTATCCACAGCAGGTGAATGACCAGGACGGCAAACCCGACCAGCAACCAGCGGCTGTCACCGCCGAGCACACAGGCAAACCAGCCGCACTGGAACAGCACGGCATTGGCCAGCGGTTTAAGCATCGAAGCGTCCGAGCAGCGGCGGGTTGATCGCCGCGGGCTTGGCCAGCAGCAACTGCGCGGTACCGATTGTTCGCTCCATGAATCCACCCTCGCAGTAGCACAAGTAGAACTCCCACAAACGCAGGAAGTACTCATCGTAGCCCAACTCTGCGAGGCGGCCATGGGCGCGACGAAAATTCTCATGCCACAGGCGCAAGGTGCGTGCGTAGTGCAGGCCGAAGTCTTCCATGTGCAGCAGGTTCATGTCGGTGTCGCGGCTGACAATCTGCAGCATGTTCTGCACACAGGGCAGGGCGCCGCCGGGGAAGATATAGCGCTGGATAAAGTCGACGCTGTTCTTGGCCTGCTCAAACCGTTGCTCACGGATGGTGATGGCTTGCAGCAGCATCAGGCCGTCGCTCTTGAGCAACTGCGCGCACTGTTTGAAGTAGGTGGGCAGGAAGCGATGGCCCACCGCCTCGATCATCTCGATCGACACCAGCTTGTCATAGTGGCCGGTAAGGTCGCGGTAATCCTGCAGCAACAGGGTCACCTGGTCTTGCAGGCCCAAGGCCTCGATGCGCTTCTCGGTGTAGGCATACTGCTCTTTGGAGAGGGTCGTGGTGGTGACCTTGCAGCCGTATTGCTGCGCCGCGTACAGCGCCATGCTGCCCCAGCCGGTGCCGATTTCCAGCAGGTGGTCAGTCGGCTTGAGCGCCAGCTTCTGGCAGATGCGCTCCAGTTTGTTCAGTTGCGCCTGTTCCAGGGTGTCGTCGGGGGTCAGGAATTGCGCCGCCGAATACATCATGGTCGGGTCGAGGAATTCCTCGAACAGGTCATTGCCCAGGTCGTAGTGGGCGGCGATGTTTTTCTGCGAACCCTTGCGCGTATTGCGGTTGAGCCAGTGCAGGCCTTGGGTGAAAGGGCGTGCCAGGCGTGCCAGGCCGCCTTCCATGGCATCGAGTACGTCGAGGTTGCTGACCATCACGCGCACCACGGCGGTGAGGTCCGGGCTGCTCCAGTAACCGTGAATGAACGCCTCACCGGCGCCGATCGAACCGTTGGCCGCTACCAGGCCCCACACCGCCGAATCGAGGATCTGGATTTCCCCCAGCAAGTGCGCTTCCCGGGCGCCGAAGACCTGGCGTTCGCCGTCTTCGATCACCACCAACTGGCCGTGGCGCAGTTGGCTGAGTTGGCGCAGCACGGCCTTGCGCAGCAACACGGTGGTCATGCCGTTGACGTTCAGGCGGTTGGCCTTGACCGATAAGCTAGGGGTTTTCATGGCGGCGATCCTTGGTATACCCGACAGCGGTGCGAGAGGCGCCTTCGGCGGCCTGATGGGAAAAAATCGGTGTACGTTTGAGCAACAGGCGCATCGCCTGCCAGTAAATGGCGAGGCAAGTCTTGGCGGTCATCCACGGAAAGCGCCACAGGTAGCGGTGCAGGCTGGCGCGGTTGAGTGCCTCGCGCTGCAGGCTCAAGGTGGCGTCGAAGACTTTTTGCGAACCTTGCCAATCGGCCATGTGCACGCCCAGCTTGGCGGCGGGCGGGCTGAAGCTCATGCGGTATTCCAGGTCGCGTGGCAAAAAGGGCGACACATGAAAGGCCTTGGCCACGGCAAAGTGCTGGTGCTCCTCGGCGCCGAGGGCCTGGGCCGGCAGCACGTAGTGATAGCGCTCGCGCCATGGGGTGTTAGTCACTTCGCACAGGATCGCGGCCAGACTCCCGTCGGCCTCGAAGCAGTAGAAGAAACTCACCGGATTAAAAGCCAGGCCCCAACTGCGGGCCTGGGTCAGCAGGCAGATAACGCCTTGAGGCGTTCGCCCCAAGGCCTTGCCGACTTCTTGGCGCACGGCATCGGTCAAGCCCATGCCGTGACGGGTGAACTCACGCAGGTAGTCCTGCTCGCGAAAACCAAAGGGCGCCAGGCGCCCGGCGCCCGCGAGGGGCGACAGGCCGAGCACGGCGTCTTGCTCGCTCAAATCCAGGTACAGCAGGCCGATGCGGTAGCGAAAGGCGTGGGCCTTGGGCGTAAACCGGCGATGGGCGATCCAGCCGCTGTACAGGGCGCTGTTCACAGGGTTTCCCCAAAGGCCTGGGCCACGCGCAGGGCGCTGACCACGCCGTCTTCATGAAAACCGTTGGCCCAGTACGCGCCGCAATAAAACGTATGGCGCGCGCCGAGCAATTCTTCCCAGCGCGCCTGCGCCGCCACTGACGCCAGGCTGTATTGCGGATGGGTGTAGGTGTAGCGGGCGAGAATTTTCAGCGGGTTGATCATCGGCGTCTGGTTGAGGCTGACGCAAAAGGTGGTCGCGCTGTCGATGCCTTGCAGGATGTTCATGTCGTAGGTGACGGCGGCCTGGGACTGTGCCTTGCCGATCAGCCGGTAATTCCAGCTGGCCCAGGCCAGTTTGCGGTCGGGCAACAGGCGGGTGTCGGTGTGCAGTACCACGTCGTTGTCGGCGTAGGGCAGCGCGCCGAGGATTTCCTGTTCGGCCTGGCTCGGGTCGGCCAGCAGTGCCAGGGCCTGGTCGCTGTGACAGGCGAACACCACCCGGTCAAACGCCTCGCTGCCGGCGGCGCTGTGGATAACTACGCCGTCGTCGGTACGCTCAACGTTATGCACAGGGCAATTGAGGCGCACCTGTTCGCGAAAGCTGCGCGTCAGCGGTTCTATATAGCTGCTCGACCCGCCCTCG
Source organism: Pseudomonas sp. (assembly GCF_049645325.1). Classification (GTDB taxonomy): domain Bacteria; phylum Pseudomonadota; class Gammaproteobacteria; order Pseudomonadales; family Pseudomonadaceae; genus Aquipseudomonas. The sequence continues at coordinate 13,920 of NZ_JBARTQ010000334.1, read as the reverse complement.
ATCACGCACCACTGCGGCCGGTTGCTCACCGACAGCAAGCCGTGGTTCTTGAAAAATCGTACGAAGAACTGCAAGGGGAAGCCGAGCATGTCCGCCAGGGACATCGACCAGATCGCCGCGCCCATCGGCACGATGTAATGCCGGATAAACCGCGGGCCGTAGTGGTTAGCTTTGAGGTAGTCGCCCAGGGTCATCTCGGCGCTGATGCGTTGCTCCTGCAAATCCAGCGGCGCCTGGCGGTTGAAGCGCAGGATGTCGCGCAACATGCCCCAGAACCCCGGCGACAGAATATTGCGGCGCTGGGCAAACAGGCTGTTGAGGTTATTGCCGTTGTATTCGAAACCTTCGTTCTGGTCGCACACCGAAAAGCTCATCTCGGTGGGCTTGAACGTCACGCCAATCTGCCCCAGCAAGCGGATGAAGTTGGGGTAGGTCCAGTCGTTGAACACGATAAAACCGGTGTCCACCGCATAGCTTTTGCCCTCGACCGTCACGTTGACCGTGTGTGTGTGCCCGCCGATGCGGTCGCCCGCTTCGAACAGGGTGATGTCGTGGCGACGGCTGAGCAGGTAGGCGCTGGTCAGCCCGGCGATGCCGCTGCCGATAATGGCGATCTTCACTGGTCGTCCTTCTGCGGCGGTGGGCTGCGCAACATGCGTTTGCCGATGATCAATTGGGCACGGTTAGGCAGCTTCGACAGCGGCCACAAGGTGGCGATGAACAGCGCCGGGAAGGCAATTTCCAGCGGGCGTTTATCCAGCTTGGCGAAGATATGCCGCGCCGCTTTGTCGGCGGACCAGCTCAAGGGCATCGGGAAATCATTGCGTTCGGTCAGCGGCGTGTCGACAAAACCCGGGCTGATCACCGTGACATCGATGTGCTCGGGCGACAGGCTGATGCGCAGGGATTCAAACAAGTAACGCAGCCCGGCCTTGGAGGCGCCGTAGGCTTCGGCGCGCGGCATCGGCAGGTAAGTCACGGCGCTGGCCACGCCCACCAGGTGTGGCGTACGCCCGGCGCGCAACAGTGGCAACGCGGCTTCAATGCAGTAGCTGCTGGCCAGCAGGTTGGTGCGCACCACGTGCTCGACAATTGAGGCGTCAAACTGCTTGGCATCGACGTATTCGCAGGTGCCGGCGTTGAGGATCACCGTGTCCACCGACCCCCAGACCACGCCGATATGCTCGCCGATTTCGCGCACAGTCTGACTGTCGGTCAAGTCACCGGCCACCACCAGCACTTGCCCCGGGTAACGTTGGGCGAGTGCTTCCAGCGGGCCTTTGGTGCGCGAGCTGAGCGCCACAAGGGCGCCGCTGTTGAGCAATTGCACGGCCAGGGCTGCGCCGATGCCACTGCTGGCGCCGGTCAGCCAATATCGGCGGGGCGGTGTGAGGCTCATGCCATTCTCCTTTTCAGCCAGCTTATGACCCGGCCGAGCACCGGCAGGTGTTCATAGAGCAGGGCGCCGGCATCGAAATAGTCACGATGGCGGTAAACCTTGTCGCGCCACATCAGGTGTGAGCAGCCTTCCACCCGAATCACCTTGCCCTTGGCCAAGCGTGGGTGGCAGAAGCTCATTTTCCAGCGCAGGTAGCCTTCGCCTTCGGCCACTTGGTCGAACCCGTGGAAGTCGAAGCGCAGCTGGCTGACATTGCCGTACAACTCAGCGAAATAGCGGTGCATCGCGGGCAGCCCGTGTACTTCATGCAGCGGGTCGGTGAAGGCCACGTCTTTGCTGTACAGGCTCTCGAGCAGGTGCAGGTTGTGCTTGTCCAGCGTGGCAAAGGCCTGGGCGAACCGGCGCAGGAAGTCACTCATGGCGGCCCCCGACGGCTTCACGGGAAGGCAGGCTGCGGAACGCCGCCAAAGCGCGTTCGCGGGATTTCTTCAGGTCGACAATCGAGCGCGGATAGTCCGCCACGCCGAACAGGCCGCCGGCTGCCTCGGGGTTGTGCACTTCCTTTTTATTCAGCGCGGCCAGTTCCGGCAGCCAGTGCTTGATGAACACGCCTTCGCCGTCGAATTTCTCCGACTGGCTCAGCGGGCTGAAAATCCGGAAGTACGGCGCCGAGTCGGTGCCGGTGGACGAACTCCACTGCCAGCCGCCGTTGTTGGCGGCCAGGTCGCCGTCGATGAGGTGGCGCATGAAGAAACGCTCGCCTTCGCGCCAGTCGATCAGCAGGTTCTTGGTCAGGAACATCGCCACCACCATGCGCAGGCGGTTGTGCATCCAGCCGGTTTCGAGCAGTTGGCGCATGGCCGCGTCGATGATCGGCAAGCCGGTGCGCGCTTCCTGCCAGGCGGCCAGGTCCTTGGGCGCATGACGCCAGGCCACCGCTTCCGTTTCGGGGCGGAACGCACGGTGGCGAGACACGCGTGGGTAGCCGACCAGAATGTGTTTGTAGAACTCACGCCACAGCAGTTCGTTGATCCAGGTGATGGCGCCCATGTCGCCACTTTCAAACTCGCCCCCGTTGGTTTGCAGGGCGGCGTGCAAACATTGGCGCGGCGACACTACGCCGGCGGCGAGGTAGGCGGACAGCTGGCTGGTGCCGGGCTTGGCCGGGAAGTCGCGTTCATCCTTGTAGTAGCTGATCTGCTGGTCGGCGAAGGCATCGAGGCGGCGGCGGGCTTCGTCTTCACCCGCGGGCCAGAGGGCGCGCAAGCTGTCGCTGGGCGGCGCGAAACCTTCAACGGTTGTCGGAACAGGGTCGCTCTTGAGCGTGATCGGTGCCTGGCCGTTGATGGCAGGCACCCGGCGCGGCAAGGCACTGTGCAGACGGGTGTAGCAGACCTTGCGGAACTGACTGAAGACCTGGAAGTAGGTGCCGGTTTTAGTCAGCACGCTGCCTGGCTGGAAAAACAGCTGGTCGAGGTAACTGTGGAACGTCACGCCGTCGGCTTCCAGGGCTTTGGCCACGGCTGCGTCGCGACGGCTTTCGTGGATGCCGTATTCCTCGTTGACGTGCACCGATTCCACCGACAGTTCCCGGCACAGCGTGGCCAGCACGGCAGGCGCCTGGTCCCAGGTCGCGGCGGTGCGAATCAGCAGGGGAATATTCAACTCACCGAGCGACTGGCTCAGGTGCTCCAGGTTGCGCAGCCAAAAGTCGACTTTGCACGGCGCATCATCGTGGGCCAGCCATTGCTCAGGCGTAATGAGGTAGACGGCCGCGATCGAACCGCGCTGGCGTGCGGCGCCCAGGGCGGTGTTGTCGAGTAGGCGCAAGTCGGTGCGCAGCCAGGTCAAATGCATTTAAACGATTCCACGCTGGATCAGTATCTGGTGAGCCGACAATGGGTCTTCGGCCACGAACAATTCAGGGGTGTCACGGGTTAATACGGCCCACTCGGCCTGGTGGATGCATACCGTTGGTCCGGCAATCACTATTGGGCACCGAATGCCACCCAGGAGTTTTGGGATTGCCGCCAGGTGCAGGGCCTTGCTCGAAAACAGCAGGACGGCGCGCGGTTGCAGGTGTTCCACCGCCAGGGCCAGTTCACCGGCTGGCAACGGCCAGTCGAAAACCTCTACGGGGCAGTCGGCGCTGCTGGCCAGCCAGGCGCTGAGCCACAGGTTCGGTTCCAGGGGCAGGTCGGAATGGTTGATCAGCAATAATGGCGCGCCCTGCAACTGGCGGTTGTTGTGGTAAATGCGCGCGCCAAATTTGCTGCGCAGCCACGAGAGGAAAAATACCCGCTCCATCTGTGCGCCAAACTGGCCCAGCCAGCGCTGCTCCAGCTCGGCGAGCAATGGCAGCATCAGTTGTTCGCAGAGGGTGCGCGGTGGATACAGCGCCATGGCCTGGTTGAAGGCGTCGTCGACACGGCGCTCGGCCAGCTCGCTGATCGCGCTGATCAGGTTCTGGCGCAGTGCGTGCCATTCGTTTTCGACGCTGTCGGGGCTGTTTTGCGCGGTATCGATCAGGTTTTTCACCTGGCTGACGGGGACGCCACGGTTGAGCCACGTAAGAATGGTATGGATGCGTTGGACATGTTCGGCGCTGAACAGCCGATGGCCCTTGGGTGTGCGTTGGGGCACGATCAAGCCGTAACGTCGTTCCCAGGCGCGCAAGGTCACGGCGTTGACGCCGGTCTGGCGCGCCACTTCGCGAATCGGCAGCCAGCCCTCTTCGAGGGCTTGGGCGATATCTTCGCCCGGTTCGTCTTGCAGGATGGCTTTCATCACGCTTTTCATGGGTTAGATCGCATTACGCAGGCTGAGGTTTTCCGGGTGCGGCTGCAGGTAGGCCTGTTGCGCGATGTAGCGGTCCGGGTGTTGGCGAAAGTGATGTTTGAGCAAGGTGAGCGGCACCACCAGCGGCACGATGCCGTGGCGGTATTGGCCGATGACGGTTTGCATTTCTTGCTTGTCGTCGGCGCTGATGGCTTGTTTCAGATAGCCGCTGATGTGTTGCAGCACATTGGTGTGGGTGCCACGGGTGGCGCACTTTTTCAGGCCGACCATCAGCTCGCTGAAGTACCCGCTGGCCAATTCGTCGAGTTGGGTGCCCTTGTCCATGCTCCCCAGCAGATGGCCGAGGCTTTTGTAGTGCGCCGGGCTGTGGGCCATCAGCAGGTATTTGTAACGCGAGTGAAAGGCCAGCAGGCGGTGACGGGTGAGGCCTTCAGCCAGCAACTGTTGCCAGGTGGCGTAGACGAACACGCGGGTCAGGAAGTTTTCCCGCAGCACCGGGTCGTTAAGGCGGCCGTCTTCTTCCACGGGAAGGTTGAGGTGGCGCGCGCAAAACGCCTGGGCGTAGATGCCGCGCCCACCACCGTCGACGGGCGTGCCGTTGTCGCGGTAGACCTTGACCCGCTCCAGGCCGCACGACGGTGATTTCTGCATGAAAATGTAACCGCACAGGTCGGTATGTTCCGCCGCCATCTGCTGGCCGTAGTCATTCAGTGGCTGGGTCACATTGAGTTCAGGGCGCACGCTGCCGACGGCTTGCGGCTGGGCCGGGTCGCCGACCAAGCGGATGGGTTCGCGGGTAATACCCAGGCCGATTGCCACTTCCGGGCACAGCGGCACGAAGTCGAAATAATCGCTGAGGGTCTGGCTGCACAGCAGGGATTGTTTGTGTCCGCCGTTGAAGCGCACGTTCTCGCCAAGCAGGCAGGCGCTGATGGCGATCTTCGGTTTAACAGTGCTGGACATGGCCAAACCTCTGCAAGATTCCTGTACAAGCTACAAAGCTTGTACAACTAAATCTCATCATAGGTTTGATGCTGTACAAGTCAAATATTTTGTACAAGTATTTGCGGTGAGGCTATTTCCAGCCGATTCGCCAGTCTTCGGCGTTTTGCAGGGTTTGCCAGGCCAGGCGTTCGGCGCGGCGGGTCAGGACGGCTTGCAGTTCAATTTCCAGCACGGTGCCTTCTTCGTCACGAAACAGTTCGGTGACCAGGAAGTGTTTTTCCTTGTTTCGAGGGCGCGCTGCTGTCCACTTCGACAGCAGCAATTTGGCGGGATTTATGCGGTTCATTGCAGGTGCTCGATCAAGCGGCGCGCAGCTTCCTGGCCACTGAGCCAGGCACCTTCGACCCGGCCGGACAGGCACCAGTCGCCACACACATACAAGCCCAGGTCGGCATCGGCGAGCACGCCGAACTCATGGCTGCTGGACGGTCGTGCGTACAGCCAGCGGTGGGCCAGGCTGAACGACGGCGCCGGCATGGCGCTGTGCAGCAATTCGGCGAAGGCGCCGTGCAGGTGTTCGATCACGGCTTCCTTGGGCAGGTCCAGGTGGTCCTTGCTCCAGGCGCTGGTGGCGTGCAGCACCCAGGTGTCGAGGTGGGTGTCGCGCCCCGGTTTGCTGCGGTTGCGCGCCAGCCAGTCGAGGGCGCTGTCTTGTACGAAGCAGCCTTCCATGGGCGTATCCAGCGGTGTGTCGAAGGCCAGGGCGATGGCCCAGGTCGGGTCCATTTTTACCCCGGCAGCGGCACTCGCCAACTTGGGCGCGGCCGCCAGCAGGGCGGTGGCTTGGGGCGCAGGTGTGGCGATGACCACATGGCTGAAAGGGCCATGGTTGCCACCGTCGGCATCCAACAGGTTCCAGTGCTGTTTGCCCTGGAACACTTCGGTGATGCGGCAACCGAACTCCACCGGCAAGTCGTCCAGCAGTGCGCGGGTGATTGCGCTCATGCGTGGCGTGCCTACCCAACGGATCTGTTCATCGGGGGAGGGCGTGAGCTGGCCGGACTTGAAGTTGTACAGCTGCGGTTTCCACTGCTCGGCCCAGCCGTTGCTCTGCCAGCGCTGCACCTCGTTGACGAAGCGCCGGTCGCGGGCGGTGAAGTATTGCGCGCCCATGTCGAGTGCGCCGGCATCGCTGCGTTTGCTGGACATGCGGCCGCCGCTGCCGCGGCTTTTATCGAAGAGTTGTACAACGTGCCCCGCGTCTTGTAACGCTCGGGCGGCGGAGAGACCGGCGATGCCGGTGCCTATGATCGCGATGGGAACAGTCATGGGAGGCCTCGTTTTACCGTTGGGTACAGACTACGCCGACACCAATAGCTGTACAATATTGTTTTTTGGTATAAGTTTTGGCGTACCTGTTCTTACGGCGTGGCCTATGGTTAAAGCTGATGCTTAAACACACGCCCACGCCCGATTACAAATGATCCCTGCTTATAAAATAGACCAGTGATGGGCGGCGAACGTTACATGAGGAGGATCCCATGCATATTTTGCTGACCGGCGGTACGGGTTTGATCGGTCGCAAGCTCTGCTTGCACTGGCTTGCCCAGGGGCATCGCTTGACCGTGTGGAGCCGTGAACCGGACACCGTCGCCCATTGGTGCGGCGCCGAGGTGTTGGGTGTCGGCCGTTTGCAGGATGTGATCGGCAGCGTGGATGCGGTGGTCAACCTGGCTGGCGCGCCCATTGCCGATCGGCCTTGGACCAAGAAGCGCAAGGCGCTGTTGTGGAGCAGCCGCATCAGCCTCACCGAAACCCTGCTGAACTGGATGGAGGGCCTGGAACACAAGCCCTCCGTTTTGATTTCGGGTTCTGCCGTGGGGTGGTACGGCGACGGCGGGGAACGCGAATTGACCGAAGCCAGCGGCCCGGTGAAGGACGACTTTCCCAGCCAGCTGTGCATCGCCTGGGAAGAAACCGCCGTGCGTGCCGAGGCGTTGGGCGTGCGCGTGGTGCTGGTGCGCACAGGCTTGGTACTGGCGGCGAAGGGCGGCTTTTTGTCGCGGCTGTTGCTGCCGTTCAAACTGGGGCTGGGCGGGCCTATCGGCACTGGTCGGCAGTGGATGCCGTGGGTGCATATCAAGGATCAAATCGCCCTGATTGATTTTCTTCTGCACAAGACTGACGCCAGCGGTCCTTATAATGCCTGCGCGCCACACCCGGTGCGTAACAGCGAGTTTGCCAAGACCCTGGGCCGCGTGCTGCACCGCCCGGCCTTTATGCCGTTGCCGGCGTTTGCGTTGAAGGTCGGGCTGGGCGAGTTGTCCGGGTTGCTGTTGGGCGGGCAGAAGGCGGTGCCCGAACGGTTGCTGGCCGCCGGTTTCACTTTTCAGTTCATTGAGTTGCACGCGGCCCTGGAAGACTTGTCCAGCCGCCTTTAGCCATAGATAGGATGTTGCATGACGGATCACGCGTTGTTACTGGTCAACCTGGGTTCACCGGCGTCCACGTCGGTGGCCGATGTACGCAGCTACCTCAATCAGTTTCTGATGGACCCTTACGTGATCGACCTGCCGTGGCCGGTGCGGCGCTTGCTGGTGTCGCTGATTTTGATCAAGCGCCCGGAGCAGTCGGCCCACGCCTACGCGTCAATCTGGTGGGACGAGGGTTCGCCACTGGTAGTCCTGAGTCGCCGCTTGCAAGAGCAAATGACCACGCAGTGGACCCAGGGCCCGGTGGAACTGGCGATGCGTTATGGCGAGCCGTCGATTGAAACGGTGCTGACCCGCCTGGCTGCCCAGGGCATTCGTAACGTCACCTTGGCGCCGTTGTACCCGCAGTTCGCCGACAGCACGGTGACCACGGTGATTGAAGAAGCCAAGCGGGTGGTGCGCGACAAGAAACTCACGGTGCAGTTCTCGATCCTGCAACCGTTCTATGATCAGCCGGAATACCTCGATGCGCTGGTCACCAGCGCACGGCCTTATGTGGCGCAGGATTACGATCACTTGCTGCTGAGTTTCCACGGGCTGCCCGAGCGGCACCTGAAAAAACTCGACCCTACCGGCGGCCACTGTTTCAAGGATGCCGACTGCTGCCAGAACGCGTCGCCTGAAGTGCTTGCCACCTGTTATCGCGCGCAATGCTTCAGCGTCGCCCGAGACTTTGCCGCGCGCATGGGGCTGCCGGATGGCAAATGGTCAGTGGCCTTCCAGTCGCGCCTGGGCCGGGCGAAGTGGATTGAACCCTACACCGAGGCCCGCCTGGAAGCCCTGGCCCAGCAAGGCGTGAAAAAGCTGCTGGTGATGTGCCCGGCATTTGTTGCTGATTGCATCGAGACCCTGGAAGAAATCGGTGACCGCGGCCTGGAGCAGTTCCGCGCAGCGGGGGGCGAGGAGTTGGTGCTGGTGCCGTGCCTCAATGATGACCCGCAGTGGGCTGCGGCGCTTAATACGCTGTGCGAGCGCGCGCCGTTGGCGCTGTAATCAGGCCAGTGGCGACTCAATGTGGGAGCGGGCTTGCTCGCGAAGGCGGTGTATCAGGCAATACATTCGGTGACTGACACTCCGTCTTCGCGAGCAAGCCCGCTCCCACATTGACTGTGCCCACTTTGAATGTGTGGCGATCACTCGTGGTGCGGTTCGCCCAGAAAAGTCAGGGAGGTGAACAGCCCGCGGGTCGCCACGTCGGCGTTATCTTTAAGCGGCAACTCCACCTGCGCCGCGATCACATTCAACCCTTCATTCCTCACCAGTACTTGGGCGCGGCCGTCCTTGTCGGTCTCGGTGCTCACGGTGCCCGGCGCATTCCGATAATCACCCACCAACTTGATCCCTGCTGCAGGCTTGCCATCAAGCAGTACCCGCACCGGCAGTGACTGGCCAGGCCCTACCGTCAAGGGGTCAACTTCCGGCAGGATCAACAGCTTGATCTGCTCCAGTTTCGGCAGTTTCGCCCCTGGCTGGTAAATCGCCAGGCTGTATTTGAAGGTCTGGGTCGACGCAATCGCCCCCGGCACTTTGCTGCGGCCCTGGTTGATCCATGTCTGGTCCGCCGTCTGCGACCACATGCCGTTATCCAGCGCGACGGCCAGCACCGCCGGTGACGTGAGCGGCTTGAGGCGCGCGTGGTCGGCCAGGCGCTCCACGGTCACTGGGATCATTTTGGCGTTGACGTCATACGCCCAGGCGCCACTGATTTTCCGGGCCTTGAACGCGTTGTCTTCGGCGCCGTGGCCGTAGATCACTTCGATATTGCCGCGACGCTGTTCGGTCCACAGGCCGTGGGCCGAGACGTGGGTGGCGAACAGCAGGCCGATCAGGGCCAAGGGTTTGAGCGGGTGCACGGTGGTGACGTCCTTTTACAGGTTGAGGGTCAGGCTGACGGTGAAATTGCGCGGCTCTCCGGGGTTGACCCAGTAATTGCTGTAGGAGCGCTCGTAGTACTTTTCATCGAACAGATTGTTGAGGTTCAAGCCTACCGTGAGGGTGTCCGTGGCCTTGTAATGCGCGAGCAGGTCGACGGTGTGATAGGCCGGCAATTCGAAGCGCGTGCCCGCCTCGCCGGAGCGATCGCCGACGTAGGTGAAGGCCGCGCCGAGGTCGGAGCCGCGCAACACGCCGTCCTGGAACTCATACACGCCCAACAGGCTGCCGCTGCGCTTGGCCACGCCGAGAATCCGGCTGCCGGTGGGGATGGTTTTGTCGCCCTTGGTGACCTCGGCGTCGATGTAGGCGAAGGCGCCGATCACCCGCACGGCCTCGGTCAACTGGCCGCTCAGTTGCAGGTCAATCCCCTGGCTGCGGGCCTTGCCCATAGCGCGTTGGGTGTCGGTGGCCGGGTCCAGGGCGAGGACGTTTTCCTTTTCGATATGGAACGCGGCGAGGGTGGCGCTGAGGCGGTCATCGAACAGCTCGCTCTTGATGCCGATTTCATACCCCACGCCTTCTTCCGGCTTGAAGGATTTACCGCCGGCATCCAGGCCATTGTTGGGCTTGAACGATGTCGATGCGTTGGCGAACACACCGACTTGCGGGGTCAGTTGATAGAGCAGGCCGGCGCGCTGGGTGAGGGCGTCGTGGGTTTGCCGGCTCCTGGCGTGGTTGCGGGTGAAGTCATCGGTGCGTTGTTCGAAGTGCTCGAAGCGCGCCCCGAGCATGCCGCGCAGGCGGTCGGTGAAGATGATCTGGTCCTGCAGGTTGAGCGTCTGGCTTTTCACCTGCTCAAAGAAGTCGGTGCCGGAGCGCGCGCCACTGGGTTTGGGCTGGCCGTAGACCGGCTGGTAGATATCGATGGGGTAGAGGCTGTTGCCGATGGCGGTGACGCGTTCCTTCTTGCGGTAGTCCTCGTATTCGGTGCCGATCAGCAGTTCGTGCTGCCAAGGGCCGGTGTCAAACCCGCCGCGCAATTCCAACTGGGTGATGCTGTCGTGCCAGCCGGTGGAGCGTTCACGGTAGCGGCGGTTGACGGTGCGGCCGTCGGTGTTCAGCGCGCGGCTTTCCGAGGCGTCGCCCCACAGGCTGCCTTGTTTGTAATGGCTGGCCAGGCGCAGTTTCCAGGCGTCGTTAAGGTGGTGTTCCAGCGTGGCCTGAAGGCGGTTGTTGTGGTTGCGAATGTTGCCGTCGTCAGGCTCGCCGAGGAAGGTGGAGCGGGACATGCTGCCCCAGCGGTTATTCGCCGCAACAATGCCGCGGTCGAAGGTTGAACTGTGGCGCACGAATTCGCTTTCCACCAGCAAGGTGGTGTCCGGGTCCAGCTGCCAGCTGAACGACGGCGCGACAAACACGCGTTGGGCGTCGACGTGGTCGCGGAAGCTGTGGTTGTCTTCCACCGCCAGGTTTACCCGCGACAATAGTCGACCCTCACTGTCCAGCGGGGTGTTCACGTCCAGGGCGGTGCGGTAGCGGTCCCAGCTGCCGGCGCTGGTTTGCACGGTGGTAAACGCGTCGGGTTGGGGCTTTTTGGTGACGATATTCACCGTGCCACCTGGATCACCGCGCCCGTACAGGCTGGCGGCGGGGCCTTTGAGCACTTCGATACGCTCAATGTTGGCCGCGTCCGGCGTGCTCGGGTAGCCACGGTTGGCGCTGAAACCGTCCTGATAGAACTCCGACGTGGTGAAGCCGCGCACGCTGTACTCGTAGAGCGTGAGGCCGCCAAAGTTGTTCTGCCTGGACACGCCGCCGGCAAATTCCAGGGCACGTTCCACGTTGGTGCTGCCCAAGTCGTTGAGGACGGTGGCGGGAATTACGCTGATAGCTTGTGGGATGTCGCGAATGGCGGTGTCGGTTTTAGTCGCGCTGGCTGAACGCGTGGCGCGGTAGCCTTTGACGGGGCCGGTGGCGGATTCATAGGCGTCGGTGCTGACGCTGATTGCGTCGAGTTCCAGGGTGTTGTCTTCGGCGTAGGCGGGGTCGAGCAACAACCCCAAGGCCAGGCCAGCCAAGGGGGCGATTTTTCGAGACGGCATGTAGGCGTGTTCCAATAGCGATATTGAAACAATATAACATGACCAATGAGAATGAATTGCTTTTGAAATATTAGGTTACAGGAGCCCGCCAACGGGCTCCTCAGCCGGTTATTCCTCTTCTTTTACAGGCGCAGGCGGCGGACGCAGGCCGATTTCCGCCAGCAGCTTGATCTCTTTGCCGTTGCGCATCACCTGGATCGCCACCTTGTCGGTCGGCTTGATCCGCGCCACCTGGTTCATCGATTTGCGGCCATCGCCGGCCGGTTCGCCGTCGATGCTGAGGATCACATCGCCCAATTGCAGGCCGGCTTTCTGCGCCGGGCCGTCGCGGAAGATCCCGGCGACTACGATGCCGGGACGCCCGGTCAGGCCAAACGACTCGGCCAGTTCCTTGGTCAACGGCTGCACTTCAATGCCGAGCCAGCCCCGGATCACCTGGCCATGTTCGATGATCGACTTCATCACCTCCATCGCCAGCTTCACCGGGATCGCAAAACCGATGCCCTGGGAGCCGCCGGATTTGGAGAAGATCGCCGTGTTGATGCCAGTCAGGTTGCCGTTGGCATCCACCAGTGCGCCGCCGGAGTTACCCGGGTTGATCGCCGCGTCGGTCTGGATGAAGTCTTCGTAGCTGTTGAGCCCCAACTGGTTGCGCCCGGTGGCGCTGATGATGCCCATGGTCACGGTCTGGCCGACGCCGAACGGGTTGCCGATGGCCAGCGCCACGTCGCCCACGCGCAGTGCTTCGGAGCGGCCGATGGTGATCGACGGCAGGCTCTTGAGGTCGATCTTCAAGACCGCAAGGTCGGTTTCCGGGTCGCTGCCGACCACGCGGGCCAGGGTTTCACGGCCATCGCGCAAGGCCACCACAATCTGGTCGGCGCCGGTGGTCACGTGGTTGTTGGTGAGGATGTAGCCTTCCGGGCTCATGATCACCCCGGAACCGAGGCTCGATTCCATGCGGCGCTGCTTGGGCGAGTTGTCGCCGAAATAGCGGCGAAACTGTGGGTCTTCAAACAGCGGATGCGCCGGTTTGTTGATGACCTTGGTGGTGTACAGGTTGACCACGGCAGGCGCGGCGATGACAACGGCGTCGGCGTAAGTCACCGGGCCTTGCACCACCGAATTGGTTTGTGGGGCCTGTTGCAGGTTCACATCCAGGCTGGGCAGGCCCACCCATTGGGGATAACGCTGAATAATCAGCGTCGCGATCAGCACGCCAGCCAGCAATGGCCATCCAAAAAAACGCAGTGCCTTGAGCATCAAGTAAGTCCTGACAGGTTGCAGGGGGCGGGAGAGCGCCCATAATGTCGCGCATTATACGAGGCTGCGAGCGCCTCGGAACGGGATATTTAGGAGTCTTTTATGGCCGTCCCCCTTAGCACCCTCGTCGAGGAAGCGGACCGCTACCTCGGCAGCGCAAAAATTGCCGATTACTGCCCCAATGGCCTGCAGGTCGAGGGCCGTCCGCAGGTGATGCGTATCGTCAGCGGCGTGACCGCGAGCCAGGCACTGCTGGATGCGGCGGTCGAGGCGCAGGCCGATTTGGTGCTGGTGCACCATGGTTATTTCTGGAAGGGCGAGAACCCGTGCATCACGGGTATGAAGCAGCGACGGCTGAAAACGCTGCTCAAGCACGATATCAGCTTGCTGGCTTACCACTTGCCGCTGGATGTGCATGCTGAGGTGGGCAACAACGTGCAGCTTGCTCGGCAGTTGGACATCACGGTTGAAGGGCCGCTGGACCCGGGCAATCCGAAAATCGTCGGGTTGGTGGGGTCGCTGGCCGAGCCTTTGTCGCCGCGTGATTTTGCCCGTCGGGTGCAGGATGTCATGGGGCGCGAGCCGCTGTTGATCGAAGGCACTGAGATGATTCGGCGTGTCGGCTGGTGCACGGGCGGTGGGCAGGGGTATATCGACCAGGCGATTGCTGCGGGTGTTGATTTGTATTTGAGTGGGGAGGCGTCGGAGCAGACGTTCCACAGTGCGCGTGAGAATGGCATCAGCTTTATTGCGGCGGGGCATCATGCTACCGAGCGTTATGGGGTTCAGGCGTTGGGTGATTATCTGGCGCGGCGGTTTGCGCTGGAGCATTTGTTTATTGATTGTCCGAATCCGATTTGAGCTTTGCTGGCGGTTGGGGAGTTGGGGAGTTGGGGAGTTGGGGAGTTGGGGAGTTGGGGGGATTGGGGGCATATCCGTTGCTGTGGTGAGGGCTGCTTAGGGTTCCGCTCTTACAGCGGGTCACTTTTGGAAGGACCCAAAAGTAACCAAAAGGTCCTCGCCCCTCCACTCGGTGCCTCGCTTA
>NZ_JBARTQ010000333.1:0-2385 GCF_049645325.1 Pseudomonas sp. | reverse complement strand
TGTTCGATGATCGCCTCTGCCGACAATGCCGGCGTGTCCATGCACGTATGGCCGTCCTCCGGCAACAACACCGAGAACCCCAGCTCCACCGCCACGCGGCAGGTGGTGTCGATACAAAACTGGGTTTTCATCCCGACAATCACCAGTTCATCGACGTGGGCGGCTTTCAGTTGCTGCGCCAGGTCAGTGCCCAGGAAGCAACTGGGGCGGGTCTTGTTGAACAGGTGGTCGCGAGCCTCGTCCACGTCCAGGCCGTGCCACAGTTGCCAAAACGCGCTGCCGGCTTCGATCGGCGAGCCCGCCGGGCCGGTGTGGCGCGCGACGAAGATCGGTGCGTCGGCGGTACGGGCGCGCCTGATCAGTTGGTTGATGATGCTCAGCAGGCGTTCGCGTTCGAAGGGTTTTTGCGGTCCATCGTATAGACCGGTTTGCATATCGATGATCAACAGGGCGTTAGCCATGGTCTTGCTCCTTGCAGTGGCCAGAGGGCGAGGCAATAAAAAGGCCCCGTCCATTGCTGGCGGGGCCTTGGGTTGTTTCCGGGGTCTTTAGTTCAAGCACCCACAGCCACCGCACGGCCCGCCATTGGCGGTCGTGGTGGTGGTGCGGGTGAGGCACAGCTGAATAAGGTTCATGGCCCGATCATGCTGGGACGGGGGCGCAGCTGTCAACGGAGGTGTCCGGTTTCTTTTGGGGTAGCAGGGTGTTTCGCACGGCATCAAGGAATTCATCCGACAAGGAACTGCCCCGCGTTGCACGAGCAAGGGTGACGGCACCAATCATCATCGCGTACTTGGCCAGCATGGCCTGGCGGTCTTCGTCCTGAAGCTGCGCGAAAACCTCCAAAGACGTTTCAACGCCGTCGATAAACGCGTGTTGCAACGCGGTGTCGGCGGGCTCATGGCACATATCCGGGGTAAAAGCCGATATCGGGCAGCCGTCGCCTGGGTTGTCGCGGTGGTTGGCTGAAAAGTACGGGCGCAGGATGGCCTCGCGGGCGGTGGGCAAATCCTCACTGCGGCTGATCTTTTCCTGCCAGCCCAGGTTGGCGTGCTCGAAGGCCTTTTGGCACGCCTCGGTGGCGAGGGCTTCCTTGGATGCAAAGTGCCCGTAGAAGCCACCATGGGTGAGGCCGGCCGCCGCCATCACGTCCGACAAGCTGATGCCGTGCAGGCCGCGCTCACGGAACAGGTGAGTGGCGGCTTCGACGATGATTCCACGGTTGAGGTCGGCTTGTTTGCGCGAGACGCGAGGCATGGCGGGGCTCTCAGGATAAAAGGCGGACACTGGCTGAAACGTACAGGAATGGCGGCCATTCTAAAATAGATTTGTTCGGGAATGTATTATTTGGCGGGCGCTGCAGCCCGCTGAAACCGCTGCCTATGGCCGTTCTTGAGGCTCTGCACCGGCGCACCGTTCCTCAGCTAAGTCTTTGCTTATTCAAGAGAATCCCGGACAATCGCGCGCTTGTTATGGTCGGGGCGCTGCCTGTCAGGTTTTTCTGACTCGTCCCGGCCATGGAAATGCGGAGATCCGACCGGATGAATGATCAGGCCAATAGCGTCGACGAACGCTATCAGACGACACCTGCAACCCTCACGCGCTGGAGCCGCCAGGACACCACCTGGATGCTCGGCCTGTTCGGCACTGCCATTGGCGCCGGCACTTTGTTTTTGCCTATCAACGCGGGCCTTGGGGGCTTCTGGCCGCTGGTGATCCTGGCGCTGCTGGCTTTCCCGATGACGTTCTTTGCCCACCGTGGCCTGACCCGTTTCGTGCTGTCCGGCCGTGAAGGTTCCGACATCACTGACGTGGTCGAAGAGCATTTCGGTCTGAAGGCCGGTGCGCTGATCACGTTGTTGTATTTCTTCGCGATCTTCCCGATCCTGCTGATCTACAGCGTGGCACTGACCAACACGGTCAGCAGCTTCATGGAACACCAACTGCACATCCTGCCGCCGCCCCGCGCGATCCTGGCGTTTGTGCTGATCCTCGGCTTGCTGGCCGTGGTGCGTTGCGGTGAGCAAGTGATCGTCAAGGCCATGAGCCTGATGGTGTACCCGTTCATCGTCGCGTTGCTGTTCCTGGCGGTGTACCTGGTGCCGCACTGGAATGGCGGCATCCTCAGCACCGCCCGCGAGGTGCCCGCGCCATCGGCGTTGCTCAGCACCCTCTGGCTGGCGATTCCGGTGATGGTGTTCTCGTTCAACCATTCGCCGATCATCTCGGCCTTTGCGGTGGACCAGAAGCGCCAGTACGGCGAACACGCCGAGGAACGCAGCTCGCAGATCCTGTCCCGGGCACACATCCTGATGGTGGTGATGGTGCTGTTCTTCGTGTTCAGTTGCGTACTGACCCTGTCGCCGGCGCAACTGGCCGAAGCCA
>NZ_JBARTQ010000332.1:0-2634 GCF_049645325.1 Pseudomonas sp. | reverse complement strand
CCTTTCTTTCACTGATCCACCGCTTTCGCGAGCAAGCCCGCTCCCACACAAGCCCGTTCCCACATTGGATCTCCCGTGGACATCCAATGTGGGTTAACGCCTTACTGCATATTGATGATGACTTCTTCCTGCCACTTCTGCGGCAGGGCCTTGGAGGTCTTCTCCCACGCGTCGGCATCTTTGATCGGCGTGACTTTCTTGTACTGCTCATTCGGCAGCAGCTTGGCCTGGACGTCAGCTGGCAGGGTCAGGTGCTCGGCACGGATCGGACGGGCGTTACCGCGCGCCAGGTTGGTCTGGCCGGCGTCGCTGAAGATGTACTCACGGGTCAGCTTGGCGGCGTTCGGGTGCTTAGCGTATTTGTTGATGATGGTGGTGTAGCCGGAAATCACCGAGCCGTCCGATGGGATCAGCACCACGTAGTCATCCGGGTTGGCCATCTTGGCTTTGTAGCTCAGGCCGTTGAAGTCCCAGACCACGCCCACTTCGACTTCGCCTTTTTCCATGGTGGCGATGGTCGGGTTGGCCAGCGACAGGCGACCTTGCTTGGCGATTTCGGCAAACATCAGCAGCGCAGGCTGGATGTTCTTCTCGTCACCACCGTTGGCCAAGGCTGCAGCCAGCACGCCGTTGGCGGCCTGGGCGGCGGTGCTCACGTCACCGATGGACACCTTGTATTTGCCGGTTTTCAGGTCAGCCCAGCTTTTTGGGGCTTCGGAGCCATGCAGCAGTTTTTTGTTGACGATAAAGGCGATGGTGCCGGTGTAGGCCAGGGCCCAGTTGCCGTCTTTGTCTTTCGCCCAATCGGGTACTTGTGCCCAGGTGCTCGGCTTGTACGGTTGGGTCACACCCTGCTTCACCGCAATCGGGCCGAAAGCGGCACCGACGTCGCCGATGTCGGCGCTGGCGTTGTCTTTTTCGGCGGCGAACTTGGCGACTTCCTGGGCCGAGCTCATGTCGGTGTCGATGTGCTTGAGGCCGTAGGTCTTGGCCAGGTCATCCCAAGTGCCTTTCCAGTTGGCCCAGTCATCGGGCATGCCGACGCTGTTGACGGCGCCTTCCGCTTTCGCGGCGGCTTCCAACGTTTTCAAATCGGTATCAGCAGCCATGGCGGCGGTGCACATGGCAATGGTCGAGCCTAACAGTGATGCCAGGAAAAGCTGTTTCATCCGAAGCTCCTTTGGGCGTTTTCAACGCTGCGTTTTTATCGACGTTTGCGGTGGTGTTGGTCTAGGTCAGCAATACCTGAGCCAATCTAGGCTCGATGGATGACAGTTTCATGTCGATGTCGTTTTTAAATCGCTTTTGTCGCTAAGCGCAGGCTTAGCGTAGACCATGCCCAAGGGCCCGCAGGCCTTGGACTTGGCCGATGTATTGCAGGGTGTGGTATGGGCGGTGAACAGGGACTGTCATCTGTCGGTCATCTGTAATGCCTAGGCTGGCAAGTAGCAGCGGACGCCCAAATAGCGCGCGGTTTGTGCACCTGAACGGTGCTGGTCTAGTCCAGATAGGTAATGTTGATGCGTGATGAGGCAATCAAGGCGGTGACCTCCATCGGCCTGGCGCTGCAAGAGCAGATCGACCACGGCCTGCTGCCGCCTGCAAGCAAACTACCCGCCGAGCGCAAACTCAGCGAGTTGTTTGGTACCACTCGCATTACGGTGCGGGAAGCCTTGTTACAACTGGAAGCCCAAGGGCAGATTTATCGCGAGGAGCGTCGCGGCTGGTTTGTCTCGCCGCCACGCTTGGCCTACAACCTGATGCAGCGCAGTCACTTTCACGCGATGGTCAGCGAGCAGGGGCGGGTGGCGGTGACCGAGGTGATCTCTGCGCGGTTGCAACCGGCATCGGCGGCGGTGTGTGCCTGGTTGCAGTTGCCGGCGTTGTCGAGCGTGATCCAGATTTGCCGGGGGCGGCGGATTGATGGGCGTTTGGTGTTGTATGTGGAGCATTACCTGAACCCGCAGTATTTTCCGGGGATTCTGGAGTGTGACCTTAATAAGTCGATGACTGAGTTATATGCCCGCCAGTACGACTTGCACTATGGGCGGGTGCGTTTTGAAATCGTACCGACGTCACTGCCGGTGGAGGCCGCTGCTGCTTTGCGTGTGTCTGTGGGGAGTCCGGGATTGCGGATTGCCCGGGTTAATTATGACCAGCATCAGCGGTTGATCGACTGTGACCTGGAGTTCTGGCGGCATGATGCGATTCATGTGGGGGTGGATGTGGTTTGACGTTTGGTATGGTTTTTTTGGGTGGCGGGGTTTTGAGTGCATATCCGTTTTTTCGGTGAAGGCGGGTATGGGTTCCGCTCTTACAGCGGGTCACTTTCGAAAAGCGCGAAAGTAACCAAAGCGCTCTTGCCCCTCCACTCGGCACCTCGCTCACGCTTCGGTGTGCCCTCACGCAGGCTTTGGAGCGTGGGCCGCCGTGACGGGCCATCCATGGCCCAACACGGCTAACCCGGCGTCCTGCCGGGTTATCCACGGATTCAAGCCTGCGTTAGGCCATCGTGGTTAACGGGGCGCCTCAGATCAAGATCACGAGCAAGATCAAAAGCAGGGCACGGCGGCCTGAAAGCCGACCTGAGTGGTTGGATCAAGAGCGGATCACAAGCAAGAGCAGTGGCTGACC
>NZ_JBARTQ010000331.1:0-4564 GCF_049645325.1 Pseudomonas sp. | reverse complement strand
ACTGCACATCGCGCCGCCACCGCGGGCGATCCTGTCGCTGGTGCTGATCCTCGGCCTGCTGGCCGTGGTGCGGTGTGGCGAGCAGGTGATCGTCAAGGCCATGAGCCTGATGGTGTATCCGTTTATCGTCGCCTTGCTGTTACTCGCCGTGTACCTGGTGCCGCACTGGAACGGCGGCATCCTCAGTACCGCCAGCACCGTGCCGGCCCCGTCGGCGCTGCTGCACACGCTGTGGCTGGCGATTCCGGTGATGGTGTTCTCGTTCAACCATTCGCCGATCATCTCCGCCTTTGCCGTTGACCAGAAGCGCCAGTACGGCGCGAACGCCGACGAGCGCAGCTCGCAGATCCTGTCCCGCGCGCACCTGTTGATGGTGGTGATGGTGCTGTTCTTCGTGTTCAGCTGCGTGCTGACGCTGTCGCCGGCGCAGCTTGGCGAGGCGAAAGCGCAGAACCTGTCGATCCTGTCGTACCTGGCCAACCATTTTGACAACCCGACCATCGCGTTCGCCGCGCCGTTGATTGCGTTCGTGGCCATCGCCAAGTCGTTCCTGGGCCACTACATCGGCGCCAGCGAAGGCCTGAAAGGCCTGGTACTGAAAACCGGTCGGCGCCCGGCGGCCAAGTCCCTGGACCGCATGACCGCCGCGTTCATGCTGGTGGTGTGCTGGATCGTTGCCACGCTTAACCCGAGCATCCTCGGCATGATCGAAACCCTCGGCGGCCCGATCATTGCGTCGATCCTGTTCCTGATGCCGATGTACGCGATCCGCAAGGTGCCGGCGATGGCCAAGTACCGTGGGCAGGCGTCCAACGTGTTCGTCACGGCGGTGGGCCTTGTCGCGATTACCGCGTTGATCTACTCGCTGCTGTCCTGACCGCAGGTTGCATGCACCCAGGCCGATTCGCGCACACCGCGAATCGGCTTTTTTTATGTGCGCCGAAAACCTGAGCTGTCTCAACCCCAGGCAAGCAATGGCGGCTAAGCTGTCGGCATATTGGTTCCCTGTTGGAGATACCCATGGCTCGGCCACGCCCGCAACTGATCACCTGCAAGCTGGAAAAACTGCACCCCACGCAATTGACGGTAGGCATGGCCGAAGTTGCCACCAAGCGTGAAGCCTGGACCAAGCTCAAGCGAAAAGAGCGCGCCGCTGCGCTCGACAAACACTGGTTTCCCTGCGTATTGGGGCCGGATGAGCGCTACTACATCACCGACCACCACCATTTCGGCTTGGCATTGCTGCTGGAGGAGGTCAAGAGTGTGTCATTGCTGATGCTCAAGGACTTGTCATTTGTCGAGCGCAGCACGTTCTGGAATGTCATGGCATTCAATCAATGGGTGCACCCCTACGACGCGCGGGGCCTGCGGCGCACTTACGAAGCCATTCCTCGCAAGATCACCGACCTGCAGGACGACCCTTACCGCAGCTTGGCGGGGATGCTGCGTACGGCCGGTGGTTACGCCAAGGACGCGACGCCGTTCAGTGAGTTTCTGTGGGCGGACTTCTTTCGCAGCCGCATCGGCAGTGACGTGGTCAGCCAGCCGAATGCCAAGCTGTTAGGCAAGGCCATGCTCCTGGCGCGCAGCCAGGAAGCGCGTTACTTGCCAGGATGGGTTGGGCCGATTGAAAACTGAAACCGCTGCACCGGTTGTTGCACCGCCCAATCGCACCCAGGACATTCTCGCCGGGTTGGCCATTGCCGGGTTGCTGCTGCCCGAAGCAGTGGCTTACTCCAGTATTGCCGCACTGCCGCCCCAGGCCGGGGTGATTGCCTTGTTCGCCGGGCTGCTGTGCTACGGCGTGTTGGGTACCAGCCGTTTTGCGATTGTGTCGGCTACGTCATCGTCGGCGGCGGTCCTGGCAGCCGCTACTGCGAGCCTGGCGGGCAGTGACCCGGCGTTGCGGCTTTCGCTGGCGTTCGGGCTGGTGCTGATCACCGGGGTGCTATTCCTGTTGGCCGGGTTGTTCAAGTTGGGCGGCGTGACTTCGTTTATCGCCAAGCCGGTGTTGCGCGGTTTTGCTTTCGGCCTGGCGCTGACCATCATCCTCAAGCAGTTGGCCGGCGTGGTGGGCGTGCACCTTACGGATAACAACCTGATCCGCTTTCTGCCGCAGTTGCTCGAACAACTGCCGCGCTGGAACTGGCCGGCTGCGCTGGTTGCGGCGGCTGCCTTGATAGTGCTGTGGCTGTGCGCGCGCATTCCGCGCCTGCCGGGCGGGCTGCTGGTGGTGGTTCTAGGCATCGTTTGCGGGCAGTACCTGGATTTGCAGGCGCATGGCGTGGCGTTGATTGGCGTAATCGACTTGCGCCTGGAGCTGGGGCATCTTCCGGTCCTGCCGTTCGCCGATTGGCTGCGCCTGGGCGAGCTGGCGTTTGCCTTGGTCATGATCTTGTATGCCGAGTCCTACGGTTCCATCAGTTCGTTCGCCCTCAAACACGGTGACCGCGTGTCATCCAACCGTGACTTGCTCGCCTTGGGCGCGGCCAACCTGGTGTCCGGGTTGTTTCACGGGATGCCGGTCGGTGCAGGCTATTCGGCGACGTCAGCCAATGAGGCGGCCGGCGCGGGCTCGCGCCTGGCGGGAATAGTCGCCGCGCTGGTGGTGTTGCTGATTGTCCTGACGGTGCTGCCGTATGTCGCGCTGACGCCGGAGCCGGTGCTCGCGGCCATCGTCATCTACGCCCTGGGTCGCGGCTTGAGCCTGCAACCGTTGGGGCGCTACTTCCTGTGGCGGCGTGACCGGCTGCTGGTGATCTGCGCGGTGGCGGCGGTTTTGGTGCTGGGCGTGCTGGATGGTTTGTTGGTGTCTGTTGCGATCAGCGTGGTGTTGATGTTGCGCCAGATGTCGTCGGCAGACATCCAGGTGCTTGGGCGCCTGGGCGACAGTCATGACTTTGTTGACCGTCAGCACCATGCCGATGCGGTGCAGGTGCCGGGGCTGCTGATTGTACGGCCGAGCGAGGCGCTGTTTTTTGCCAATGCCGAACGCATCCTTGGCGCGGCGTTGCGCTTGATGCGCCAGTCGCAGGCGGAGGCGGTGGTGTTGAGCCTGGAAGAGTCACCCGACCTTGATGGCACCAGCATCGAAGCCCTGGCAGCATTTTTCGCCCAGGTGCGCGGGGAGGGCAAGCGTGTGGTGCTCGCGCGGGTGCGGCATGACGCGCTTGAGGTGCTGAAGGCATTGCCCGAAGCGTTGGCGCCGCAAGTGCTGCTCAGTGGTTTGAGTGTCGATGGTGCGGTGCAACTGGCGTTGCAAGCCAATTCGCAGGCATAAAAAAACGCCGCGCATCTTGCGATACGCGGCGCTTCTTTACATCAACACATCTTAGGCTTGAATCACCGGGATGTTGGCGCTTGCTGCGATTTTGCGGAACTCGGCGATCTGGTCGAAGTTCAGGTAGCGGTAAACGTCACTGGCCATGGTGTCCAGTTTCGCTGCGTAACCCATGTACTCTTCGACGGTCGGCAGGCGACCCAGCGTGGAAGCCACGGCTGCCAACTCGGCCGAAGCCAGGTAGACGTTCGCGCCGTCACCCAGACGGTTCGGGAAGTTACGCGTCGACGTCGACACAACAGTCGAGTTCGGCTCTACCCGTGCCTGGTTACCCATGCACAGCGAGCAGCCCGGCATTTCCATGCGCGCGCCAGCTTTGCCGTAGATCCCGTAGTAGCCTTCTTCGGTCAGTTGGTGAGCGTCCATCTTGGTCGGCGGCGACAGCCACAGACGAGTTGGCAGCTGACCCTTGACCTGCTCCAGCAACTTGCCGGCAGCGCGGAAGTGACCGATGTTGGTCATGCACGAACCGATGAACACTTCGTCGATCTTCTCGCCGGCAACGCTGGACAACAGGCGGGCATCGTCCGGGTCGTTTGGTGCGCAGAGGATCGGCTCGTTGATGTCGGCCAGGTCGATCTCGATGATTTCGGCGTATTCCGCGTCGGCATCGGCTTCCATCAGCTCAGGGTTGGCAACCCAGGCTTCCATCGCTTGGGCGCGACGTTCCAGGGTACGTGGGTCGCCGTAACCTTCACCGATCATCCAGCGCAGCAGGGTGATGTTGGAGTTCAGGTATTCGGTGATCGACGCTTTCGACAGCTTGATGGTGCAACCGGCAGCCGAACGTTCAGCCGAGGCGTCGGACAGCTCGAACGCTTGTTCCAGCGTCAGGTCGTTCAGGCCTTCGATTTCCAGGATGCGGCCGGAGAAGGCGTTTTTCTTGCCTTTCTTCTCTACTGTCAGCAGACCCGACTGGATCGCGTAGTAAGGAATGGCATGAACCAGGTCACGCAGGGTGATGCCAGGTTTCATTTTGCCTTTGAAGCGAACCAGGATCGATTCCGGCATGTCCAGTGGCATGACGCCAGTGGCTGCGGCGAACGCGACCAGACCGGAACCGGCCGGGAACGAGATGCCCATTGGGAAACGGGTGTGGGAGTCACCACCGGTGCCGACCGTGTCCGGCAGCAGCATGCGGTTCAGCCAGCTGTGGATGATGCCGTCGCCAGGACGCAGCGATACACCGCCACGGGTCATGATGAAGTCAGGCAGGGTGTGGTG
>NZ_JBARTQ010000330.1:0-4655 GCF_049645325.1 Pseudomonas sp. | reverse complement strand
GCCCGAACACTCAGGACTCAATCTGGTGCAACACAATTATTTTTATTTCCAGCCCCCGTCAAGAGGCACGTCTCAAGCGTCTGATTTGCAATAAGAAATGTTGCTCAATTTAAGAACCTGTCAAGTGCGTCAAAATGGTGAGCGGTCGCCACATTTTGGTGATTTGAGATATTTACCTTTATAAATCAATAGGTTAATCACGATATAAGCTTATAAAAAATCTTCTTGCTCAATCGAAAAACTCGGGCTAGTTTCTATTCCTGTCACCGATGACAGGATTTAATCAATCATCGGCAAGCAGCATTACAACACTTAGAACTGGCACAAGCCGGTCAAGCCTGTGAGGAATTCGACATGTCGCTGTTGATCCGTGGCGCCACCGTTATTACCCATGATGAACGTTACCGCGCCGATGTTTTATGCGCAGGCGGTCTGATTCGCGCCATTGGCACGAACCTGGATATTCCCGCCGGCACTGAAATACTCGACGGCAGCGGTCAATACCTGATGCCCGGCGGCATCGACCCTCACACCCACATGCAATTGCCCTTCATGGGCACGGTGGCCAGTGAAGACTTTTTCAGTGGCACAGCGGCGGGCCTGGCGGGCGGCACCACGTCGATCATCGACTTTGTGATTCCCAACCCGCAGCAATCCTTGATGGAAGCCTTTCACCAGTGGCGCGGCTGGGCGGAAAAATCCGCTGCCGACTACGGCTTTCACGTGGCGATCACCTGGTGGAGCGAACAGGTGCGCGAAGAAATGGCCGAGCTGGTCAGCCACCATGGCATCAACAGCTTCAAGCATTTCATGGCCTACAAGAACGCAATCATGGCGGCCGACGACACGCTGGTGGCGAGCTTCGAACGCTGCCTGGAACTCGGCGCGGTGCCGACGGTGCACGCAGAAAACGGCGAGTTGGTGTATCACCTGCAACGCAAGCTGATGGCCCAGGGCATCACCGGGCCGGAAGCGCATCCGCTGTCGCGCCCATCGCAAGTGGAAGGCGAAGCGGCCAGCCGCGCGATCCGCATCGCCGAGACCATCGGCACGCCGCTGTACCTGGTGCATGTTTCCACCCAAGAGGCCCTCGACGAAATCACTTACGCTCGGGCCAAGGGCCAGGCGGTATACGGCGAAGTGCTCGCCGGCCACCTGTTGCTGGACGACAGCGTGTACCAACACCCCGACTGGCAAACCGCCGCCGGCTACGTGATGAGCCCGCCCTTCCGCCCGCGCGGGCATCAGGAAGCGCTGTGGCACGGCCTGCAATCGGGCAACCTGCACACCACCGCCACCGACCACTGCTGCTTTTGCGCCGAGCAAAAAGCGGCCGGCCGCGACGACTTCAGCAAGATCCCCAACGGCACCGCCGGGATCGAAGACCGCATGGCGCTGTTGTGGGATGAAGGCGTGAATACCGGGCGCCTGTCGATGCAGGAATTCGTCGCGCTGACCTCCACCAACACGGCGAAGATCTTCAACCTCTACCCACGCAAAGGCGCGATCCGCGTGGGCGCCGATGCCGACCTGGTGCTGTGGGACCCGGAGGGCACGCGGACCATTTCCGCCAAGACCCACCATCAGCAAGTCGACTTCAACATCTTTGAAGGCAAGACCGTGCGCGGCGTGCCGAGCCACACCATCAGCCAGGGCAAGCTGGTCTGGGCCGACGGCGACCTGCGCGCCGAGCGCGGTGCCGGACGGTACGTGGAACGGCCGGCGTATCCGTCGGTGTTTGAGCAGTTGAGCAAGCGGGCTGAGCATTCCAGGCCCGTTGCTGTGAAACGCTGAGAGCGGCCTTCGGCCTATCGCGGGCAAGCCCGGCTCCCACATTTTGATCTGCGAACACATTCAAGTGTGGGAGCTGGCTTGCCTGCGATGGCGCCAGTACAGGCAACAAAAATGCCCGCCAGAGGCAATCCAAAAAAACCGTGAGGCAAACACCGTGATCCAGACCCTGACCCACCTCCCCCATTCCCATGAAGATGGGGCGACACTCGCCAGCTATTTCACCGACCTGGCACCGCCGCTCAATTCACGTCAGGCGCAATTGGAAGCCTCGCGCTGCCTGTATTGCTACGACGCACCGTGCGTAAACGCGTGCCCCAGCGAGATCGACAGCCCCTCGTTCATTCGCAATATCCACACCGAAAACGTGCAAGGCGCGGCGCAGAAAATCCTCTCGGCCAATATCCTCGGCGGCAGTTGCGCGAGGGTCTGCCCCACCGAAATCCTCTGCCAGCAAGCCTGCGTGCGCAACAACGCCGAAGAATGCGCGCCGGTGCTGATCGGCCTGTTGCAACGCTACGCCATTGATAACGCGCACTTCAGCGAACACCCGTTCCAGCGTTCCGCACCCACCGGCAAGCGCATCGCCGTGGTCGGCGCCGGGCCCGCCGGGTTGGCCTGTGCACATCGCGCGGCCTTGCACGGCCATGACGTGGTGATCTTCGAAGCACGGGAAAAAGCCGGCGGCTTGAACGAATACGGAATCGCCAAGTACAAGCTGGTGGATGATTTTGCCCAGAAGGAACTGGATTTCCTGCTGCAGATCGGCGGCATTGAAATTCGCCACGGCCAACGCCTGGGCGACAACCTGACCTTGAGCGAACTGCACCAGCAATTCGATTCGGTGTTCCTCGGCCTCGGCCTTGCGGCGAGCAAACACCTCGGTTTGCCCCACGAGGACGCGCCTGGCCTGCTCGCCGCCACCGACTACATCCGCGAACTGCGCCAGGCCGATGACCTCACTCAACTGCCCCTGGCCGATCGCTGCATCGTGCTTGGCGCCGGCAACACCGCCATCGACATGGCCGTGCAAATGGCCCGCCTCGGTGCCCGCGACGTGAACCTGGTGTACCGCCGTGGCCTTGCCGACATGGGCGCCACCGGGCACGAACAAGACATCGCCAAAGCCAATCAGGTACGCCTACTGACCTGGGCCCAACCGGAAGAAGTGCTGCTCGATGAACAAGGCCATGTACGCGGTATGCGCTTCGCCCGTACGCGCCTGGAAAACGGACGCCTGCACCCCACCGGCGAGACCTTCGAACTGGCTGCCGACGCGATATTCAAAGCCATCGGGCAAGGTTTTGACAGCGAGGCGCTGCACGATCCGCTGGCCCAGCAACTGCACCGTGTGGGCGAACGCATCTTCGTCGACGAACAGCTGCAAACCAGCATCCCGGGCGTCTATGCCGGTGGCGATTGCGTCAGCCTCGGCCAGGACCTCACCGTGCAAGCGGTGCAACACGGCAAGCTGGCCGCCGAAGCCATGCACGCCCAACTCATGCTGAATGTGGAGGCTGCGTAATGGCCGATCTCTCGATTGTGTTCGCCGGTATCAAAGCCCCCAACCCGTTCTGGCTGGCCTCCGCGCCGCCCACCGACAAGGCCTACAACGTGGTCCGCGCCTTTGAAGCCGGCTGGGGCGGCGTGGTCTGGAAAACCCTCGGTGAGGACCCGGCGGCGGTCAACGTGTCATCACGCTACTCGGCGCATTACGGCGCCAACCGGGAAGTGCTGGGCATCAACAACATCGAGCTGATTACCGACCGTTCCCTGGAGATCAACCTGCGGGAAATCACCCAGGTGAAAAAGGACTGGCCCGACCGCGCGCTGATCGTGTCGCTGATGGTGCCGTGCGTCGAAGAATCGTGGAAAACCATCCTGCCACTGGTGGAGGCCACCGGCTGCGACGGCATCGAACTGAACTTCGGCTGCCCCCACGGCATGCCGGAACGCGGCATGGGCGCGGCGGTGGGCCAGGTCCCGGAGTATGTGGAACAGGTGACGCGCTGGTGCAAGACCTACTGCTCGCTGCCGGTGATCGTCAAGCTCACGCCGAACATTACTGATATTCGGGTGGCGGCGCGTGCGGCGTATCGCGGCGGCGCGGATGCGGTGTCGCTGATCAACACCATCAACTCCATCACCAGCGTGGACCTGGAGCGCATGGTTGCGCTGCCCATGGTCGGCACCCAAAGCACCCACGGCGGCTATTGCGGCTCGGCGGTCAAGCCGATTGCCTTGAACATGGTCGCCGAAATTGCCCGCGACCCACAGACCCAAGGCCTGCCGATCTGCGGGATTGGCGGCATCGGCAACTGGCGTGATGCGGCGGAATTCGTCGCCCTGGGCTGCGGCGCAGTGCAGGTGTGCACGGCCGCGATGTTGCACGGGTT
Source organism: Pseudomonas sp. (assembly GCF_049645325.1). Taxonomy (GTDB): domain Bacteria; phylum Pseudomonadota; class Gammaproteobacteria; order Pseudomonadales; family Pseudomonadaceae; genus Aquipseudomonas. The sequence goes on along the minus strand of NZ_JBARTQ010000330.1, from coordinate 468 downwards.
TCGGATTGTGGAAGAAATGAAAGATGGGTTGTCGCGCTGGATGGACAGCCAGGGCTACAAAAGCTTGCAGGAGTTTTCCGGGCGCGCAGTGGGCAATACGACGGATTGGAAGTACCTGGATATCAATTATCAGGTCATCGCCAAGATCGATCAGGAAGCCTGTATTGGTTGCGGCCGTTGCCATATCGCCTGTGAAGACACCTCACACCAGGCCATCGCCAGTTTGAAACAGGCCGATGGCACGCATAAGTACGAGGTGATCGACGATGAATGCGTGGGCTGCAACTTGTGCCAGATCACCTGTCCGGTGGCGGACTGCATCGAGATGGTGCCGATGGACACCGGCAAGCCGTTTTTGAATTGGACGCAGGATCCGCGCAACCCGTACCGGGAGGCTGTGTAGTCCTTCAGATTGCTATCGCAGGCAAGCCACCTCCCACATGTGACTGTGTTCACCTATCAAAATGT
>NZ_JBARTQ010000329.1:0-23793 GCF_049645325.1 Pseudomonas sp. | reverse complement strand
CCGTTGACCAGCAGGCTGCCCGCGTTGACGTTGGTGTTGCCGGTAAAGGTGTTGTTGCCGGCCAGCAGCAAGGCGCCGGTGCCGGTTTTATTCAACACCCCGGCCCCGGTGAGGTTGCCGGTGTAAGTGCCGTCTGCGCCCTGTTCAAACGTGAGGGTCGCGTTGTTGGCGATGGCCCCCTGCAAGCTGGAGGTGGTGCCGGTGGTGGTGCCGCCGTTAAGCGTAGTGCCACCGCTGTAGGTGTTGGCGCCGGTCAGCAACAGTGCACCGTTGCCGTTTTTCACCAGGCTGCCATTACCACTGACTACGCCGTTAAGGGCCAAGTCATGGCTGCCGGCCAGGGTCAGCGGGCCACTCAGGTTGATGGCGTTGGCCAATTGCAAGTCGGTGCTGCCATCCAGTTGCGCGGCGCCACCGACCGTGACTGCGCCGGTGCCGAGCGCGGCGTTATTGCCGAGGATCAGTTGGCCGGCATTCAAGCCGGTGCCGCCGCTGTAGGTGTTGGTGCCGTTGAGCGTGAGTGCCGCCGCGCCTTTTTTCACCAGGCTGCCAGCGCCGCTGATGCCGCCGTTGAAGGTCAGCGCATTGCTGCCGCCAATCGCCAGCGCACCATTGAGCACCGCCGTGTTGCCCAGTGTAACGGCCGCATTGCTGTCCAGCGTGGTGCCGTCAGCCGCCGTCAGCGCACCAGTACCGAGGGCGCTGTTGCTGCCGACCACCAGCGTGCCGCCATTCAGCGCGGTGCCGCCGGTGTAGGTGTTGGTGCCGTTGAGCACCAAGGTACCGCTGTCGAGTTTGGCCAGGGTGCCGGCACCGGCGAGTGTGACGCCGAGGGTGGCGGTGGCATTCGGGTCCACGCGAATCGCGGTGTTGCCGGTGCCGCCATTGACCAGGTTGAGCACGCCGGCTGTGCCGGAGGCCAGGTTGTAGCCGTCGGTGACGAACTGCAGGCCGGTGATGTTTTGCGTGCCCTCCACGCTTACGTTGCCGGCTGTGCCCTGGAACACTGCGAAACTGTTGTTCCAGTTCTGGTTGAGGGTACCGTCGACATTGGTCCAGTTGGTGGTGCCGGTGCCCCAGGTGCCGTTGCCGCCTTCGATGGCGCCGTTGCCGATCAGGTTGCCACCGTCCCAGAACTGCACGGTAGTGTTGGGCGCGGTGACCAGCAGGTTGACCTTGTTGCTGATGGCTGTCTGCACTTGCACGTCGCCCGGGATCACGCTGACCGGCAGTGTGCCGAGGGTCAGGCCGTTATCGGTAAGCGCGCCACCGTAGTTGATGATGTTGTAGACGCCGCTGCCAAAGCCGCCGATGTCGGTGACGTTGAGGTTGCCGTCCAGGGTCAGGTTGCCGCCGACATTCAACAGCCCGCTGCCACCGCCAACGACCGGCGTGCCAAGGCCGACGTCCAGGTTCGAGTTGCCGCCCAGCACCAGCGAGCCCACCGACAGCGCGCTGCCGGTGTTCAGGCCGATATGCCCACCGTCGGCTACCGTCACGGCCCCCGCCAACGTACCGGTACCGGTCAGGGTCGCGCCGTTATTCACCGTCACGGTGCCGCTGGCCAGCGAACCGCTGACATTCAAAGTGCCGTCGTTAATGTTGGCTGCGCCGGTGATGCCATTGGTGCCGCTCAGGTTGAGTGCGCCGGTGCCGTTTTTATCGAGGTTGCCCGCGCCGTTCAATGTACCCGCGAAGGTGTTGTCCAGGTTGCTGCCACCCACTGCCAGCGTGCTGCCGCCCGCCACCTGAACCGCGCCGTTGCCGGCCAAGGTGTTGAGGTTGGCATTGCCGCCCAGGTTAAGGCTGGCGCCCGTGCCCACAGTGACGCCGGACGTGTTGCCCAGTGCACCGTTGCCCGCAGTGGTCACGCTGCCGCCCACAACATTGAGCGGGCCGGTGAAGGTGTTAGTGCCACTGAGCAGCAGGTCGGCCGCGCCGTTTTTGATCAGCGCCGCATTGCCCGCCAGCACGCCGGCCAGGGTCAGGTCGTTGGTGCCGGCCACGCTCAGGTCAGCATTCAGGTTGACGGCATTTACCAGCACCAGCGGCACGCTGTTGTCCAGGGTGCCCGCACCGCTGACGGTCAGGGCGCCCGAACCCAGGCCCGTGGCGTTGCCAACCGTCAGCGTACCGGCGTTGAGGGTGGTGCCGCCGCTGTAGGTATTGGCACCGTTCAAGGTCAGGTTGGCGTTGCCGTTCTTGATCAACGAGCCCGCGCCGTCGACCACGCCGTTGAGACTCAGGCCGTTGGTACCCGCCACGGTCAGCGCAGCATTGAGCGTGGCGGTGTTGGCCAGTGCCAGTGCCGTGCCGGTATCCAGCGTAGCCGCACCGTTGACAACCAAGGTGCCGCCGCCGAGCGCCGAGGCGTTACCAAGGGTCAGGCTGCCTGCGTTCAACTGGGTCCCGCCGACGTAGCCATTCGCCCCGTTGAGCGTCAGGTTGCCCGCCCCGCTTTTGGTCAGGCTGCCGGCGCCATTGACCAGGCCGTTGAGGGTCAGGTCGGCGCTGCCGAGGATGCCGAGGTTACCGGCGAGGTTCAACGTGTTGGCCAGGACCACCGGGGCGCCTGTGTCGAGGGTGGTGCCGGCGGCGGCGTTCAGGGCACCCGTGCCCAGCGCCGTATTGGAGGCCAGGATCAGCCCGCCGGCGTTCAGCGCGGTTGGCCCTGCGTAGGTGTTGTTGCCACTCAGCGTCAGGCTGGCGACACCGTTTTTGATCAGGCTGCCGGTGCCCGCCACGGTGCCGGCCAGGGTCAGGGCGTTGCTGCCGCCGACGGTCAGCGTGCCGTTGACGTTCACAGCGTTGGCCAGGTTGACCGTCGTGTTGCTGTCCAGGGTGGTGCCGTTGGACGTGGTCAACAAGCCCGTCCCCAACGCGCTGTTGTTACCCACAATCAGCGTACCGCCATTGAGCGCGGTGCCGCCGGTGTAGGTGTTGGCGCCGTTGAGCACCAGGGTGCCTGCGTCAAGTTTGGCCAGGGTGCCGCCGCCGTTGAGGGTCACGCCAAGTGTGGCGGTAGCATTCGGGTCAACCCGCACAGCGGTGTTGCCGCCGGTACCGTTGAACAAGGTCAGGGCCCCCGCCGTTCCGCCGACGACGTTATAGCCGTCAGTGACAAATTGCAGGCCGGTGATCGCCTGCGCCCCGTCAACGGTGACAGTGCCCGCCGTGCCTTGGAAGACCGCGAAGCTGTTGGGCAGCCAGGCGGCATTGAACGAGCCGTTGACGCCGGTCCAATTGGTGCTGCCGGCCGTCCAGGTACCACTGCCGCCGTCGACACTGCCGTTGCCGGTGGTCTGGCTGCCGTCCCAGAACTGCACGTTGGTGTTGCCGTTGACCAGCAGGTTGATCTGGTTGCCGATGGCGGTTTGCAGGTCGAGGTCGGTGGCCGGGATGTTAACCGGCAAGCTGCCCAGTTGCAGGCCGTTGTTGGTCAGGCTGCCGGTGTAGTCGATCAGCCGATAGATGCCGGCGCCGAAGCCGCCGATGTCACTGACGTTCAGGTTGCCGTCGAGGGTCAGGTTGCCGCCCACATGGATCAGGGCCGTTCCGCCGGTGGACGGCGCGCCGAGGCCCGCGTCCAGGTTGGAATTGGCATTGAGTACCAGCGCGCCTACCGTCAGGGTGTTGCCGGAGTTGACCGCCAGGTGGCCGCCATCCGCGATGTTCACATTCCCCAACACCGTGCCGGAGCCGCCGAGGGTCGCGCCGCTGCCGACCCCGACGTTGCCGCTGGCCAGCGAGCCATTGACGAGCAGGCTGCCCGCGTTTACCTGAGTATTGCCGGTGAGCGCGCTAAGGCCGCTCAGGGTCAAGGCTCCGCTGCCCTCTTTGGCAAAACTGCCCAGGCCCGCCAATACGCCGCCAAAGGTGCTGTCGAGGTTATTGCCGCCGATGCTCAAGGTGCTGCCGGTGCCGATCGTTGCGAGCCCGTTGCCGGTGAGTGCTCCCAGGCTGGCGGAACCGCCCAGGTTCAAGGACGTACCGCTCGCCAGGTTGACCCCGGCGCCGACGCCCAGCGCGCCATTGCCGACGGTGCTGAGGCTGCCCGACTGCACGTCAAACAAGCCGCTGAACGTATTGGTGCCGGTCAAGCTCAGGTCGCCTCCGCCGGCCTTGATCAGATTGGCGCCACCCGCCAGTACACCGGCCAGGGTCAGGTTGTTATTCAGGCTGCCAACAGTCAGGTCGGCGTTGACGTTGACTGCGTTGGCCAGCACCAGCGGGGTAGTGTTGTTCAAGCTGGCCGCGCCGCCCACGGTCAGTGCGCCGGTTCCCAGAGCCGCTGCCGTGCCCAGGGTCAAGGTGCCCGCGTTCAGCGTCGTGCCGCCCTGGAAGCTGTTGACGCCATTGAGCGTCAGGTTGGCAGCGCCGTTTTTGACCAGCGCACCGGTGCCACTGAGCACGCCGCCCAGGGTCAGGTCATTGCTGCCGGCCACCGCCAGGTTGGCGTTCAGCGCCACAGTGTTGCCGAGGGCCAGCGCAGCGTTGCTGTCCAGGGTCGCTGCGCCGCCGACCGTCAGGTTGCCCAGCCCCAGAGCCAGGGTATTGCCGACGGTCAAGGTGCCGGCATTGAGGGTGGTGCCACCCAGGAAGCCATTGGCCGAATTGAGGGTCAGGTTGGCCGCGCCGTTCTTGGTCAGGCTGCCAATACCCGCGACGGGGCCGCTGAGGGTCAAGTCAGCCGTGCCGCCAATGCCCAGGTTGCCGGCCAGGTTGATGGCGTTGGCAACGGTGAGGGCTGTGCTCGCATCCAGCGTGGTGCCACCCGCGGCATTCAGCGCGCTGGCGCCCAGCGCGGTGTTGGACGCCAGGAGCAGGCCGCCTGCATTCAGCGCGGTGACCCCAAGGTAGGTGTTGGCACCGCCCAGGGTCAGGTTCCCGGCGCCATTTTTGATCAGGCCGCCCACCCCGCTGACCACGCCATTCAAGGTCAGGGCGTTGCTGCCGCCGACGGTCAAGTTGCCCGCCAGGGCAACGTCATTGCCGAGGGTCACGGCAGCGTTACTGTCCAGCGTGGTACCTGCAACCGCAGTCAATTGGCCCGTGCCCAGGGCAGTATTGCTACCGACCACCAAGGTGCCGCCGTTGAGCAAGGTGCCACCGGTGTAAGTGTTGGCGCCGCCGAGTACCAGGGTGCCGGTGTCGAGTTTGTTCAGGGTGCCGGCGCCGTCGATATTCACGCCGACGGTCGCTGTCGCGCCTGGGTCAACCCGCATAGAGACGTTGCCGGAGCCACCATTGATGGCGGTCAGTTGCCCGCCCGCGCCACCGACCAGGTTGTAGCCATCGGTGACAAACTGCAGGCCGGTAATGGCTTGCGGGCCTTGCACGGTGACGGTGCCTGCCGCGCCGGTGAAAACCGCGAAGCCGCTGGCCCACGCTGAGTTGGTCAAGCCGTCGGCCGAGGTCCAGTTGGTGCCGCCGAGGGTCCAGTTGCCGGTGCCACCGTCCACCACGCCGTTGCCGATGGACTGGCTGCCATCCCAGAACCGAATGTTAGGCGTCGATACCACCAGGTTGACCTGGTTGCCGACGGAGGTCTGCACCAACAGATCACCGAGGCCGTAGCCGACCGGAACGCCCGCTACGGTCAACGCGCCGGTCAGGCCGCCGGTGTAGTTGATCAAACGGTAGGTGCCCGCACCGAAACCACCGGCATCGGTCACGTTCAGGTTGCCGGCGAGGTTCACGTTGCCGCCGACATTGAGCAAGGACGCGGTGGACGGCGCACCAAGGGCGACATCCAGGTTGCCGCCGGCGCCCATGTTCAGCACGCCGGCAGACAAGGTGTTGCCGCTGCTCAACGCCAGGTGGCCGCCGTTGTTGACGTTCAATGTGCCGAGCACTGAGCCAGTGCCGGTAAAGGTGCCGCCGCTGTTGACGTCCACCAGCGCGCTGCCCAGGGAGCCGCTGAGGTTGAGGGTGCCGCCGTTGACGGCAGTGTTGCCGGTCAGGGCGTTGATGCCGGTGAGGTTGAGGGTGCCAATGCCGACTTTGGTCAGGCCGCCGGCGCCGGAAAGGCTGCCGTCAAAGGTGCTGTCGCTGTTCACACCGCCCACGCTCAAGGTGGTGCCACCGACCAACTGCACACCGCCGCTGCCGGCCAGGGTCGCCAGGCTGCTGTCGGCGCCGAGGTTGAGGTTGGCACCGGCGCTGATGTTGGCGCCGGAGGTATTGCCCAAAGCGCCGGTGCCGATCGTGGTAAGGCTGCCGGAAACAACATTCAACGGGCCGGTGAAGGTGTTGTTGCCGCTCAGGGTCAAGTCGGCCACGCCGTTTTTGATCAAGGCGCTGGCACCGCTGATGACGCCGCTGAGGTTGAGGTCGTTGTTGCCCGCCAGGGTCAGGTCGCCATTGAGCGCGATGTTATTGCCCAGGGTGAAGGCCGCGCTGTTATCCAGGGTCGCGGCCCCGCCGACGGTCAAGGCTCCGCCGCCCAGCGCATTGCCGCTGCCCAGGGTCAGCGAACCGTCATTGAGGGTGGTACCGCCCTGGAAGGTGTTGATGCCATTGACGGTCAGGTTGCCCAGGCCATTCTTGATCAGTTGGCCAGTGCCACTGATCAAGCCGCCCAAGGTCAGGGCATTGCTGCCGCCAAGGGTCAGGTTGGCGTTCAAGGCCACGCTGTTGCCGAGCGCAACTGCGGTGTTGCTGTCCAGGGTTGCGGCGCCGCCCACGGTCAGGCCGCCCAGGCCCAATGCAGTGTCAGTGCCGGCCGTGAGGGTGCCGGCATTGAGCGTGGTGCCACCGCCATAGCCGTTGGCGCCGTTGAGCACGGGGTTGGCAGCGCCGTCCTTGACCAGGCTGCCGGTGATACCGTTGACCAGGCCGGTCAAGGTCAAATCGGCGCTGCCCCCCATGTTCAAGGCGCCGCCCAGGTTCAGCAGGTTATTCAGGCTGACGGCGGTGTTAGCGTCCAGTGTGGTGTTGGCCGCCGTGTTCAACGCCCCGAGACCCAGCGCGGTATTGGAACCGACCACCAGTTTGCCGGCAGTGAGCGCCGTGTTGCCCAGGTAACCATTGTTGCCGTTGAGGGTCAGGTCGGCAGCACCGTTTTTGGTCAGGCCTCCCACGCCATTCACATTGCCGTCAAGGATCAACGCATTGCTGCCCCCCAGGTTCAGGGTGCCGCCCAGGTTGATGTTATTGCCCAGGGCAACCGCTGCGCTGGCATCCAGTGTGGTGCCAGCCGCGGCGTTCAATACACCGGAACCCAGGGCTGTATTGGCCCCTACAATCAGAGAGCCGGCGTTCAACGCGGTGGGTCCACTGTAAGTGTTGGCGCCGTTAAGGCTCAGGCTCGACACGCCGTTTTTGATCAGCCCGCCCGCGCCGGCGACCACGCCGCCCAAGGTCAAGGGGTTGGTGCCGTTGAGGGTCAGGTTGGCGTTGAGGTTGATGGCGTTGTTGGCGGTCAAGCCAGCGCTGGTGCCCAGGCTGGCAGCGCCGGCCACGGTCAGCGCGCCGGTCCCCAGCGCGGCAGCGTTGCCAAGGGTCAGGCCGCCGGCGTTGAGGGTGGTGCCGCCCTGGAAGGTGTTGGCGCCATTAAGGGTCAGGGTGCCCGCGCCGTTCTTGATCAACTGATTAGCGCCGCCGATCACGCCGCCCAGGGTCAGTGCGTTGGTGCCGGCCACTGTCAGGTCGGCATTGAGGTCGATGCCGTTGGCGAGGCTGATGCCCGCTGCGTTGTCCAGGGTACCCGCGCCGCTGACGGTCAAGTTGCCGGTGCCCAGTGCGTCGTTATTGTTGACGGTCAGGGTGCCGCCGTTGAGGACGGTGCCCGCAAGGAAAGTGTTGGCGCCACTGACAATCAGGTTGGCCGCCCCGTTTTTGGTCAGGCCGCCCGTGCCGCCGATGGCACCGCCCAAGGTCAGGCTGTTGCTGCCACCTATGTTCAAGTTACCGGTGACATTCAGTGCATTGCCCAACGTCACCGCGCCACTGGTATCCAGGGTGGTGGTGTTGGCGGTATTCAACGTGCCCAGGCCCAGCGCGCTGTTGCTGCCCAGGATCAGAGAGCCTGCGTTCAGCGCTGTATTGCCCAGAAAGCCGTTGTTGCCACTGAGGGTCAGGGCGCTGGTGCCGTTTTTGACCAGCCCGCCGATGCCGCCGACCACACCTGTGAGGGTCATCGCCTGGCTGCCGCCAAGTGTCAGGTTCCCCGCCAGGTTGACTGAGTTAGCCAGGGTGACGCTCGTGGTGGCGTCCAAGGCAGTGCCTGCAGCGGCGTTCAATGCGCCCGTGCCCAAGGCAGTATTGGAACCCGCCAACAAGGTGCCGCCATTCAATGCGGTAGCGCCTTGCTGGCTGTTATTGCCCGTCAGCGTCAGGGTCCCGAGGCCACTCTTGATGAGCCCGGCGGCCCCGGAGATCACCCCGCCGAGGGTCAGCGGGTTGCTGCCGACGGTCGTCAGGTTGGCGTTGAGGGTCACGTTGTTGTTCAACGTGGTCGCGGCAGTGGTGTCCAGGCTGGCGGCACCGTTGACGCTCAAGGCCCCCGAGCCCAGGGCATTGGCGCTGGCGAGGACCAAGCCACCGGCGTTCAAACCGGTAGGGCCGGTGTAACCGCTGTTGTTGCCACTCAGGGTAAGGCCACCGCTACCGTTGACGTTAAGACCACCGGTACCGGTGAGGTTACCGCTGAGGGTCAACGCTCCCGTGCCAGCAGTGGTCAACGCATTGTCCAGGGTAAAGGCGTTAGCCAGGCTGACAGTGCCCGGCGCCGACAGCGTGCTCGCCCCGGCCACCGTGACGCCGCCAGAGCCCAACGCCAGGGCATTGCCCACTTGCACGCTGCCCCCATTGAGTGTGGTGCCGCCGGTGTAGACGCTGGAACCGTTGAGCGTCAATTGACCGGTGCCGGACTTGATTAGCCCGCCGGTGCCCGTGAGCGGGGCGGTCAGCGTCACGCCATTGCTGCCCGTAATGGTCAAGCCGCCGGCACCCAGGAGCACCAGGTTATTGAGTGTGAGGCCCGCGTTACTGGCCTGAAGGGTCCCGCCATTGGAGGTCAGTGCAGCGGTGCCGAAGGTGCCGTTGTCATTGAACTGCGCAATACCGCCATTGAGGGTGGTGCTGCCGCTGGTCAGCGGTCCTTGCAAGATCCAGGTGCCGCTGTTGATGGTCAGGTTGTTGAAGTTGACATAGTTGGCGCTCGATGCCGTACCGTTGCCCGATGTGCCGCCACCTAAACCCAGAGGGTTTTGCAGAATCAACGCGTTGCTGCCACCCAAGCCACCATCAATCTGCCCGGTCGGCGCAAACCCCAGGTTGACCCCAACCAGGCCGCCCAGGCTGGCCGCGATGCTACCCCCCGAAGAAACGGTGGAACCTGTGACCGCCGTAAACGTATTGGTGCTGGCGGCGCCCATCGACAAACCGCCCGTGATGGTGCCGCTGTTGAAAAAGGTGTTGCCGCCTGCCGAAGCTTCGAACGCCATGCGCCCGGTTATCGTGCCGGTGTTGATCATGTTGATCTGGGAGCCACCCTGCACCGCGACCACCGGCGCATCGGAAGCAAACAGGCTCACGCCCAGCAGTGCAGAGGAGCCGATGGCGCCGTTGTTGGTGATGGTGGTGGTACCGCTGGCACCATTATTGATGTTCAGCGCCATGCCATTGAGGGTGGTCAGGCCGACGCCCAAAAGGCCCGAGGTGCCTTTCATGATACCGGTCGAGAGGTTGGTGACATTCACCGTTCCCGACGCGCCGCTGCCAATTACCGTGCCGTTGCTCAGCAGGGTGATCAGCCCCAGTATCGATGGGTCGATGGTGCCCGAGTTGTTCAGCGTAATGTTGTTGCCTGACAGCGCCATCGCGGTCCCGCCCAACAACGCGTTGATGGTCGAGCCGACGGTCACGCCGACCGTCAGGTTATCCGCTGCACTGGAAAAGAGATTGTTCTGCAAGATTGTCGCGGTGCCCGAACAGGTCACCGAATCACCCGCCACCGGGTTGGCCGGCGCGCATGCCGCCAACGCCTCAGGGCTTGCCAAGCCGATCACCAAACCGGCAACACCGAGACGGATCGCAAGAGAAAGTGCGGAGATTCGAGGTGTAACGGCAGCAGCAAGTCTTCTATCCACGTCCAACTCCTTTGTGGTTCAAGCCTTTCATCCATGAATGCGTAGAAGCTCAACACTGGTGATCCACACGCATCGAATTCGAGATACCTGACCGTGGCGACAACTGATTTAGTTTGTCGAAACGGTAGTTGACCCATGAAAAAGCCATTGAATTAAATGGTATTAATACTTTCGTACGCGCCATGTAGGAGCAGGACTACAGCCAAAGCCCATGGATTTCCGCGACAAAAATACAAGTTTCAAAATGTAAAAAAGCGCTCTAATGGCGCCCTGTTGATTGGTTTCAAGATCCTGGAGTTCGCAATGCCCCATGAAGGCAACCTGTTACAAGCAGCCGTGGTATTCCTGCTGGCCGCCGTGCTCACCGTGCCCTTGGCCAAGCGCCTGCAACTGGGTGCAGTGCTGGGCTATCTGTTCGCCGGCGTGATCATCGGCCCGTCGGTATTGGGCTTGATCGGCAACCCGCAAAGCGTCGCGCAATTCTCGGAACTGGGGGTGGTGTTGCTGCTGTTCATCATCGGCCTGGAGCTGTCGCCCAAACGTTTGTGGGTGATGCGCAAGGCGGTGTTCGGCGTCGGCCTGGCCCAGGTGTTGCTCACCGGGTTGGTGATGGGCGTGGTGGCGCTGTGGTTGTTCGGCCAGTCATGGAACAGCGCGATCGTGCTGGGCCTGGGGCTGGCACTCTCCTCCACTGCGTTCGGCCTGCAAAGCCTGGCCGAGCGCAAGGAACTGAACCAGCCTCACGGGCGTTTGGCCTTCGCGATTCTGCTGTTCCAGGACATCGCCGCGATCCCGCTGATCGCCATGGTGCCGTTGCTGGCCGGCAGTGATCATCCGACCAGCGAAGCCCAAGGCCTGCAGCACGTATTGCAAATCCTCGGCAGCATCGCCGTGGTGATCATCGGTGGGCGCTACCTGTTGCGGCCGGTGTTCCGAATCGTCGCCAAGACCGGCCTGCGCGAAGTGTCCACCGCCACCGCCTTGCTGGTGGTGATCGGCACCGCGTGGCTGATGGAACTGGTGGGCGTGTCCATGGCGCTCGGCGCCTTCCTCGCGGGCCTGCTGCTGGCCGACTCGGAATACCGCCACGAACTGGAATCGCAGATCGAGCCGTTCAAGGGCCTGCTGCTGGGGCTGTTCTTTATCAGCGTGGGCATGGGCGCCAACCTCAGCTTGCTGCTCAGCGCACCCCTGCTGGTGATCGGGCTGACGCTGTTGTTGATCGGATTGAAATTGCCGCTGCTGTACGCCGTCGCACGTGTGGTCGGCGACCTCAATCGCGAAAGCGCCCTGCGCCTGGGCGTGGTGCTCGCAGCCGGTGGTGAGTTTGCCTTTGTGGTGTTCAAGATCGGCCGCGACCAGGGCTTGTTCGAAGCGCACCTGTACGACGTGCTGGTGCTGACCATCACTCTGTCCATGGCCGTGACGCCGTTGCTGTTGCTGGTGTGCCCGAAGTTGTTCAAATCCAAGGCCAAGCCCGTGGAAGTGCCGGAGGAATACCGCGCCATTCAAAGCGATGCGCCCCGCGTGGTCATCGCGGGCATGGGCCGAATGGGCCAGATCGTCGCGCGAATCCTGCGCGCGCAGAACATCTCGTTTATCGCCCTCGACACCTCGGTGGAAACCATCGAGCTGACCCGCAGCTTCGGCGGCATGCCGGTGTTCTACGGCGACCCCCAGCGCCCGGAAATCCTGCATGCCGCCAAGGTCGATCAGGCTGAGTTCTTCGTGATCGCCATGGACGACCCGGAGATCAACATCAAGACCGCCGAGCTGGTGCGCAGCCTCTACCCGCACATGAAAATCATCGCCCGCGCGCGCAACCGCCAGCACGTTCACCGCCTGGTGGACCTGGACGCCTCGCCGGTGCGCGAGACCTTCTATTCCAGCCTGGAAGTGAGCCGCCGCACCCTGGTCGGCCTGGGCTTGACCCAGGCCCAGGCCGATGCGCGCATCACCCGCTTCAAGAACCATGACCTGCAAGTGCTCGCGGCCCAACACGCCATATATGACGACGCCGCCAAGGTGATGCAAACCGCCCAGGAAGCGCGGGCGGAACTGGCGCGCTTGTTTGAAATGGATCGACTTGAGGAAGAGTCCGACAAGGTGTAAGGCTACGGATGAACGAAATTGCGAATTTTCTGACAGAATACGGCGCAATTTCGTTCATCACTGGAGCGCTTCATGGCCATTTTCACCAAGACCGCAGCCCTGCTGGCCCTCGCGCTCACCGCCGGCAGCGTGTTCGCCGCCACCCCAGCGGCGACCCAAACCATCTCCACCTTGGGCGGCAAGTTCACGTTCAGCTTGCCCAAGGCCTACACCGCCGACACCCTGCCGACCGGCAAGGCTGAGGACGGCACCGCCAACACCCAAGGCACGCTGTACGCCAACTCGACCACCAAAAGTGTGGTGATCGTTGCCGAGACCGAGCGCAACGACGGGGCAACCATCAAGGACAACGACCCGCAGTTCCTCGATGGCGCCGTGGCCGATTTCGTCAAGGACCAGAGCGCCGCCCTCCCCGACTTCAAGAAGCAAAACGAAAAGAAACTGACCTTCAAGGGCCTCGGCCTGCGCCAGGTGGACAGCACCGCGACCCAGGGCGGCGGCAAGACCTTGAACTCGACATTCCTCGGCGGTTCAGGCAACCACCTGCTGGTGATCCAGGCGATCTCGCGCGGCGATGACGTGAAGGGGCATGCGGCGTTGGTGAAGCAGATCACCGGCGGCAAGTAATACCTGATCGTTCCCACGTTCTGCGTGGGAACACTCGCTAGTGCAGGCTTTTCTCCAGCCACGCCTTCAAATCCTGCACTTCCGCCTCGCTCACGGTGTGCGGCATGCCCGGGTAACCGTGGAACTCAGGCTTCAACCCCAACCCCGTCAGCACCTCATTCGCCCGCGTGGCCGAGGCATACGGCAGCGCCTGATCCAATGTGCCGTGGCCGATAAAGATCGCCAACGTGTCCAATGCCGGGTTTGGCTTGAGCTCAGCCTTGAGCACCGGCAACACGCTGCCACTCAACGCCGCAATCCCGCGCACCAGTGCCGGTTGGCGCAAGCCCACTTCGTAGGACATGATCGCGCCCTGACTGAACCCGACCAAAAACACCCGATCACTTTGGGTGTGGTACTTGGCGGTGGCCTGGGTCACAAAGGCTTCGATCAATTTGGCGCTGCGCTGCAAGTCGGCGGCCTCGCCGTTGTAGTCACCCTCGCCCGGCGTCTTGGCAAACCAGCGATAGCCATTCGGGTCGACCGGCATCGGCGCACGTGCCGACAGGTAGGTCCAGGTGGACGGCAACGCATCTTTAATTCCAAACAGGTCTTCCTCGTTACTGCCGAAGCCGTGCAGGAATATCACCAACGGTTGGTTGCGTGCATCGCCCTGGGTTTGCTCCAGGTACGACAGCGGCAAATCAGTGTGCAACGCGGAATCAGCCAGGGCATTGCCGGCCAGCAGGCTCAGCGTCAGGGCAAACAGTTTGAGCATGGAAAGCGACCTCAGGGTTTGCGCAACAAATAGGTGTCCATGATCCAGCCATTGTCCAGGCGCGCCGCCTTGCGCACCCGTTGGATTTCTTCCGCCACGTCAGCCACTTTGCCGCTGATGAGGATTTCATCCGGCGTGCCCAAATAGGCGCCCCAGTAAATATCCAGTTCTTGATCGGCCACACTGCGGTAGGAGTCTTCAGCGTCGAGCATGACCACCAGGGTGTCGGCGTCACTCGCCTGCCCCGCGGCCAACCGGCGCCCGGTGGTGATCTCGATGGAGCGGCCGATGCGGTTCAGCGGCACTTTATGCTGGGCGGCCAGGGCCTGCACGCTGGTGATGCCGGGGATCACCTCGAACTCGAATTCAGCGCCGCCGCTGGCGAGAATCGCCTGCAGGATGCGGAGGGTGCTGTCGTACAACGCAGGGTCGCCCCAGGCGAGGAAAGCGCCCACTTCCCCGTCAGCCATTTCCTCGTTGATCATGCGCTCGAAGGTGTGCTGCTTGTTGCGGTTCAGGTCCTGCACGGCGGTGGTGTAATCGATATCGCCGCGCACGCGTTCGGGGCAGTCGGCCTCGACGAAGCGGTAGCCGGGCTCGGTGATGTAGGTCTCGCAGATCTCGCGGCGCAGGTCGATCAGCTTGTCTTTGCTCTGGCCCTTGTCCATCAGGAAAAACACGTCGGTGCGGTTCAGCGCCTTCACGGCCTGCATCGTGATGTAGTCAGGGTTACCGGCGCCAATGCCGATGATCAGGATGCGTTTCATGGAATGCTCTCATTGCGGGGCGTGGATTTTGCCATGTTCACGCGCTCAGGCGTGAGTTTCCAGGCGCAGGCGCCATACGGTGTTGAAGCGCAACTCGGTGGCAGACAGCGGCTCGACGTCGATCCGATAGAACATCGAGACGGGAAACTGCATGACGTAGAGCATGGCGGCGCGAATCACGAACGGGTGGGTCACGGCCACCACATGGCCCGCTTCGGTTTCCAGGGACTGCATCCACTGCCCGACTCGCGCGCAGAGCTGATCCACCGACTCGCCACCATGGGGCGCGCAGGCGCTGTCTGTCATCCAGGCCATCAACGCGTCACTGTGCAGCTCGCTGATGGCCTGGCCTTTCCAGTCGCCGAAATCCCCGTCGCGCAGTGCCTCTACGCAGTGTGCGTTGTCGCCAAACAAGGCAGCGGTCTGCCGGGTTCTGGCTTCAGGCCCGCACATCAGGCGCGGGTTTTTCTTGTAGCGCGCCGCCAAGGACAAGGCGGCGTCCTGCCAATTCATCGTGACGGATTCGTCATCCGGAAACCGCCCCTGCTTTTGCAGGGGCGTGGTGGCATGGCAAATCAAGGTCAAGCGCGTGGCCGGCATCACAATTCACTCTGTTTCGGCGCGCAGTCAGCGTAGACTCGCGAAGTTGTTTCAACATGTTACAACGAACATGAAACAGGAAGCCGGTTCAATCCCGGCGCGGTCGCGCCACTGTATTCGGCCTCACAGCCGTAAGCCAGACCCTGTCTCAGCCCTTTCGCTATCCATTTCGGGACGCGTCATCCCTGGAGGTTTTCATGGCTAATACCGCTGCAACCCACCCTGATGTCTATGTGCCGACCATCCCCTTGGGCGAAATCCTGCCTTGGGCGATCTTCGGCGGCCTGCTGTTGCTGCTGGCGATTTACTTCGTCGGCGCCGAACAAGGCGCCACGGCCGTGTTCAAGGGCATGTACGTACACGAGTTTGTACACGACGGCCGCCATCTGCTGGGTTTCCCCTGCCATTAATTCATAAGAGAGACATGACATGACAGGGCATTTACTCGTACGCGGGATGCTGGTGGGCTTGCTCGCCGGCGTGTTGGCGTTTGGCTTCGCCAAGACCTTTGGTGAGCCGCAGATCGACAAGGCCATCGCCTTTGAAGACCAGATGGCACAGATGCATGGCGATGCGCCGGAAGAAGAACTGGTGAGCCGCGAGGTACAGAGCACCTTCGGCCTGTTCACCGGCGTGGTGGTGTACAGCGTGTCCCTGGGCGGCATTTTCGCACTGGTCTTCGCCTACTCGCTGGGCCGCATCGGCAAGGTCGGCCCGCGCGGTTTGGCGGCACTGCTGGCATTGGCGGCCTTCGTGACCATCATCGTCGTGCCCGGCCTCAAATACCCGGCCAACCCACCGTCGGTGGGCGACCCCGAGACCATCGCGCAGCGCACCAAGCTGTTCTTCCTGATGCTGCTGGTGTCGGTGGCGGCCGCCGTAATCGCGATCAATGCCGCACGCAAGCTGATTGCCCGCCGTGGCGTGTGGGCCGGTGCCATCCTTGGCGTGGCGCTGTACATCGTGATCGTGTCGGTGGCCGGCAGCCTGTTCCCGGTAATCAATGAAGTGCCGGAGCAATTCTCCGCCGTGCTGCTGTGGAAATTCCGCGTGGCCTCTCTGGGCATCCAGCTGGTGCTGTGGACCACCCTGGGCCTGGTGTTCGGCGTGGTGGCCGAGCGCGCGTTGAGCCAGCCACGCGCACGTTTCAACTCCTGAGTCGTTAAATCCCCGGACGGGCCAGGTACAACACCTGATAGCCCGTCCCGGGATGCTCCGCCGTCAGTGCCTTGGCCGACAAGGTGAACCGCACCAGGCGCCATGCCTGCACATCCAGCGCCAGCAACACTGCAAAGGTGTCACGGCTATCGGCCACCTGCTGATTGCGCGCTTTTTCCTCCGCCAGCAGTGCGGCAAGGTCCGCCCCCGGTTCAAGCGGCCACTCCTCTCGGTACAGGCTCAACGCGCCCTGCGCCGGTCCACGCTGCACATCCAGCGGCAGCCAGCTCTCGATGTGCGGGCGACCAAAACTGTCGAGCACCTTCTGAAAGCGCGCCCCCAGCAAAAAGTCGGCGGCCTGCAAAGGGTCGGCCCACAGGTATACCGATGCATACACATTGCCGCCGTGTTCCTGGGCAATGAACGCCTTAAACAGCAAACCTTCGGTGTGATCCCACAAGGGGCCCAATTGCGCGGCACGTCGGCGAATCACGCCCATGTCGTAATCGGCAGGCAGGCGGTGCGAATACTGTTTGGCAAACATGGAAAAACTCCCGTGCAAGATGAGCCTTCAGCTTGCGCAGCGGCGATGATTTCAACAAGATATCAGTCGATATAAGTGCAATAAGGATTTGATATGACTGATGCACTCAAACCGCTGGATATCGACACCGTACACGCCTTCGTACGGGTGGCCGATTTCGCCAGCTTTACCCGCGCCGCCGAAGCGCTGGACACCTCCCAGGCCGCCATCAGCCTCAAGCTCAAACGCCTGGAAGACCGCCTCGGTTATCGCCTGCTGGAGCGCACGCCGCGGCATGTGCGGCTGTCGCCCCGGGGCGAGCTGTTCATCGTCGCCGCCCGCGCATTGCTCAATGCCCACGAGCGCGCCCTCGGCGACATGAGCACCCAGCTCACGCGACGGTTGGTGATCGGCATCAGCGACCATGTGGCCGGGCCCGACCTGCCCCAGTGGCTCAGCCGCCTGGCGGCTTACGACCCGCTGGTGATCCTTGAAGTGCGCATCGCCTCCTCCCGTGATTTGGTCGCAGCCTTCGACCGCAACGAGCTGGACGCGGTAATCGTGCGCAACGAAGGCGACCGCCAGGACGGCGAGGTGCTCGCGGTGGAACGTTTTGGCTGGTTCGCTGCGCCTACCTGGCAACACAGCCCGGGCACGCCGTTGCGCATGGCGACCATGGCCGCGCCCTGTGGCGTGCGCCAGTTGGCGACCCGCGCCCTGGACGACGCGCGTATCGACTGGACGGAGGTATTCGTTGGCGGTGGCGTGATGGCCGTGGGTGCGGCCGTCAGCGCCGGATTGGGCGTGGCCGCACTCGCCCAGCGCGTGGCGCCAGCGGGAGCGGTAGATGTGAGCGAGCAATACGGGTTGCCCGTATTGCCCGTGAGTGAAGTGGTGCTCTACAGCCGGATCAGCGATGCGCGCTCGCGCGAAACCTTGCGCACATTGAGCGCGACGTTTCGCGGGGTGCTGCAACGCTGATCCCGCAGGCGGGCATTTACACCACCGGGGCTTCTTCCGCCGCCGGTTCAGCCGCCGCCTGAGCCTGCAGCTGCGCGGCTTGCTGGCTGTAGTCACGCAGGTAAACGATAAATTCCTGCAGCAGGCGGTCCCACAATTCCAGTTGGCCGCGCAGGTGCGTGGCGCCGACGCCCGTCACCACCACGTCCATCTCCATCAGCAAAAACTCACCCTGCAGCGACAACCGCGCAAAGCGCCGCGACGCGTTCCACACTTGGGCCAAGCCTTCCGGCAATTCGCCCTGCACCCGCAGCGCGCAGCTGTAGGTGAAGTCCACGTAGCTGCCGGGTTCGGTGCCCGGGTTGCCGAAGCGCACGGCAAAGCCGATGCCCTGGCTGGCGCTGAGCAATTGCACGATCCCGTTCTGCTCGGTCTGGTTGACCCGGTAGCCGGCTTCCTGCAGCAGCTCGGTGAGGCTTTGAGGGGTGACGCGGGTGATCAGTTGAACATCGCTCATGGGGTCTCTTCCTTGTTGATCATTGAGTCAGGCGGGGTGCAGAGCATCAAACCGATTTAGGTATAGCTCATCATCGACAGCCTGGGGCAATTCCTGCCTTGAACATCCTTCGGTAATGCACGAGTCTAGCGCTGCAACCCTTTCGGAGCGCCGCACCATGACATTGTCTGCAAGCCCCACGGCCCCCAGTTTCTGGCGCGACCCGGCATTGCCGTTTATCGAAGCGCGCACGATTGCCGACGGGCGCAAGGTCACCTACAGCCGGCATGCCCACGAGCACTTTTCCATCGGTGCGGTCACCACCGGCTGCAGCTATTACCACTATGGCGCGCAGACCTTCGAGATCAGCGCGGGCACCGTGGTGTTGATGAACCCCGGCGATGTGCACGCCTGCAACCCCATTCGCGACCAGCCGTGGTCCTATCAGATGCTGTACCTGGACACGCCGTGGCTGACCGACCTGCAGCACCAGCTGGGTTTCAGCACCGACCAGGGTTATCGCCCCTTCAACACGCCGTACACCCGCGACGAAGCGCTCTACACCGGGCTGCTGGCGCTGTACCGCGTGTTGGTCGATGAGCACGCCGAACACCTGCAGAAACAGAGCGCGCTGGTGAGTTTTTTCAGTGACGTGCAGCAGCGCCTGAACCCGCCCGAAACAGCGCCACGTGAGGTCAACCACAAGCTGGAGCGCGCTGCCGAATACATCCGCGAACACTGCACCCAGGCATTGAAGCTGGAAGATATTTGCCTGGCGGCCGAGCTGTCACCGTCGTACCTGATTCGCGCCTTCAAGCAGTATTACGGGCTGACGCCGCATGCCTTTTTGGTCAACCGGCGCATCCAGTTTGCCCGCGCGCAATTGCGCAATGGCGAGCTGATCGCCGACGTCGCCCTGGCCGCAGGTTTTGCCGACCAGGCGCATTTTCAGCGCACCTTCAAGCAGCATTTCGCCGCCACGCCCGGGCAGTACCGCGAGGTGCTCAAGCCATCAGCAAATAACCCACACTGGCCACCAGCAACGCGGCCATTGAGCGGTTGAACAGGCGCACGCCCTGAGGGTTGCCCAGGTAGCGCCGCAAAAAAGTGCCTGCGTACGCCCAACACGCCACCGACAGGTAGCAGATCACCAGGTAGAGCGCCGCAAACAGCCACACCTGGCGAGCGTCGCCGTCGGCCACAAACAAGCCCATCCCCGCCACGCAGGCCAACCACGCTTTGGGGTTGAGCCATTGCATGACCGCGCCATACAGCATCGACGGCGCGGTGGCCGTGCCGTCGGCGTCGAGCCGGCCATCGTCAACCGCCAGTTTCCAGGCCATGTACAGCAGAAAAACCACCCCGCCCCACTGGATCACCTGAGTCAGCAGCGGCCAGCGCACCAGCACTTCATGCAGGCCCAGGCCGATCAGCACCAGCAGCAAGGTGAAGCCCACCGCCGCGCCGACCACGTGTTTCTGGCTGGCGGCAAAACCAAACCGCGCCCCGGCGCTGAGGGCTACGACGTTGACCGGTCCCGGCGTGATAGAGGTGGCCAGGGCGAAGGCAGCCATGGAAATGATCAAGCTCATTGCAGTTCCTTTTTATTCGGGCGAATGACGATGGGGCCACGGTAAAGGGCAAACCGGGCGCGGTATTGAACAAAATCACCCTCGCCGAACTAATTTGTATACATGTGTAGACTTATTCGTCTTTCAGCCCTAAAGTCGGCCCCACTTCATTCATGAACACTGGAGAACAGTGATGGCGGATACGGTTCTGGTTACGGGTGGCACGGGCTACATTGCCGGCTGGTGCCTGGCGGGCCTGTTGCAACAGGGTTATCAGGTGCGTACCAGCGTGCGCAGCCTGACGAAGGAAGCGTCGGTGCGCGCGGCCTTGAGCGGCCAGGGTATTGATCACCGCCAACTGACGTTTTTTGCCGCCGACCTGACCCGTGATGAGGGTTGGGACGCGGCGATGGTCGGCTGCGACTATGTGCTGCACGTCGCCTCGCCCCTGGGCCTGGACGCGTCGCAAAAGGTGGACGACATGATCGCCCCGGCGCGCGATGGCACCTTGCGTATCCTGCGTGCCGCGACCCGCGCGAGGGTGCGCCGCGTGGTGATGACCAGCGCCGCCACCGTGGCCACGCCGCCGCTGCACAGCCCGGACAGCCTCAGCGATGAAACCGTGTGGTTCGCGCCTGACGAACGCAACGTCACCCCCTACCGCCAGGCCAAGCGCCAGGCCGAACGCGCCGCCTGGGCTTTCATGGCCGATCATGAGGGCCCGACGGCCCTGACCACTGTGCTGCCTGGCGCGGTGTTCGGGCCGATCATGAGCGGTGACACGCTCGGCTCGGTGCAGGTCATCGCGCGCTTGCTGCAGGGCCGCGCCAAGGGCAACCCGCGGCTGGGCTTCGAAGTGGTGGACGTGCGCGACCTGGCCGACTTGCACATCCGCGCGATGACCGCCCCGGTGCTTGCCGGGCAACGCGTGCTCGGTGTCGGGCAATTTATGTGGATGGCTGAGATCTCCCAACTGCTGCGTGATCACCTCGGTGAAGCGGCAAGCAAAGTGCCCACGCGTAACATTCCGGACTGGCTGCTGCGGCTGTTGGCACGTTTCGATCCCTTGTTGCGCGGCCTCACCCCCAACCTTGGCCGCGCCCATCGCCACACAGGTGAAAAAGCCCGCCTGTTGCTCGGCTGGCAGCCGCGTCCGGCGCACGACACACTGATCGATTGTGCCAACAGCCTGATCCGGCACAACGCGGTTTAGACCCGTTCATTCCATTGATATAACTGCATTTTTTCTTTCAGGCAGCACACCTTGATAGGCAAAAATGCGTACTTTCCAGACGCAAGGCGGTGCTAGAGTTTGGCGCCCCACTCACTTCTCGATTGATCACTGCAAGAAGGAATCGCCATGTCACGTCGTCTGCTGGCAGCTGCCTGCCTGTTGTTGTCTTTCTCCGCCGCCCAGGCCGCTGAGCGCTGGGAAACCTTGCCACCAACGCCTGCCCCCGTCGCCGGTGCCAAGACCGGCTACGCCGCCGTCAACGGTATCAAGGTCTACTACACCCGCACTGGCCACGGCTCGCCGGTGGTGTTGTTGCACGGTGGTTTATCCAACTCCGATTACTGGGGCAACCAGGTCAAGGCCCTCTCGGCCAAGCACACGGTGATCAGCCTCGACAGCCGTGGCCACGGGCGCAGTTCGCGCAATGAACAACCCTATGGCTATGACCTGATGGCGGATGACGTGGTGGCGGTGCTCGACAGCCTGAAAATCCCCCGCGCCGACATCGTCGGCTGGAGCGACGGCGCGATCATCGGCATCGACCTGGCGCTGCGTCACCCGGACCGCATCGGCAAGGTGTTCGCCTTTGCCGCCAACACGCAGACCTTGGGGGTGAAGGATGCCGTCGAGAAAAACCCGACGTTCGCCGCCTTCATCGAGCGCGCCGGCAAGGAGTACGCCAAGCTGTCGCCGACACCGAAAGAGTACGACGCCTTCGTCGAGCAGATCAGCCATATGTGGGCCAGCCAACCGAACTGGACCGACGCGCAACTGGCGAGCATCAAGACGCCGATCCTGATTGCCGACGGCGACCACGACGAAGCGATCAAGCGTGAACACACCGAGTACATGGCGGCGACCATTCCCGGCGCCGGCCTGCTGATTTTGCCGAACACCAGCCACTTCGCCTTCCTCCAGGACCCGGCATTGTTCAACGCCGCGCTGTTGGACTTCCTCGACAGTAAATAGACCCTGTACCCTGTCGGCGCGCAACCGTTGCGCGCCCACAGTTTTCAGCCACGTCAGGATGCCAATGCCCAACCCCACTCCACGACGGCGCAATGCCGCCGTCACCCGCGACGCCATTCTGTTGTCCGCACGCAAGGCGTTTGCCCAGTCGGGCTATGACGGTGCCGGCGTGCGCGAAATCGCTGCCGGTGCGGGGGTGACCGCCATGCTGGTGAACCGCTATTTCGGCTCCAAGGAAGAGTTGTTTGCCGAAGTGATTGCCGACACCATGGCCAGCCCGATCATCCTCACTGACGGCAACCTCAGTTCGGAAAACCTCGGCCGCACCATCGCCACCGCGTTGGTGAGTATTACCGAGGCTGGCAGCACGCCGCTGGAAGGTTTCCTGATCCTGCTGCATTCGGCCTCCAGCAAACGTGCAGCGGTGATCGGCCGCGAGCAGGTGGAGAAAGGTCACCAGGCAACCATGGCCGCCGCACTCACGGGCGCCCATCACGAAGAACGCGCGGCGCTGGTGATGGCGCTGGTGTCGGGCTTTCAGGTGATGCGCCAAATGCTCGAATTGTCGGCGCTGGCCAAGGCCGACCCGCAGGTGCTGATCGACTTGCTGACGCCGTTGTTCCAGCAACTGGTGGATGGCTGAAAGCGGGTTGACCCACAACTCGCGACCCCGGGCCTTTACACCGCCTGGGTGACGATATCTTCGATCCCCAGCACCCGACCGTCTTCAGACACCACCTCAACCTTGCGCAGCGGCTTGAGCTCACGGGCATCCAGCACGCGTCGGCCCACGGTCTCAGGCGCGGTGTGCACCTCGCCCCACTGGGCCAGCGTGACCAGCACCGGCATCAGCGCGCGGCCTTTGTCGGTCAGTTGGTATTCATTGCGCGCGCCGACTTCACGGGTGTGCAGCAGGCCCTGTTCGACCATGTCCTTGAGGCGCGTGGAGAGGATGTTTTTCGCCACGCCCAGGTGCTTCTGGAAGTCGCCGAAGCGGGTCACCCCGGCGAAGGCATCGCGAATGATCAGCAGCGTCCACCAATCCCCCACCACATCCAGCGCGCGGGCAACCGGGCAACCGTCGCCTTCCAGGCATTTGCGTTTCATCGTCGGGCCTCCCGGCAGCTTGAACTATTAAGTTGCATTATAGGACCAAGGCGCGCAGGATAAAAACAGTTTCATTATTAAACCAAACAATCGCGTGGAGCTTGTCATGGATATTCGTGGAAAAGTGGTACTGGTTACCGGCGCCAATCGCGGCCTGGGCAAAGCATTCGTGGTCGCGTTGCTGGAAGCAGGCGCCGCCAAGGTCTACGCCGCCGCGCGAGACCGGAGCAGCGTGAACATTCCCGGCAGCACGCCCATCGCCCTCGATATTACCGACCCGACCAGCGTGCAGCGCGCCGCCGAGCAATACACCGACGTCAGCGTGCTGATCAACAATGCCGGCTTCCTCAAGTACGGCTCGCTGCTGGCCGAAGACAGCATCGAGAACCTGCAGCAGCACCTTGAGGTGAACACCTTCGGCACCCTGCGCGTGACGCGCGCCTTTGCGCCGATTTTGGCCAAGCAAGGCGGCGGCGCACTGATCAATATCCTCTCGGTATTGAGCTGGCTGAGCCCTCCCGGGTCGGGCGGCTACAGCATCTCCAAATCTGCCCAGTGGGGCCTGACCAATGGCCTGCGCGGCGAGTTGCGAGAGCAGAACACCCTGGTGATTGGCGTGCACCCGGCCTACATCGACACCGACATGGTCGCCGATATCCAGGCACCGAAAAGCACGCCCCAGGAAGTGGTTGCCATCACCCTGAAAGCCCTGAGCGAAGACCGTGAAGAAGCGTTGATCACCGACATGACCCACGCCGTAAAAGCCTCGCTGTCCACCGACACGCCGGTGTACCTCACCCGTTGATCAACGAGAAGTG
>NZ_JBARTQ010000328.1:0-6103 GCF_049645325.1 Pseudomonas sp. | reverse complement strand
TCTCTGATTTCACTCATGACGTACGGTCGCCCAGAAATAGATCCGTTGCGCGCTCACGCAACGGAGGGAGCGCTCATTGAGCGCGTGCGAAGAGAAACCGATTAGCGTGTCCACGGCGCCGGGCTATCACCTTTCAGGCCATAGCGTTCAACGGCCTCGGCCAGCACCTGACGCGGCAAGCTGCCGTCACGTACCAGTCCGTCCAGTGCAGCCAACACCACTTGATGCCGATCGACTTCGAAGAAGCTGCGCAACGCGGCACGGGTATCGCTGCGGCCAAAGCCGTCGGTGCCCAGGGCGATGAAGCGTGCTTCGACGTAACTGGCGATCAGTTGCGGCCAGGCGCGCACATAATCGGAGGCGACAATCACCGGCGCGTTGCCAGTCAGCGAGGCGCAGAGATGGCTGACTTGCTCAGGCTCAGTGGGATTCAGACGATTACGTCGCTCCACTTCCCGAGCTTCACGAGCCAGTTCGCTGAAACTGGTGACGCTGAAAACCTCGCTGGACACCTGCCAGTCAGTTGCCAGCAGCTCAGACGCCGCGATCACTTCGCGCAAAATAGTGCCGGAGCCCAGCAACCGCACGGTTCCACGCGACGCCGGGGCATGCGTCACGGCATAGCGATACATGCCGCGAATGATTTGATCCTCCACACCGGTCGGCAAAGAAGGCTGGGCGTAGTTCTCGTTCATCACAGTGATGTAATAGAACTCATCGACATCGCGTTCCATCATCTGGCGCATGCCATGGTCGACAATCACCGCAAGCTCACCGGCGAAGGCCGGGTCATAGGCGCGGCAGTTGGGAACGGTGGCCGCCACCACATGGCTGCTGCCATCCTGGTGTTGCAGCCCTTCCCCACCCAGCGTCGTGCGCCCGGCGGTGGCGCCGAGCAAAAAGCCACGAGCGCGTTGGTCGGCCGCAGCCCAAATCAGATCGCCGACGCGCTGAAAACCGAACATCGAGTAATAGATGTAGAACGGCAGCATCGGTTTGCCGTGCGCGCTGTAAGACGTCGCGGCAGCGACCCACGAAGACAATGCACCGGCTTCGGTGATGCCCTCCTCCAATAGCTGGCCGTCACGGGCTTCACGGTAATAGAGCATCGAACCGGCATCTTCTGGCTCGTAAAGTTGCCCGAGCGGCGAGTAGATACCGATCTGGCGGAACAGGTTGGCCATGCCAAAGGTACGCGCTTCATCGGCAACGATCGGGACGATGCGCGGCCCGAGTTCTTTGTCTTTGAGCAAACCGCCCAGCATGCGCACCACGGCCATGGTGGTAGACATTTCCTTGCCGTCGGCTTCGAAGGCGAAACGTGCGTAGTCAGCCAACGCCGGGATGGCGACATGCTCGCTGCCCTTCTGCCGCGCTGGCATATAGCCGCCCAACGAAACTCGGCGTTCACGCAGATAACGCATTTCCTGACTGTCTTCGGCCGGGCGATAGAAGCGCAGTTGCGCGACATCATCGTCCGAGAGTGGCAGCGCGAAACGGTCACGGAACGCCTTCAGCGCATCGATATCGAGCTTCTTGGCCTGGTGCGAGGTCATCCGCGATTCGCCGGCGCCGCCCATGCCGTAACCTTTTTTGGTTTTGGCGAGGATCACGGTTGGCCGGCCCTTGTGCGCTTTGGCTGCGGCGAACGCTGCGTGCAGCTTGCGGAAATCGTGACCGCCGCGCTTCAGCGCATCGATTTCGGCATCGGACATGTGCGAGACCAATTCCTTGATCTCTGGATCCTGCTGGAAAAAGTGCAGCAAGTTGTAGGCGCCGTCCTTGGAACCGAGCGTCTGATATTGACCGTCGACGGTCTGGGCAAAGCGTTGCAACAAGGCGTTGTTGGTGTCCCGGGAAAACAACGGGTCCCAGTCCGAGCCCCAAATGACTTTGACTACATTCCAGCCGGCGCCCGTGAACAACGCTTCGAGTTCTTGAATGACCTGACCGTTGCCACGCACCGGTCCGTCCAGACGCTGCAAGTTGCAGTTGACGATAAAGGTCAGGTTGTCGAGTTTTTCCCGCGCCGCGAGCGTGAGCCCGGCGATCGATTCAGGCTCGTCCATCTCACCGTCACCAAACACGCCCCACACATGCCGGTCGGCGGTTTCGGCCAGATTGCGGTGTTCGAGATAGCGCATGTAGCGTGCTTGATAAACCGCACTGATCGGACCAATGCCCATCGACCCGGTCGGGAACTGCCAGAAGTCCGGCATCAACCAAGGGTGTGGGTAGGAACTCAAGCCGTTGCCGCCGACTTCCTGTCGATAGTTGGCCAGTTGTTCCTCGGATAGCCTGCCTTCCAGGAACGCCCGGGCGTAGACACCCGGTGCCGAGTGCGGCTGATAAAACACCAGGTCGCCGCCGTGACTTTCGTCGCGGGCACGGAAGAAATGGTTGAAACCGACCTCGAAGATTTCTGCGGCGGACGCATAACTTGCGATATGCCCACCCAGATCCCCGTAGGCCTGATTGGCGCGCACCACCATGGCCAATGCATTCCAGCGAATGATCGACGTGATCCGTTCCTCGACAGCAAGGTCCCCCGGGTAGGGACCCTGCCGTTCAATCGGAATTGTGTTCCGATACGCCGAGTACGGGTGCACATGCGAGGTGATGCCAAGTGCTCTTGCGTGTTGCTCTAACTGTTTGAGCAGAAACTGGCCGCGCTCGGAGCCGCCATCGCGCACGACGGCTTCCAGCGACTCAAGCCACTCCTGCGTTTCATCCCGGTCGCTGTCCAGTGAAGCCAACGACCCAGGGATCGAATTTTCATTTAGCGAACTCATATCTGCCTCCACTCTTGTTGTTGTTTGCTTAGAGATGAAC
Organism: Pseudomonas sp.; assembly: GCF_049645325.1. GTDB lineage: Bacteria > Pseudomonadota > Gammaproteobacteria > Pseudomonadales > Pseudomonadaceae > Aquipseudomonas. Next base: position 3,271 of record NZ_JBARTQ010000328.1, on the reverse strand, counting down.
CGACAGAACGTGCCGCCGTACTCAGCCTCATGACTGCAAATGAACCTGTTTCAAGACACCGTGCGAAACCCACCAACAGCTGCGTTGAGCGCGCCGCCCACCTGTTCCAGGCCGCGCACCGAAGCGTCGAGCAAGCCGCTGGCCGCAGTGCTTTGTTCAGACACCGCACGCACCCGTTGCATGCTTTCACCGACCTGCTCGGCCACGGCGTTTTGCTGTTCGGCCGCCGCCGCGATCTGCTGACTCATCTGCTCGACCGTCGACACCGCCGCCGCGATTTCCTGCAGCGCTTGTGACGCTTGCGCGGCGAGCACCACGCTTTCGCCGGTCAGCGTTTGACTGCCCTGCAAGCGGCTGGCGGCGTGTTCAGCGACGATTCGCAACTGTTGAATGATGGCGGCGATGTCGTCAGTGGAGGTTTGCGTGCGCCGGGCCAGGTTGCGTACCTCGTCTGCGACCACAGCAAAACCACGACCGTTTTCGCCGGCCCGTGCTGCTTCAATCGCTGCATTGAGGGCGAGCAGATTGGTCTGCCCGGCCAGGGCACTGATCACGTCGAGCACCTTGCCGATCGCTGCGCTTTCGTTGAGTAGCGAGCCCATGGCGTCGGAACAACCGCTCATTTCTTCGGCCAGGTGACCGATCTTGCTGGTCGCCTGATGCACCAGTGCTTCACCTTTGCGCGCCTGATCATTGGCCTGTTCGACGGCATGGCGGGTCTGACTGGCATTGCGCGCAACGTCCTGGGCCGTTGCGGCCATCTGTTGCATCGCGGCGGCCGCCAGTTCGGTTTCTTCACGCTGCGAGTCGACGCCTTGACGCGTGCGCTCGGTGACCTGCGCCAGACTGTCGGCGGCGTGGTTCAATTGCCCGACGCCCTGGCCAATCCGGCCAATCAGCCCACGTAAACTTTCCAGCATGACGCCGACGCTGCCGAGCAACTGGCCCAGCTCATCACGGCGTCCGGCGGCATCGATCTGGGCGCTGAGATCGCCCGACGCTACGCGGCGAGTCAACTCAACCGCCTGGCGCAGCGGTTGCAGGATCAAGTGACGAATCAACAAACTCGCGCCGACGCCAAGGGCGAGCGCCAACAACACCATTCCCGCCAAAAGCCGCGATACCCGCTGCTCCATCGCCTGCGAGGCTTGAACCTGTGTGGCGCGAACTTCACTGAGCAATTGACTGACTTTCTCAGCGGCGCCGTTCATTGCCCCCTCGCTGTCGCTGGTTTGCTCACGGCTCGCGGCGTAACCATTGAACGCGGCGCGGTATTCATCCAACGCTGTACGGGCCTGGGTCAGCGATTCGCGCTCGGAGCCTTCGAGGCGCAGTTCGAGATTTTCCATGTAAGAGCGCAGTTCAATGACCCGCGCTTCCCAGGCGTTGTGATCTTCGGTACTGCCTTGCAGGGTGAAATAGAGTTCGCTGTCACGCAGGTTCGCCAGTTTGTCGCGCAGCGTGGAGGCTTGTTCCAGTTGCAACATACGTACCGGGTCCGCCGGCTGGGCCCGCGAAGCCAGCAGGTTGACCGCGTCGAGTTGATCGAGCATTACTACGGTGAAACGTTCACCCACCACTTGAGCCAGTTGCTGCATGCGCAGGCGAGCCTCGCGGGCATCGCGCTGGGCCTGGGCATACCGTTCGAACTGGGAGAGATAATGGCGGGTAGCTTCTTTGGAGGCTCCCTGCCCGCTGTCCATTTGCGTTTTTTCCAGCAACGCAACCAGCTCGGCGGTAAGCCCGGCGACCTTGTTGGCTTCGTCCTCGGCCAGGTTCAGGCCGAAAGCCTTGACCGCGACCTGCGCTTGCAGAATCAACGATTCAACGGCGGCGACATCGTTCATCTTCCTGGTGCGGGTTTCGAGTACGTTGAAGGCGTAAAACGCTGTCGCTGCTACGGCCAATGTGGACAACAACACCAAGCCAAAACCCAGCCACAGCTTGCTGCCAACCGACAGATTGCCGAGTGCGCGGCCCATCATCGGAACGCACCTTGGCACGCTGGCGAGGCAAATCCGAAGCCGAACGGAAACGGCAGAGAACACCAAGGAAAACTGAGCATATGGGGGCTTCTTGTTGTTGTTTTTTTGGATTCAGAGGCGCTGCATTTCTAACGTTTGGAGCCTATCGCGTAGGCGTGCGGCTCGGCCAATGGCCAATAAAGATGGGAGTCAGTTGAAACGCTAATAGCCTTGGATTTACACGTGAGCCGTCGCATTGCACGAGCGGCTCAGGGAACAGAAATACGCTGGGAGCTTCAATCGGAAAGGATTTTCAGACCTTCCTTGAAACATGCGTATTCCCTGCGGACAAACGTTTCGAACGTCGTCGGCGCGCGGCCCAGCAGAAAGGACAGCACATTGGAATTACCGACGAAGTCGTGGTTGCTGTAATGCCTGGCGATCGCCAGGTTCATCCGCAACATATGCGCAAGCGCTTCGGGCTCAAGATTACCGAAACGTTCGCGGACAAACACCTCGACGTCGAAGCGCTCGACCTTGATCTCGCGACCCACCACTTTCGAAGCAACCGCACCAATCTCATGCGCGGTGAAACGTCCGGGGCCGACCAACTCGTAGGTTGCCCCGCCGTGACGCTCGCGGTCAGACAGCACCAACGCAACCACGTCGGTAAAGTCTTCCAGATCGACCATCGACTGGCGTCTGTCCAGCGACCACGCCAAGCGGAACACGCCTTCCTCGAACACGGCTTTCAATCGTGTTGGCAGCATGTAATTGGCGGGTTGCAGAATGGTGTATTCGAGCCCGGAAGACAGCAGGTGCTCTTCAATGTCGCGCTTGATTTCGTGCTGGATCAAGTCGCTGGCGATCGCGTGCAGCACAGAACTGAACACGAAGTGCTCGATACCCTCTGCTCTGGCGGCATCAATCATGGCGAAGCCCATCGCGCGTTCGTCGTGATGCAGCGTCGGGCCGATGTGGTACACGCTTTTGACGCCCTTCATGGCCTGGGCAATAAACGCCGGATCGGCGAGATCGCCTACCAGCACTTGGTGTACGCCGAGCCTATGCAGTTGCTCAGCGGAGGATTCGGATCTGACGCATGCCCGTATTGGATGGCCGGACGCGAGCAGTTTGGGCACCAGCCGTTTGCCCTGGTTACCGTTGGCCGAGGTGATAAGAATCAATGGATTTATCTCCTGAAAGGAAACCATGGCGCGATCGATACAAGATTTTCAACGCCACAGGTGAAGTGCGCCCTGCCCTTTGAAGAGCACGGCGCACCCCAGGATCAACTGAGTTTGACG
>NZ_JBARTQ010000327.1:0-3986 GCF_049645325.1 Pseudomonas sp. | reverse complement strand
CCGGAGGCCTACATCCTCAGCCGCATGGGCACGCCGTGGCGCTCGATCTTCCTGATTCTGATCCTGACGCCGCTATTGATCTCGGTGGTGGTGCGCGCCTTTGGCTGGAGCCTGTTGCTGGGCGCCGACGGCCTGGTCAACCAGGTGATCCAGGCCCTTGGCGGGCGTCCGGTAAAACTGCTGTACACGCCGTTCGCCGTGGTGATCGCCCTGGTGCACGTGATGCTGCCGTTCATGATCATTCCGGTGTGGACCTCGCTGCAAAAGCTCGACCCGTCGGCTGAACAGGCGGCGTTGTCACTGGGTGCGAGCCAGGCCACAGTGATGCGCCAGATCGTCTTGCCCCAGGTGATGCCCGGCGTGCTATCCGGCACCTTGATCGTGTTCGGCCTCGCGGCCAGTTCGTTTGCAATCCCCGGCCTGCTGGGCGGACGACGCCTGAAAATGGTCGCCACCGTGGTGTACGACCAGTACCTCTCGGAACTCAACTGGCCCATGGGCGCGACCATTGCGGTGGTGCTGCTGTTGGTCAATCTGCTGATCATGCTGAGCTGGAACCGCATGGTCGAAGGCCGTTACAAAAAGTCCTTGGGGGTTTAAGCGCATGTCCAGAAACGGTCCTTTGGCCCTGGGTTTCCACGGTTTGGTGGTGCTGTTCATGATGGCGCCGCTGGTGGTGGTGTGCCTGGTGGCCTTCACCCCGGAAAACACCTTGAGCCTGCCGACGTCGGGTTTCTCCCTGCGCTGGTTTCGCGCGGTGTTTGAGCGTGCCGACTTTATCCAGGCGTTCTATAACAGCCTGATCCTGGCCTTTACCGCCGCCAGCCTGGCGACGTTGATTGCGGTGCCAGCGGCCTTGGCAATCAGCCGGTACCAGTTCCCGGGGCGCAACTTTTTCAGCACGTTGTTTCTGTCGCCGATCATCATCCCGCACCTGGTGCTGGGCGTGGCGATGCTGCGCCTGTTCGCGCTGATGGGGGTCAATGGCAGCTTCACCTGGCTGATGCTGGCGCACGTGGTGATCATCACTCCATATGTGCTGCGCCTGGTGTTGGCGGCGGCTATCGGCATTGACCGCAGCGCCGAGCAGGCAGCGGAATCCCTGGGCGCCGGCCGTTTTACGCTGTTTCGCCGGATCACCCTGCCGATGATTCTGCCCGGCGTCGCGGGGGGCTGGTTGCTGGCGTTCATCAACAGTTTCGATGAAGTCACCCTGTCGATCTTTGTCAGCTCACCGGCCACGCAAACCCTGCCGGTGCGCATGTATGTGTACGCCACCGAGTCCATCGACCCGATGATGGCGGCCGTCTCGGCGCTGGTGATTGCGCTGACGGCGGCGACCATGATTCTGCTCGACCGGGTGTATGGCCTGGACCGTGTACTGGTGGGGAAACATTGATGGCCTTGTTCAAACGCCTGGCCGAGACCGAGCGCCCTGCCGTGGCCTTCACCCTGGACGGCCAACCGGCCAGCGGCTTGCTCGGCGACACCCTGCTGACCGCCGTGCTGACCTGCGCCGATCACCTGCGCGGCAGCGATTTCAGTGCCGAACGGCGGGCCGGTTTCTGCCTGATGGGCGCTTGCCAGGATTGCTGGGTAAGCCTGCAGGACGGGCGCCGCGTGCGCGCCTGCTCAACCCTGCTGGAAGAAGGCCAGGCTATCAGCCGCGACCCGGGGCGTCAGCCATGAAGCCGGTGGTGATTGTGGGCGCAGGCCCGGCCGGGATCAGCGCGGCGCGTACGCTGCTCGAGCATGGCATCAAGCCTTGCCTGGTGGACGAGAGCCTGCGCGGTGGCGGGCAGATTTATCGCCGCCAGCCAGTGGGTTTTCAACGCACGGCCAAGCAGGTCTACGGATTTGAAGCAAGCAAGGCCGAAGCCGTGCATCGCACCCTGGATGCGCTGGCGCCCTTGATTGATTACCGGCCCGAAACCCTGGTGTGGAACGCCGAGGACGGACGCCTCGACCTGCTCAATAATGGCCGCGCCGAAAGCCTGGATTACGCGCAGATCATTGTCGCCACGGGCGCCACCGACCGCATCTTGCCTGTTGCGGGCTGGACGTTGCCCGGTGTGTACAGCCTGGGTGCGGCGCAAATCGCCTTGAAGTATCAGGGCTGCGCCATCGGTGAGCGCGTAGCGTTCTGCGGCAGCGGACCGTTGCTGTACCTGGTGGCGTATCAATACGCCAAGGCCGGGGCCAAGGTGGTCGCGGTGCTCGACAGCGCGCCGTTCAGCGCCCAGTGCCGCGCCTTGCCCGCATTGCTCGGGCAATCGGCAACCTTGGCCAAGGGCCTGTATTACCGCGCCTGGCTGACCGCGCATGGAGTGCCCGTGCATCAGGGCGCAACGCTCACTCAGATCGACGGCGAACAAAGGGTCACAGGCATTCGCTGGGCTGAGAACGCACTAGAGTGCGATGCCGTCGCCTTCGCCCACGCCCTGCGCAGCGAGACACAACTGGCGGATTTGCTTGGCTGTGAATTTGTCTGGAGCAGTTTGAACCGCGCCTGGCTGCCGCAACGCGACAGCGCCGGGCGCAGCAGCGTCGACGGTGTTTACCTGGCGGGCGACGGCGCTGGAATCATGGGCGCCGATGCCGCGCAAATGGCCGGTGAACGCGCCGCGTTGGCGCTGCTGGAAGATTCGGGCCTGGCCATCGATCAGCGTCGCGCTGGCGTGCTGGAACAGCAACTGGCAGGCATCCAGCGCTTTCGCCATGGCCTGGAAATCGCTTTCCCCTTCCCGGAGCAATGGGCCGCTCAGGCACCGGATGCGTTGATCCTGTGCCGCTGCGAAGAAGTCAGCGTCGGCGATGTGCGCGCAGTGGTGGATGAAGGCCACTGGGAAATCAACCGGGTCAAGGCCCATTGCCGCGTCGGCATGGGCCGTTGCCAGGGGCGCATGTGCGGGCTGGCCGCGGCGGAAGTCATCGCCGAGCGCAGCGGCCGCAGCATTGAAGAGGTCGGCCGCCTGCGCGGCCAGGCACCGATCAAGCCGCTGCCGTTTGGCGTAGAGGTGCAGCCATGATCGACGTCATCGTATTGGGCGGCGGGATTGTCGGCGCCTCCGCAGCCTTGATGCTCGCGCACAAAGGCCAGCGTGTGGCGCTGGTGGAACGGGATTTTTGCGGCTCGCACTCCAGCGGCGTCAACTATGGCGGCGTGCGCCGCCAGGGGCGCCCTTTACACCAACTGCCGTTGTCGCAGCGCGCCCATGCGTTGTGGGCTGACTTGCCAGGGCTGATCGGCATCGACGGCGAATACGTGCGCTCCGGGCATCTGAAACTGGCGCGCAGCCCTGCGGATTTTGCCGCGCTGCAGGCCTATGCCGAACACACCCGTGGTTTTGGCCTGGGCTTGCAACTGCTGGATTACGCCGAATTGCGCGCACGTTTCCCTTGGGTTGGAGATATCGCGGTAGGCGCTTCGCTGTGCCCCGAAGACGGGCACGCCAACCCGCGCCTGGTCTCGCCCGCTTTCGCCCGCGCCGCGCAGCGCTTGGGCGCAGCGGTACACGAGCAATCCGAAGTGATTCGAATCGAACATGACGGCCAGCGGTTCCAGGTGCATTGCGCCAACGGCCTGCACCTGCAAGCGCCCTGGTTGCTGAACTGCGCAGGCGCCTGGGCCGGCAGCGTGGCCGAGCAGTTTGGCGAACCGGTGCCGATCACCTCGGCGCACCCGGCCATGCTGGTCACCGAGCCCTTGCCAGTGGTGATGAACGTGAGCACCGGCGTCGAAGGCGGCGGGATTTACGCGCGGCAAGTCGCCCGGGGCAACTGCATTCTCGGTGGCGGTCGCGGCTTTGCCCTCGGCCCGTTGCAAGCCCGACCGGGGCAGGCAGCGGTGCTGGAGATCCTGCGCAATGCCGGCGAGCTGTACCCGTTTCTCAAGGGTGCCCAGGCGATCCGCACCTGGAGCGGCACCGAAGGTTACCTCCCCGATCACGAACCGGTGATCGGCCCCAGCAGCACCCAACCTGGCC
>NZ_JBARTQ010000326.1:0-10973 GCF_049645325.1 Pseudomonas sp. | reverse complement strand
CGGTGTGTCAGTCAACAGATTCATCAGCTGATCCACCGCCTTCGCGAGCAAGCCCGCTCCCACATTTTTTATCCGGTTCGGCTTCAGATATCAGCTCGCTGCCACACCGCAGAGCTGCTCTTCTGTGGGAGTTGGCTTGTCGGGTCGCCGCACCGCTGCGATGCAGGCACCTCGGTACATCAGGCATACACAGTTGATGCCATCGCAGGCAAGCCAGCTCCCACAGAAAAGCAGATCTGCTTCTGCTCTTGACCTGGCTGTTGCTTCAACCACTCAGGTCGGCTTTCAGGCCGCCGTGCTGTAGATCTTGATCTTGATCCTGCTTGTGATCTTGATCTGAGGCGCCCCGTTAACCACGATGGCCGCACGCAGGCTTGAATCCGTGGGTAACCCGGCAGGAGCCGGGTTAGCCGTGTTGGGCCATGGATGGCCCGTCACGGCGGCCCACGGATTCAAGCCGGAGTGAGGGCACACCGAGCCACAGCGAGGTGCCGAGTGGAGGGGCTAGAGCGTTTTGCTTACTTTTGCGCTCCACCAAAAGTGAGCCGCTGTAAGAGCGGAACCAATAGCAGCCATAACAACAAAAACGGATAAACCCCCCAACAATCTCAAGGACTGTAATACCCCACGGCCACCATAAACCCCCCCGCCCTACGCAAATAAGCGTGCTTGTTCTCAACCCGATCCGTCACCGGGTTCTTCCAGCGATACGTGTACTCACCCTGATCCTGCTCAGCCATGATCTTGAGAATCGGCTCCCCCACGGGCTTCCCGTCCGGGTCCTTGACCTTGGCAAAATCCGTGTTCACCAAGCGCAAGTCCGTCCCATGTGCCACATAGCGGCCCGTCTTCAGGTCCACCACAAACACATACAGGTCATCCTGCAGGAACCCGCCCTGCAACGAATTGATCGCCTTCAACGTCCCCGCTTCATCCTTCACCAAGGCGTTCGCCGCTTTGTTGCGCAAGGCCCGCGCCTGTTCCGGCGTGGCCCGTGGCAAGTAATACCCCACGGCCAGAATCCGCTCGCCCACGCGCTGATAAAACACATGCTTGTGTTCTACCTTGCCGTCATTCCAGTTCTGCCAGCGATAGTCCGCCTGCTGAATGCCCTGGCCATCCGGTACCTTCAGCGCGTCCTTGAACGACTGGCGCAAATCCGGCCCGAGCACTTCGGACACATCGCGGCCGATCAGCGCGGAGGAGGGGCCGCCGCTCGCCAGCAGCACGCCCTGGGTGTCTACCACAAACACATAACGGTCATGGTCGACAAACTCGCCCTGGCGGCTGAAGGCCGCGAAGGCCTTGTCGCCGTTGCTCTGGTAATACGCCAGGGCTTTTTCCAGCAGCGCCTTGGCGGCCGCAGCATCTTCCTCTTGCGCGGTGGCCGCGTGCACCTGGCTGAAACACAACAGCAGCAGCCAAGTGAGTCGGAGCAGTCCCTTCATGACCCGTCCCTCGTTCTTATTGATGTGACAACAGCGTAGACGCTGTGGCTCAGGGCGCCGCCAGCCATTGGTTGACGATGCCGTCGTAAACGCCAGTGGCGACGGTCAGGTGCAACCATTGGTCGACATAGCTTTTCCAGGCCACGTCATCGCGGGGCAGCAGGAAGGCTTTTTCGCTGTATTGCATCTGCCGGTCCGGGTTGACCGCACACAGCCCGGGTTTCTGTTTTTGCTGGTAACGCGCTTCGCTGGCGTCGGTGATCATCACGTCGGCCTTGCCTGCCAGCAGTTCGTCGAAGATGGTCACGTTGTCGTGCAGGCGGATTTGCGCCTGGCCCAGGTGGGCGCGGGCGAATACTTCGTTGGTGCCGCCGGCCGGCTCGATCACGCGCACCTCGGGCCGGTTGATCTGTTCGACGCTCTGGTAGCGTTGCACATCGGCGCAGCGCACCAGCGCAATTTTGCCATCGACCCCGAGCGGCTGGCTGAAGAAGGCTTTTTTCTGGCGTTCCAGCGACACGGAAATACCGCCCACGGCAATGTCGCAGCGTTGAGCGAGGAAGTCCGGCATCAGGCTTTTCCAGGTGGTGGGCACCCACTGGATCTTGGCGTTGAGGCTCTTGGCCAGGGACTCGGCCATGGCGATATCGATGCCTTCATAGCGGCCATCGGCGCGCAGGGCGGAGTAGGGGGTGTAGTCGCCCGTGGTGCAGACGGTGAGGGTGCCGCGCTGCAGCACGTCGTCGAGGCGCGAGTCGGCCAGGGCTTGGGTGGCCAGGCTTGCCAATAAACAGAAGGCCAGGGGAGCTTTCATGCGGTCGAGTCCTTGGGGGCATGATCGGGGCGGCTATTATTTCCAGCTAAGCGCGGGGATGGCAATTGTTTAGCCAGGCTGCAACCAAACTCCGCCAACCCTGAATTGAACAACCTTTGCGGGCATGTGACGCTGCCGGGCATCTACATCACTGTGATGCCTGCATGGACGGTTCCCCCGACACTCACCCCGTGACACTGCCTGGCGCCTTTGCGCCGAGCCGTCCGGCCGATGTCGAGGCGCTACCCTCCGAGCTGGCCTTCTGGGCCCTGTTTCACTGCCGACACGCACGCCCACCAGATACCTTTCTCCTACGTTGATCTACCCCATGGATGACGCGCACCTGTGCGCATCTGCCCGGCAGCGCCTGTGCGCCTGCCTGACGCAAACGTATGAGAATTCCCATGAGTGTTTTTGCCAGCCTGCACGAAGCCCACGCATTCCTTGATCAGAACCCGGACATCGAGATGTTCGAGCTGTTTATCCTCGACAACAACGGCGTACCGCGCGGCAAGCTGTTGCACCGCGATGAGTTGCTGGCGGTGTATGAAAGCGGCCGGCCGTTGCCCAGCACCATTCTTGGCCTGACCATCAATGGCGATGACGTGGAAAATTCCGGGCTGGTGTGGGAAGTCGGTGATATCGACTGCCGTGCCTACCCGGTCAGCGGCAGCCTGCAGCGCATGCCGTGGCGCCTGATCCCGACGGCGGCGGTGCAGGTCAGCATGCACCCCACCGAGGGCCTGCCCGCCACCGTGGCCGATCCCCGGCATTTGCTCGAAAGGGTGATCGACGGGCTCAAGGCGGACGGTTACTACCCGGTGATGGCGGCGGAGCTGGAGTTCTACCTTCTCGATCAAAAGCCCGACAGCAACGGTCGCCCGCAACCGGCGCGGGATGTCGACGGCAATCGCCCACGTTCCACCCAGGTCTATGGTCTGCGTGAGCTGGAGCAAATCGAGCCGTTCCTCGCCGACCTTTACAGCGCCTGCAAACTGCAAGGCATCCCGGCGCGCACAGCGATCTCCGAATACGCCCCGGGCCAGGTGGAAATTACCCTCGAACACCGCGCCGACGCGCTGCAAGCCATGGACGAAGCGGTGCGCTACAAGCGCCTGGTCAAGGGCGTGGCCCACAAGCACGGCATGACCGCCTGTTTCATGGCCAAACCCTTCGACGACCTGGCAGGCACCGGCATGCACATGCACGTCAGCCTGGCGGACGCCGAGGGCAATAACCTGTTCGCCAGCGAAGCCGCTGACGGCACACCGCTGCTGCGCCAGGCCGTGGGCGGCATGCTCAGCACCTTGCTCGATTCGTTGCTGATGTTTTGCCCCAACGCCAACTCCTACCGCCGTTTCCAGACCAACAGTTACGCACCGCTGGCGGCGACCTGGGGCGTAGACAATCGCACCGTCAGCCTGCGCGTGCCGGGTGGCCCGGCGAACTCGCGGCACATCGAACACCGTATCTGCGGCGCCGACGCCAACCCTTACCTGGCCGCCGCCGCGATCCTGGCCGGCATTCACCGCGGCATCCGTGAACAGCGCGACCCCGGCGCGCCGGTGGAGGGCAATGGTTATGCCCAGGCCAAGGAATTGCTGCCCACCGACTGGCTCACCACCTTGCGCGCGCTGGAAGGCTCAAGTTGGGCGCGGGACGCCTTTGGCAGCGAGTTCCTGGGTGTGTACCTGGCGGTGAAACGCGCCGAATACCGCCAGTTCATGGGTGAAGTCGGCGAGCAGGATTGGCGTTGGTACCTGCATCAGGCCTGATCAACGCTGGGCGCCGGGCATGCCCGGCGCCCTCCTTTTTACGCAGTGGGGGCTTCAACCTTTTTTTCACGTTGCGGGGGTTAAGCTGCGGATCAAGGTCATTCACTACCGTTCCACTCACATGAGCCCGTGATGTCGTCACAACCGCCTTCCTCTATCGAGATTGAATATGCCGAGCGCTGCGACCGCGAGCATGCCAGGGTCTGCGGCGACACGCGCCCGCCAGCACTGCTCAAGCGTCTGGGTGCCTGGCGCGATGAACGGTTGGTGCGCCAGGCGCTGAAGGTGGCAGGCGAGCCGGGGCTGATCCTCGACCTGGCCTGTGGCTCGGGGCGTTTCTGGCCGGTGTTGGCCGAACACGTCAACCGGGTCATCCTGGCCTCGGACAACTCCCAGGACATGCTCGACCACGCGCTCACCCATCACCCGGCGTCGTTGCTCAAACGGGTCAAAACCTTCCAGGGCTCGGCGTTTTCGATCGGCTTGTCGGCGAATGCGGTGGACTGCATTTTCTGCCTGGAATTGTTTCGCCATGTACCGAGCATGGAGGTGCGGTTGATGTTGCTGCGCGAGTTTCATCGGGTCAGCCGGGACACGGTAATTGTCTCGGTCAGCTCCCGCACCCCCATGGAGGACGAGTTCCGCCAAGCCGGCTTCAAGGTCCTGAACCAGCAGGAATTCCTGCCAGGCTCCAAGCTGTGGCGGGTTTACGTTCTGCGTAAGAGAGGCTAACTCCCGCCTGTCGGACTATTCTTCATCTCTCGTCGGAGTTTTCATGAAGGCGTGTGCACTGCGGATGCTCGCAAGGCCCTTTCGCGATATATACTGCGCGCCATTCTTCAAGGGAGAGCCGTGTGGCCATCGATATTCACTGGATCTGCGACAACGATAGCCTCGGCCAGCATTGCGCCGAATGGCAGCAGTTGCCATTCGTCGCCCTCGACACCGAATTCATGCGGGTCGACACCTTCTATCCCATTGCCGGGCTGATCCAGATCGGCGATGGCGTACGCGCTTACCTGATCGACCCCCTGACCATCGACAACTGGCAACCCTTGGCCGCCTTGCTGGAAAACCCGGCGGTGATCAAGGTGGTGCACGCTTGCAGCGAAGACCTCGAAGTGCTGCTGCGCCTGACCGGCAGCCTGCCGGTGCCGTTGTTCGACACTCAGTTGGCGGCGGCTTACCTGAATCTCGGTTTCTCCATGGGCTACTCGCGCCTGGTGCAAGCTGTGCTCGACATCGAATTGCCCAAGGGCGAGACCCGTTCGGACTGGCTGCAGCGGCCATTGTCCGAGACCCAAGTGAGCTACGCCGCAGAAGATGCGGTGCATTTGGCCGAGGTCTACACCCGACTGCGTCCGCGCCTGTCGGATGACAAGTACGCCTGGGTCTTGGAAGACGGCGCCGAACTGGTGGCCAACCTGCGCCGCGAGGTCGACCCGCACGAGGTGTATCGCGACGCCAAGCTGGCGTGGAAACTGTCCCGCGCGCAACTCGCCGTGCTGCGCGAAATCTGCGCCTGGCGCGAGCAGCAAGCCCGCGCCCGTGACCTGCCACGCAACCGCATCATTCGCGAACACTCGTTGTGGCCCCTGGCCAAATCCCAGCCGGATAACCTCGCTGCGCTGGGCAAGATCGAAGACATGCACCCGCGCACCGTGCGTCAGGACGGCCAGTTTCTGCTGGACCTGATCAAGCGCGCCGGCAGCGTGTCCATGGACCAATGGCCGCCGGCCGTGGCTGAACCGCTGCCGGTGGATGCTGCCACGCTGATCAAGCAACTGCGCGCCTATGGCCAAACCGAAGCAGAACGCCTGGACATGGCGCCAGAACTGATGCTGCGCAAGAAAACCCTCGAAGCCCTGGTCAAAAGCGGCTACCCCGATGGGCCTTATAAATTGCCAGACTCGCTGCGTGGCTGGCGCCGCGAGTTGATGGGCCAGGCGCTGCTCGACAGCCTGGCCACTGCCGGAGAACAGCCTTGAAACGAATTTGCTCCATCTATCGCAGCCTGAAAAAAGATGGCATGTACCTCTACGTGCTGAAAAGCGATGCCCTGGAACGCGTGCCGGAGCCTTTGATGGCCGCCTTCGGCAAAGCCCATCTCGCGTTTGAAATGGTGCTGACGCCCGAGCGCAAGCTGTCCCGCGAGGACATCACGGTGGTGCTGGAAAACCTCGACAAGCAGGGCTACCACCTGCAAATGCCGCCGGCCGAGGACGAGTACATCGAGCACTTGCCCGAAGAGCTGCTGCGACGCAACGACCCGATGTGACCGTTCAGTGCCCGGTTCAGGGCACGTACTTCAATGCAATTGTATAAGCGGGCGGTGGCCGTAAGGATGCGGGCGGCCGTCTGCACTGTTTTTGAAAGGTTTGAACCATGCGTGTTCTGATTGCTGAACAGGATCACCCGCTCTACGCCCAATTGCTGAGCGAAGCGGCCCCGGACGTTGAAGTGTTGACCAGCGGCGACTCGGCCGAACTGGCGCGCCTGGCGGCCGATTGCCCGGTATGGCTGGGCCAGCCCGACCTGCTTGCCACGTTGTTGCGCCAGGGCCACCAGCCCCAATGGCTGCAATCGACCTGGGCCGGCATTACGCCGCTGCTCGCCGAAGGCTTGCCGCGTGACTATCGCCTGACCCGCGCAGTCGGCATTTTTGGCCAGGTCATGGCCGAGTTTGTCCTCACCTACATGCTCGGCCACGAGCGCGAAGTGCTCGCGCGGCTGGTCAGCCAGGTCGAGCGCAAATGGGACAACCGCATGGGCCAGAGCCTATCGGGGCGCAAGGCGCTGATCGTCGGCACCGGCGATATCGGCCAGAGCGTTGCCGATTTCCTGCTGCCGTTTGGCGTGAAGCTGTACGGCATCGCCAGCACTGCGCGCGAGCAGGCGCCGTTTATCGAAGTCGCCGGGCTGGATCAATTGGGCCGGTTGGTGGGGGAGGTGGACTACGTGATCAACCTGTTGCCCAACACACCGAACACCCATGACCTGTACGACGCGGCGCTGTTCAAGCAATTCAAGCCGACCGGGGTGTTTATCAACGTCGGGCGCGGCGTGGCCGTGGTCGATGCGGACTTGGTCGAAGCCTTGAAAGAAGGGCACCTGGCCGGCGCGGTGATCGACGTGTGCCGCCAGGAACCGTTGCCGCAACGCCATCCGTTCTGGACCGCCTGGGGCCTGTTGCTGACCGGGCACAGCTCGGCGCCGACGTCACCGGGCATGATGGTGGAGTTGTTTGTGCAGAACCTGCGGGCGTATGAAGCCAAGCAAGAATTGCGTGGCGAAGTGAGCTTCGAACGCGGTTACTGATACAACGCCGGAAAAATGTGAGAGCGGGCTTGCCCGCGATAGCGGTGTATCAGGCACTCATTGTGTTGACTGATACGCCGCTTTCGCCGGCCCGCTCCCACATTGGTTCTGCGCAAGTCTTACAGGCTGAAATCACCTTCCGACACCAGCTCGCTCAACGGCTTGCGCGGGCTTGGCGCTTCACGCCCTTGCAGGTACTCCGGCAGGCTCGACTTGTCGCCCAATTTGCCCACGGCGACGGCCGCGTGCAGTGCGTAGCCTTCTGGAATTTTCAGCTCTTTGCGCGTCAGGTCCTGATCGAAACCGGCCATGCCATGGGTGTGCCAGCCGCTGAGGCTGGCTTGCAGCGCCAGGTGGCCCCAGGCCGAGCCCGTGTCGAAGGTGTGCCACAGCGCCGGGGTTTCTTCCGTGGCGCCCGGTGCGACGAAGTCGGTTTTCGAGGCGATGATCACCAGGGCCGAGGCGTGCTGCGCCCAGCCACGGTTGAACTCATTCAACAGGCCCAGGAAACGCTCCCAGTCCGGCGTGTCACGGCGTGCGTAGAGAAAGCGCCATGGCTGCGAGTTGTAGGCGGACGGCGCCCAGCGCGCGGCTTCGAAAAAGCTCAGCAGGGTTGCTTGCGGGATGCTCTCGCCGGTAAAGGCGCGAGGCGACCAGCGTTCGGTGAATTGGGTGTGAATCGGGTAATCGGCAACGCGGGTCATGGAGTGTTCCTGATCGTCAATTCGGCGCTCAAAGCTACTGCGCGGCCACTAGACTGACAAGTGCTGTTACACCGCCAGTCGTAAGCGCTTGGCCCCAAGGGCCGCTGGCACTAGACTGGCGGCCTTTTCACCTACCGATACTGATGCAGAGCCATGGCCGCCAAAGTCGAACCTTTCTGGATACGCAAAACCCTTGAACACCTCGACCAAGAGGAGTGGGAGTCGTTGTGCGACGGTTGTGGCCTGTGCTGCCTGCAAAAGCTTGAGGATGAAGACGACAACAGCGTCTATTACACGCGCATCGCCTGCAAACTGCTCGACCTGAAAACCTGCCAGTGCACCGACTACCCCAACCGCCGCGACTCGGTGCCCGACTGCATTCAGCTCACCCCGGGCCAGGCGGACCAGTTCAAATGGCTGCCGCCGACCTGCGGTTACCGCCTGGTCAGCGAGCGCAAGGACTTGCCGCTGTGGCACCACCTGGTCTGCGGCGACCGCGACGCCGTGCACCACGAACGCATTTCCCAGTCCGGGCGCATGCTCGCCGAAGGCAGCGTGCCCGAAGATGACTGGGAGGATCACCTGATCTTCCGCGCGGGCTGAAAAGGAGTGTGTATGAGGGTGGGAGCCAAGCTGGCTGCGGGCCTGATCTTGCTGGCGATGAGCGGGCCCGGCTGGTGCGCGAAGAAAGTCGACCTGGACTATCACGTCAAGCTGCTGCCCCAGAGCGACCAGGCCGAAGTCCGCGTGAGCCTGTCCCACGGCTCGGCGGTGCGCAGCCTGGACTTTGACCTGGGCCGTGCCGGTGACTACAGCGACTTCAAGGCCGACGGCCAGTGGGCAGTCACCGGCAGCCGTGGGCTGTGGCGACCCAGCGCCGACAAGGCCAGCCTGAC
Source organism: Pseudomonas sp. (assembly GCF_049645325.1). Lineage (GTDB taxonomy): Bacteria > Pseudomonadota > Gammaproteobacteria > Pseudomonadales > Pseudomonadaceae > Aquipseudomonas. The sequence goes on along the minus strand of NZ_JBARTQ010000326.1, from coordinate 2,018 downwards.
CTACCGCGTACGCCTCACCCATGCGCGCAAACCGGGCGTCTACGAAGCACGGATGACGCCAAGCTGGGCGCTGTTTCGTGGCGAAGACCTGGTGCCGACCGCGCGGCTCGACCAGCAGGATGGCGTCGAGCTGGTGTCGCGGTTGGTGTTTGAACTGCCGGCCGGCTGGAAAAGCGTCGAAACCGCTTGGCCGCGTATCGGCAAACATAAATTTCGCATCGACAACGTCTCCCGCCTGTTCGACCGGCCCACCGGCTGGATGCTTGCCGGCACCCTTGGCAGCCGCCGCGTGCGCCTGGGCGAGACGGAAGTCACCGTGGCCTCGCCCAAGGGCCAAGCCATGCGCCGCATGGATGTGCTGACGTTGCTGACCTTCGTCTGGCCCCAAGTGGAAGCCGCGTTCCCGCGTCATCCGGCGAAATTGCTGGTGGTGGGCGCCAGCGACCCGATGCGCCGTGGCGTGTTTTCGTCGCGCGATTCGCTCTACCTCAACAGCCGCACGCCGCTGGTCAGCGAAAACGGCAGCAGCCCTTTGATCCGCGAGGTGGTGCAGGCCATCGGCCGCTTCAGCGACCACGAGCGCAGCGATTGGATCAGTGAAGGCTTGGGGGAGTACTACGCCATTGAGCTGGTGCGGCGTGCCGGCGGCATCACCGACGAGCGGTACGCGGCGATTCAGGCGCGATTGACCAGGGAAGGCAAGGACGTCACCACGCTACGCGGCGAGCAGGTCAGCGCACCCACTGTCGCGCGTGCGGTGGTGCTGTTGCAGGAGCTGGACCGCGAGATCCGCGTGAAAACCCACAACAAGCGCTCGCTGGACGATTTGGCGCAGGCGGTGATGCGAGCGAACAGCGTCACCACGCCTGAGTTTGTGCAACTGGCCGAGAGCATCATTGGCGAGTCGTCGGTGGTGCTGGACAGCAAATTACTGCGCTGACGCAAAACAATAATGTGGGAGCGAGCAAGCCCGCTCCCACATTTTGATTGGGTTCAGGCGTTTATTATTTGGTGGCTTTTTCGGCCGCCACTTCGGCTTTGGTCTTCAAGTTCTTCAACTCTTCCCCGGCGCGCTCGATCTTCGTGCGCACGCTGTTCATTTCCTGGCGGCCCTGTTCGAGCTTGTCCTTGAGCGAGCTGTGCCCGGTGAAACCGCGCGCCAGTGCCACGCCACCGATCGCCACTTGGATCAAGCCGAAAATCCCACCGCGGCGCAGGCCCTTGCCGACCATCATTACACCACCGGCCACCGAGCCGATGCGCTCCCAGCCATGCACGTTCTGGGTGGGCTGGGTTTCAAACGGGGCGTGCTCGATGACGGGTCGCAGGATTTTGCTGTCGCTCATGATCTGTCTCCAACAAGGGCTAGTGATATGTAGCTGACTGCCAGCCAGCGCTGGATGTTCCCGAAATATCAGTACTTGGGGCCCGAGCGGGTGTTGTTGCCCTTGGCCAGGCGGTCGTAGAGCACCACGTTGACGGTGGCGGCGAGGTTCATGCAGCCGGTGGTCGGGATGTACACCACGTCTTCACACCAGTCGCGAATCTCTTTGTCGAGCGAGCCGTCTTCGGGGCCAAAGATGTACAGCGCGCGGTCGGGATGGGTGTATTCGGGCAACGGGCGGGCGCCTTCCACCAGTTCCACGGCGACCGGGATGCAGCCCAGCGGCAGGATCTTTTTCAGGTCGTCGATGCCGATCAGCGGAATGTCGTGGTGGACTTTCTTGGTGTCGGTGATGAAATCCCGGGCGCGCTCGTAACGCACGCCGGTGTAGAACACCGAGGCCACGCCGTAGCAGCCGGCGGCGCGCATCACCGAGCCGACGTTTTCGGGGGATTTGGGGTTATACAGACCGATGCAGCTGTAGCGTTTATTGCCCACGGGGAAGGGTGCCTTGGAGGAAAACGGCGATTATACGGCCTTGGGGGGATGCAGTGTTTGGGCTATTGCCTTCGCGAGCAAGCCCGCTCCCACATTCGACCGTATTCCAAAGGGTGGGCGCGCGCACATGTGGGAG
>NZ_JBARTQ010000325.1:0-5397 GCF_049645325.1 Pseudomonas sp. | reverse complement strand
TTAGCCGTGTTGGGCCATGGATGGCCCGTCACGGCGGCCCACGGATTCAAGCCGGAGTGAGGGCACACCGAGCCACAGCGAGGTGCCGAGTGGAGGGGCAAGAGCGCTTTGGTTACTTTCGCGCTTTTCGAAAGTGACCCGCCGTAAGGGCGGAACCCATACAAGCGATCACCCAAACAACGGATATGTACTCATTCGCCCCGCCGCAACAACCACACGCAATAGCGACCTTAAGCCTTGCGCACCCGCAGGCAACGCCACAACGCCACAACCATCAGCCCACTGACAACGGCCCAGCCCCAGGCCTGCTGGTTCAGCAAACCTTCGCGATACAGTTGCGGCGCAATACCCGCACCGATGATAAAGGCCAGCAGCGCGATCTCCCGACGCGGCCCGGTCACCGGGCGCACCAGGTAAACCAGCGCCGGCAACAGGAGCGCCGCACTCGGAAAGCTGCGATAGCGCGGGTCAAACACCATCGCCAACATCATCACGGCGCCCGCGAACCCGGCGATTGCGACCAGCCAGCCAGCACGTTGCTCCAGCCAGTTGAAGGCACGCTCGCGCCACCCTTCGCGGCCACTCAACGCCAACGCCGCGTGGGCCAGCACCAGCAGGTTCAGCGCCACCAGCAAGCCAGCCCACACCCATTCATCGTTGAAACGTGCCGTGACGCGAGTCAGCTCTGCCCACGTGCCGATGGAGCAGGCGGCCACTGCACCGAGCAATGGCAGCAACAGCGCGGCGCGGGTGCTGCGAACACGACCGCCAAGCACCAGCGTGCCCAGCAGGATGATCCCGCCAACGCCCAGCCACAGCGGCCAATAAGGCACATTGGTCACCGGCCCGGCGAGGATGCCCTTGTCCTGGCGATCCGCATCAAACAGCCCCCAGTAACCACCGACCGCACCTTCACTGGCGCGCTTCCAGGGTTGGTCGAAGGCTTCGATCAGGTTGTAGTGCCAGCCATTGGCCTCGGCCATGGCGACAAAACCGCGCATGAACTTGGCTTCGTTGACCCGGCTCGGCACGGCGGTTTCGCGCTGGCGGCCTTCACTGGGCCAGCCGGTCTCGCCGATCAGCACATCTTTAGGCGCGAATTTGTTGCCGAAGGTCTGGCGTACATCGCCCACATGCTTGAGCGCCTGGTCGATGCCGGACGGGTCATCCTCCCAGTAGGGCAGCAGGTGGATGGTCAAAAAGTCTACTGCCGGGGCGATTTCCGGATGCTTCAGCCAGAACTCCCACACGTCGGCATATGTGACCGGCTGCTTGATCTGGCTTTTGACTTTATGGATCAGCGTTACCAACTGCTTGGCGGTGACTTCCTTGCGCAGCAAGGCTTCGTTGCCGACGATCACCGAAGTCACGACATCAGGGTTGGCGTTGGCGGAGGCGATCAACTGGTCAACCTCCATGCCGGTCGCCACCGGATCGCTGCTGACCCAGGCGCCGATCATCAACTTCAACCCATGCTTGCGCGCCAGTTCCGGCAAGGCTTCGAGGCCGGTCATGGAATAGGTGCGGATGCATTCAAAGCGGGTCGCCAGCAGGGCAAGGTCGGCGTCCATGCGCTCGGGGCGCAGCTTGAAGGGCTGGTCGAAGGGCGATTGGTCCTTGTCGAACGGGGTGTAGGACGCGCATTGCATCTTGTGGCTGGCACTCGCGACATCCGGCAGCACCACCGGCCGACCAAGGCCGTACCAGTAGCCGACAAGGACAAGCAAGCCAAGGATCAAGGCGAAAAAATAGGGCAGGGCAGGAAAGCGGGCAGTCGCGGGCATGGTCGGCTTATCTGGAGGAGCAAAGGCGCGCATCTTACCCGGATTTGTCCCGTCCCAGTGGGGCTGCATAATTTAGACATGCAAAGTTCGGGCGGGATTTTGACGCCAAGCCCTACAAAACGTCCTGCTGGCGATGTGATGTCGTTTCTTGCTTACCTGAGGTCGCAGTCAGAGCAGGTTCCAAGCCTGCGCGGGTTGATGATCAAAGCGTCAGCACTCCACTGATGTGGCAGCAGCCGGATCGATGCGCGTGAAGGGGGCGCGGTGCACCACCATAACAACTAGGTTGACGTCGCTCGGCATCCGTCGGGCGCAGCACTTTCGGGGAAGTACGATGAAGATGCGACGACTCTTGGGCGCAGCTGCCACTCTGGTAGTTGCGATGAGCTCCACACTGGCCAGCGCCGACAGCAAAACCCTGAGCATCGGTTATGTAGATGGCTGGTCCGACAGCGTGGCCACCACCCACGTGGCGGCGGAAGTGATCAAGCAAAAGCTCGGTTATGACGTGAAACTGCAGGCCGTCGCCACCGGGATCATGTGGCAGGGCGTGGCGACCGGCAAGCTCGACGCCATGCTCTCGGCGTGGCTGCCCGTGACCCACGGTGAGTACTGGGCCAAGAACAAGGACAAGGTGGTCGACTACGGCCCCAACTTCAAGGATGCGAAGATCGGCCTGATCGTGCCGGAGTACGTCAAGGCCAAGTCCATCGAAGACCTCAAGACCGACACCACCTTCAAGAACAAAATCGTCGGCATCGACGCTGGTTCGGGCGTGATGCTCAAAACCGACGAAGCCATCAAGGCGTATGGCCTTGATTACAAGCTACAAGCCAGCTCCGGCGCCGCAATGATCGCCGAGCTGACCCGCGCCGAAGACAAGCAGGAATCCATCGCGGTCACCGGCTGGGTGCCACACTGGATGTTCGCCAAGTGGAAACTGCGTTTCCTGGACGATCCAAAAGGGATTTATGGTGCTGCTGAAACCGTCAACAGCATCGGCAGCAAGGGCCTGGAGAAGAAAGCGCCGGAAGTTGCGGCCTTCCTGAAGAAATTCCAGTGGGCCTCCAAGGATGAAATCGGCGAAGTCATGCTCGCCATCCAGGAAGGCGCCAAGCCTGAAGCGGCGGCCAAGGACTGGGTCGCCAAGCACCCTGAGCGTGTGGCCGAGTGGGTCGGTAAATAAGCACCGAAGCCTCTAGATAGCACCTTGTAAGCCCGCCTGGCGTCTTCGTCAGGTGGGTTTTGTCGTTTCTGGGGCAAAGGCTGTCAATTTAATCAGTCCAAAGTTGGCGCCAAGCCTAATGTCGTTCTAATACTAAGGTCGTCTGGAACCTGTTCTGCAGCCGCATACAGTGGATACGTTCCAATAATAAAAAAGCTGTGCTGCGAGGATAAAAACAATGAACGACAGCATTTACCTCTCGATTCAAAACAGCCCGCGTTTCAAGGAGCTGGTCAGTAAACGAGAAAAGTTCGCCTGGATTCTCTCGGCGATCATGTTAGGGCTTTACTCCGCTTTCATCCTGTTGATCGCCTACGGGCCACAAGTGCTGGGGGCTAAACTGAGCCCAGGCTCATCCATCACCTGGGGCATCCCGATCGGTGTCGGCCTGATTGTCTCGGCCTTCATCCTCACGGCTATCTACGTACGACGCGCCAATGGCGAATTCGACGACCTGAACAATGCGATTCTCAAGGAGGCTGCGCAATGATCCGTCGTCTATTGGCTGTATTCGGCGCTTCGGTCTTTGCCCCCGCGGTTTGGGCGGCAGATGCATTGACCGGTGAGGTGCACAAACAACCCTTGAACATCGCAGCAATCCTGATGTTCGTCGCCTTTGTTGGCGCGACCCTGTGCATCACCTACTGGGCGTCCAAACGCAACAAGTCGGCCGCCGACTACTATGCAGCTGGCGGCAAGATCACCGGTTTCCAGAACGGCCTGGCGATTGCAGGTGACTACATGTCGGCGGCGTCCTTCCTGGGGATTTCCGCGCTGGTGTTCACCTCCGGCTACGACGGCCTGATCTACTCGATCGGCTTTCTGGTGGGCTGGCCGATCATTCTGTTCCTGATCGCCGAGCGCCTGCGCAACCTGGGCAAGTACACCTTTGCCGACGTCGCGTCCTACCGCCTGGGGCAAACCCAGATCCGCAGCCTCTCGGCCTGTGGTTCGCTGGTGGTGGTGGCGTTCTACCTGATCGCGCAGATGGTCGGCGCGGGCAAGCTGATCCAACTGCTGTTTGGCCTGGACTACCACGTTGCGGTGATCCTGGTGGGCATCCTGATGTGCATGTACGTGCTGTTTGGCGGCATGCTGGCGACCACCTGGGTACAGATCATCAAGGCCGTGTTGTTGCTGTCCGGTGCCTCGTTCATGGCGCTGATGGTGATGAAGCACGTCAACTTCGATTTCAACATGCTGTTTGCCGAGGCGATCAAGGTTCACCCTAAAGGTGAAGCGATCATGAGCCCGGGCGGCTTGGTGAAAGATCCGATCTCGGCATTTTCCCTGGGCCTGGCACTGATGTTTGGTACCGCTGGTCTGCCGCACATCCTGATGCGCTTCTTCACCGTCAGCGACGCCAAGGAAGCGCGTAAGAGCGTGCTGTATGCCACAGGCTTCATCGGCTACTTTTACATCCTGACCTTTATCATCGGTTTTGGCGCGATCCTGCTGGTCAGCACCAACCCGGCGTTCAAGGATGCTGCAGGCGCCTTGCTGGGCGGTAACAACATGGCGGCGGTGCATTTGGCCAACGCGGTGGGCGGAAGTATCTTCCTGGGCTTCATCTCGGCCGTGGCGTTTGCCACGATCCTGGCAGTGGTTGCCGGCTTGACCCTGGCGGGTGCTTCGGCGGTGTCCCATGACCTGTACGCCAGCGTGATCAAGAAAGGCAAGGCCAACGAAAAGGATGAGATTCGCGTCTCGAAGATCACCACCGTGGCCTTGGGTGTATTGGCGATCGGCCTGGGTATCCTGTTCGAAAGCCAGAACATCGCGTTCATGGTCGGCCTGGCGTTCTCGATTGCCGCCAGCTGTAACTTCCCGGTGCTGCTGCTTTCCATGTACTGGAAGAACCTCACCACGCGTGGCGCGATGATTGGCGGCTGGCTGGGCTTGATCAGTGCCGTAGGCCTGATGATCCTGGGCCCGACCATCTGGGTGTCGATCCTGCACCATGAAAAAGCCATCTTCCCGTACGAATACCCGGCGCTGTTCTCGATGATCATTGCGTTCGTCGGCATCTGGTTCTTCTCCATCACCGACAAGTCGGCGGCGGCAGAGAAAGAGCGTGCGCTGTACTTCCCGCAGTTTGTGCGTTCGCAAACTGGCCTGGGGGCGAGCGGGGCGGTTAATCACTGAGATTTGTAACCGTTACAAAAAAAATGCCCCGGTCGTGAGATCGGGGCATTTTTTTGCTTTTATTGTGAGTGGATATCACAAAACTGTTTCTCAAATCCTGCAGCAATAAAACCGCCTTTTCGATGGATGATCGTTCCCACGCTCTGCGTGGTAACGCCTCCTGTGACGCTCCGCGTTACCTTGCGCCGGACTTGGGGCAGGTCGCGGAGCGTCCGGGGCTGCATTCCCACGCAGAGCGTGGGA
>NZ_JBARTQ010000324.1:0-6602 GCF_049645325.1 Pseudomonas sp. | reverse complement strand
GCGATAGCAGTGGGTCAGTCACACAGCAATCGACTGATACAGCGCTATCGCAGGCAAGCCAGCTCCCACATTTTTAAGCCGGTTCCTGCGGTGGAATTCAGCGCACGGCTTCGAACAGCCCCGTGGCGCCCATGCCGCCGCCCACGCACATGGTGACAATGCCGTAACGCAGGTTGCGTCGCTGCAACTCACGCACCAGGTGCCCGACTTGCCGCGAACCGGTCATGCCAAACGGATGCCCGATGGAGATCGAGCCGCCGTTGACGTTGTATTTGGCATTCTCGATTTCCAGGCGGTTACGCGCATACAGGCACTGGGACGCGAACGCCTCGTTGAGCTCCCACAGGTCGATATCCGCCACTTGCAGGCCGCGCGCCTTGAGCAACTTGGGCACCGAGAACACCGGGCCGATGCCCATCTCGTCCGGCTCGCAGCCCGCCACGGTGAAGCCGCGGAAAAACGCCTTGGGCTTGAGCCCCAGTGCCAGGGCTTTCTCCAGGCTCATCACCAGGGTCATCGAGGCGCCATCGGAAAGCTGCGAGGAGTTGCCCGCCGTCACCGAGCCGTCTTCGGCAAATACCGGCTTCAACCCTTTCAGGCTGGCCAGCGTGGTGTCCGGGCGGTTGCAGTCATCGCGGTCGACCACGCCGTCGAGGATCTGCACCGCGCCGGTGTTTTTGTCCTCGACCTTGTACTTGACCGCCATCGGCACGATCTCATCGTCAAACAAGCCGTCGGCCTGGGCCTGGGCGGTGCGCTGCTGACTCTGCAGGGCGTACAGGTCTTGTTCTTCGCGGCTGACGTTATAGCGCCGCGCAACGATCTCGGCGGTCTGGCCCATGGGGAAGTAGATGCCCGGCACCTGTTCCTTGAGCAACGGGTTGATCAGGTTGTCGGTGTTGACGCTTTTCATGGTCAGGCTGATGGATTCGACACCGCCTGCGACGATGATATCGCTGCACCCCGACGCGATCTGGTTGGCCGCAATGGCAATCGCCTGCAAGCCCGAGGAACAGAAACGGTTGAGGGTCATGCCCGCCGTGCCGGTGCCCAATTGCGAGAGCACCGCCACGTTGCGCCCGATGTTGTAGCCCTGCGCACCTTCGTTTGAGCCAGCGCCGACGATGCAATCTTCCACCGTGGCCGGGTCGATGCCATTGCGGGTCAGCAGCGCGTTGACGCAATGGGCCGCCATGTCATCGGGGCGGGTCTGGTTGAATTTGCCGCGAAAGGATTTGGCCAGGCCGGTTCGCACGCTGTCGACGATCACTACTTCACGCATGGGCTACCTCGATCTTGTCGTTGTTGGGAGATGGATCGAGGATAGATCCAGCCTTACCCAACCGCGACGATCATTCACCCGGCATATACAAAAGCATGGGAGCGAGGCGGACTCGGGGTAGGTGTTGCGCCTCTTTTGGTGCCTTTGTGGTGAGCGGGCTTGCCCCGCGCTGGGGCGCGAAGCGGCCCCAAAACCTGCCCCGCACACGGCCTGAACTATCACGGTGACCGGCTAAGGGCTGCTTCGCAGCCCGGCGCGGGGCAAGCCCGCTCACCACAAGAACATCGCTCGCGCTGAAAGCGTGTTCACCACCACGGGTAGCGACGGCTTCCAGCAGGCCTTATTTCTTTTTCTTTTTATCGTGCTTGTCGGACTTGGCGAACGCTTCCTCCAGCGCGAGGTTGATGGTGCGCAACACCTTGACCCGTGCCCAGCGCTTGTCGTTGGCTTCCACCAGGGTCCAGGGCGACACCTCGGTGCTGGTACGGTCGACCATGTCGCCGACGGCAGCGCGGTAGTCGTCCCACTTGTCGCGGTTGCGCCAGTCGTCTTCGGTGATCTTGAAGCGCTTGAACGGGATGTTCTCGCGGGCCTGGAAGCGTTCCAGTTGCGTGTCCTTATCAATCGCCAGCCAGAACTTGACCACGATCACACCCGCATCGCGCAGTTGCTCTTCAAAGTCATTGATCTCGCCATAGGCGCGCATCCAGTCCGCCGGGGTGCAAAAGCCTTCGATGCGCTCCACGAGTACGCGGCCATACCAGGAGCGATCGAACACGGTGAACATGCCGCGTGCCGGGATCTTCTGCCAAAACCGCCACAAGTAAGGCTGCGCGCGCTCGTCTTCACTCGGCGCGGCAATCGGCACGATGTGATACTGGCGCGGGTCCAGCGCCGCCGCCACCCGGCGGATCGCGCCGCCCTTGCCGGCCGCGTCGTTGCCTTCAAACACGGTCACCAGCGCGTGTTTGCGCATGCGTTTATCGCGCATCAGGCCAGAGAAACGCGCCTGCTCGGTGATCAGTTGTTCTTCGTAATCGTCCTTGTCCAGGCGCAAGGTCATGTCGAGGCTGTCCAGCAGGCCCTTCTTGTCCACCGACGCAATCAACGGCGCCGGGTTCATGCCACTGGCCTTGGCCTTGGGCACTTTCAAGGCGTTCTGCAGGCTTTCGAGCAGGATCTTGCCCACGGTGAGGCTGCGGTAATGCGCGTCCACGCCTTCGATCACATGCCACGGCGCGTAGTCGCGGCTGGTGCGGCGCAAGATGCGCTCACCGAAATGCACAAATTTGTCGTAGGTCTCGGACTGCTGCCAGTCCAGCGGGCTGATGCGCCAGCTGTGCAGCGGGTCGTCGGCCAGGGCCTTGAGCCGCGCCTTCATCTGTTTCTTGGAGAGGTGGAACCAGAACTTGAAGATCAACGCGCCTTCATCGCAGAGCATCTTTTCCAGGCGCTCGGCCCCGGCGATCGCCTGGTCCAGGCTCGCGTCCTTGATCTGCCCATGCACACGGCTTTGCAGCATCTGGCTGTACCAGTTGCCGAAGAAAATGCCCATGCGCCCCTTGGCGGGCAGTTGCCGCCAGTAGCGCCAGGCCGGCGGGCGCGCCAGTTCTTCATCGGTCTGCTGGTCGAAGGTGCGCACTTCGATCAGGCGCGGGTCCATCCATTCGTTGAGCAGCTTGACGGTCTCGCCCTTGCCGGCGCCCTCGATGCCATTGATCAGGATGATCACCGGGAAGCGCTTTTGCTGTTGCAGCTCGTACTGCACCTCCAGCAAGGCCTCGCGCAGGGCCGGCACTTCGGCGTCGTAGGTGTCTTTGTCGATGGCGTGACCGATTTCGGCGGATTCGAACATGGGCAGCTCCGTTTCAAGATGGCTCAAGACTAGCGGATTGGGCAACAACACGCGGAAGGAAATTCCACCCGCGCTTGCCATGGGTCAATTCATTGCGCCTTGATCGGCTAGAATGGCCGCCTTGCCTTTGCCGAGCCGCCCATGAACCCCGTAACCCACGCCCAGCTCGACTGGGACGACCAAGGTCGCCCGCACTCGCGGGTCTTCGACGATGTGTATTTTTCCGACAAGTCGGGCCTTGAAGAAACCCGCTATGTGTTCCTCGAACAGAACCGTTTGCAGGCGCGTTTTGCCGCTTTGCCGGCGGGCGGGCATTTGGTGATCGGCGAGACCGGGTTCGGCACCGGCCTGAATTTCCTGTGTGCCTGGCAACTGTTCGAACAACACGCCGTGGCCGGCGCGCGCCTGCATTTTGTCAGCGTGGAAAAGTACCCGCTGAGCCACGCCGACCTGCAGCGCGCCCTGGCCCTCTGGCCTGAACTGGCGCCCTTTGCCGAGCAACTGCTGGGCCAGTACCGCGCGATCCATCAAGGCTTCCAGCGCCTGGTGCTGGACAACGGCCGTGTGACCTTGACCCTGTTGATCGGCGATGCCCTGGAGCAACTGCCCCAGCTGGACGCGCAGATTGACGCGTGGTTTCTCGACGGCTTCGCACCGGCAAAAAACCCCGACATGTGGACCGCCGAGCTGTTTGCCGAACTGGCGCGCCTGGCCGCGCCCGGCTCGACCATCAGCACTTTCACCAGTACCGGTTGGGTACGGCGGCTGATCAACGCGGCGGGGTTCAAGATGAAGCGCACCCCGGGCATCGGCCACAAATGGGAAATTTTGCGCGGTGAGTTCCTCGGCTGGCCCGCGCAAACCCCAGCGCCCGCGCCGGGCAAACCCTGGTTCGCGCGCCCCGCGCCCGTCAGCGGTGAACGCCATGCGCTGGTGATCGGCGGCGGCCTGGCAGGCTGCGCCACGGCGGCGAGCCTCGCGGCGCGGGGCTGGCGGGTCAGTCTGCTGGAGCGCCATGCCGGTTTGGCCGAGGAAGCCTCGGGCAACCCTCAGGGCGTGCTGTACCTCAAGCTGTCCGCCCACGGCACGGCCTTGTCGCAATTGATCCTCAGCGGCTTTGGCCACACCCGCCGCGTGTTGGAGCATCTGCACCGGGGCGTCGACTGGGACGGCTGTGGCGTGCTGCAACTGGCCTTCGACGCCAAGGAAGCCGAGCGCCAGGCGCAACTGGCTGCTGCGTTCGCCCCGGAGTTATTGCAGGTGCTGGACCAGGACCAGGCGCAACACACGGCGGGAATAACCCTGGCCCACGGCGGCCTGTATTTCCCGGAGGGCGGCTGGGTAAACCCGCCGGCGCTGTGCCAATGGCAAGCAACGCACCCGCTGATCGACGTCCTGACCCACCGCGAAGCCATTGAGTTGCAGCGTGTCGACGACCAATGGCAAGCCCGCGATGGCGATAAGCTGCTGGCCAGCGCCGCCGTGGTGGTGCTGGCCGGTGCCGCCGAGATCAAGCGTTTCCCGATGAGCGCAGGCTTGCCGCTCAAACGCATTCGCGGGCAAATCACCTACCTGGCGCAAACCCCGGCCAGCCAGGCGCTGGCGACCGTGGTGTGCGCCGAAGGCTACATCGCGCCGGCGCGATTGGGCGAACACACTTTGGGCGCCAGCTTCGACTTTAAAAGTGACGACCTGACGCCCACTGCCGCCGAACACGCGGGCAACCTGCAGATGCTGCAAGCGATTTCACTCGACCTGAGCCAGCGCCTTGGCGCCGACACCCTGCCCCTGGAACACCTGCAAGGCCGCGCCGCGTTCCGGTGCACCAGCCCCGATTACTTGCCGATTGTCGGCCCGCTGGCCGAGCACGACGCGTTCGCCCAGGCCTACGCCGTGCTCAGCAAAGACGCACGCCAAGTGCCGGACACGCCCTGCCCGTGGCTGCCGGGCATGTACATCAACAGCGGCCATGGTTCGCGCGGCCTGATTACCGCGCCGCTGTGCGGCGAGCTGCTCGCCGCCTGGCTCACTGACGAGCCGTTGCCGGTGCCCATCAGCGTGGCCCAAGCCTGCCACCCCAATCGTTTCGCGCTGCGCGGGCTGATTCGCGCCAAGGCTGCTACGCCGACCTGATCAGGCCTGGAGGATTTCGCAAAGGCCCAAATCCTCGGTCTTCATGACAGATTCACTCAAGCGCTCGAGCTCGGCCGCTTCTGCGGCCCTTTGCTCATCGAGAATCGTGTGCATTTGATCGCGATAATCGGCGTCCTCCAGGGTAAGGCCCTGATCGAACACCTCATTCATGCGCTGATCGAACGGCGTGTTGATGGCGTCGAAGCGGCCGGCGAAACTGCGCTTCAGGTAATCGGTCCAGAACGGCAGGCCCACCAGGTATTTCAGCAGGTCGGGCGACAGTTCAGCCACCTTCACTTGCGCTTCGGCCAGCGTCAGCGCCTCGGGCGTGACGCCGCCCAAGCGCGCAAACCGCATATGCGAAGGCTGGCCCGGCAGATGAAAACGGTCCACCAGCCCGGTCCGAAACGCCAGGCTGACCTCCAGCGGATCGGCCATGGGGTTGTCGTCGCTGTGACGCCGCGCAATGCGCTCCAGTTGCTCCAGGCGAAACAACCCCTTGGCCAGCTTCAGCAATGGTTGCGCGGTGGCCTGCCCGCCTTCAACCAGCCGAGTGACGTCGTTGATTTCCACCAGGATTTCCAGGCTGCTGAAACTCGTCGCAGCGGCATCGTCACAGTGCAGAGGCGTGGCGGCCCGCTGGAATATCTCCTCACGCAACTCGGCGTCCGCCGCCGCCCGCTCCAGCACTCTCCACACGCGCCGGTCGAGGTCTTCACGCACGTGCCGGGCATCGGCGGTGCTACCCAGTTCTGCGAGCAGCTTGAACAAGCCGTCGGCGCCAGGCTCATCCCTGAGGCCGTTCCAGAGGTTGCTGCGCTGCTGGTAATCGCCCACTCGCTCATCCGCCAGCCATAGTTCCCTGGCCCGTTGTTCAGTCAGGCGAGCGATGTCGTCTTCAATCACGCCCATGCCGATGCCGTGCTCGCGGCGATAGGTTCTCACCGCGAGGTGGCTGGCGGCGGACAACGCGTTGAGGCGCAGGTTGATAGTTTCGGTAAACCGCCGAGGCATGCGAAAGAGCCAGTCCGGCAGATACGCAATGTCGTTCTCACGCAGGTCGACGTTGTCCAGATAGGGCAGCCGTTGCACGCCGACCGGCAGCTCCGTGAGGCGGCAATTGCGCAGGAATAATTCACGCAAATCAAACAGGCGACTGACATCCGGCGGGTCGAGCAGCGGGTTATCACTCAGGTTGAGGGTTTTCAGCGTGCGCAGGCCGGCGAGCGTGGCCCGGGTGAATTCGGTCAGTTGCAGACGGTTGCCGGCCAGGTACAGGCGCTCCAGTTCAAGCATCTGCCGCAGTACATCCGGCAAACGGGTGAGCTGGTT
>NZ_JBARTQ010000323.1:0-19096 GCF_049645325.1 Pseudomonas sp. | reverse complement strand
CGGGTTAGCCGTGTTGGGCCATGGATGGCCCGTCACGGCGGCCCACGGATTCAAGCCGGAGTGCGGGCATGCCGAGCCTAGGCGAGGCACCGAGTGGAGGGGCAAGAGCCCTTTTGGTTACTTTTGGCTGGGCCGGCATTCCGGGCTCTTTTCCAAAAGTGACCCGCTGTAAGAGCGGAACCATAACCAGCCGCTACCGCAGCAACGGATATACACACCGCAGCACCTCCATCGCAAACCTGCCAACCCCAATCTGCCAAGGATAATGGCTCAAAGCTAGCATCCACTGGCCTCTGCAAATCATTCCTTTGGCTGATTTAGCTCACACATAACGTCTCTAAAGTGCAGGTCTTCAAGCCAAGACCGTGCAGTCAGATAAGGGATTCGTATGTTGCAGACCCGTGTTATCCCGCCCGCCGAAGGCGCGTACCAATACCCGCTGTTGATCAAACGCCTGTTGATGTCCGGCGCCCGCTACGAGAAAACCCGCGAAATCGTCTACCGCGACAAGCTGCGCTACACCTACCCGACCCTGATCGAGCGGGTTGCGCGCCTGGCCAATGTGCTTACCGAGGCCGGGGTCAAGGCCGGTGATACCGTGGCGGTGATGGACTGGGACAGCCACCGTTACCTGGAATGCATGTTCGCCATCCCGATGATCGGCGCGGTGATTCACACCATCAACGTGCGCCTGTCGCCGGAACAGATTCTCTACACCATGAACCACGCCGAGGACCGCTTTGTGCTAGTCAACAGCGAGTTTGTGGGCCTTTACCAAGCCATCGCCGGGCAACTGACCACGGTCGACAAGACCCTGCTGCTCACCGACGCTGACGCCAAGACCGCCGAGCTGCCCAACCTGGTCGGCGAGTACGAAACCCTGCTGGCGGCCGCCAGCCCCATGTATGACTTCCAGGACTTCGACGAGAACTCCGTCGCCACCACCTTCTACACCACCGGAACCACCGGCAACCCCAAGGGCGTGTACTTCACCCACCGTCAGTTGGTGCTGCACACCATTGGCGTGGCGACCATCATGGGCAGCGTCGACAGCGTGCGCCTGCTCGGCACCAACGACGTGTACATGCCGATCACGCCGATGTTCCACGTGCATGCATGGGGGCTGCCGTACGTGGCGACCATGCTCGGCCTGAAACAGGTCTACCCCGGCCGCTACGACCCGGAATACCTGGTGGAGCTGTGGCGCAAGGAAAAGGTCACCTTCTCTCACTGCGTGCCGACCATCCTGCAAATGGTGCTCAATGCCAAGGCCGCCCAAGGCGTGGATTTTGGCGGCTGGAAAATCGTCATCGGGGGCAGCGCGCTCAATCGCACGCTGTATGAAGCCTCCAAGGCGCGCGGGATTCAACTGACGGCTGCGTACGGCATGTCCGAGACCGGGCCGCTGGTGTCGTGTGCCCACCTCAACGAAGAGTTGATGGCCGGCAGCGAAGACGAACGCACCACCTACCGCATCAAGGCCGGCGTGCCCGGGCCGTTGGTGGAAGCCGCAATCGTCGACGGCGACGGTAACTTCCTGCCCGCTGACGGCGAGTCCCAGGGCGAGTTGGTACTGCGGGCGCCATGGCTGACCGAGGGTTATTACAAGGAACCGCAGAAGGGCGCGGAGCTGTGGGCCGGCGGCTGGATGCACACTGGCGACGTCGCGACCCTCGACGCGTTTGGCGTGATCGATATTCGCGATCGCATCAAGGATGTGATCAAGACCGGCGGCGAATGGATCTCGTCCCTGGCCCTCGAAGACCTGGTCAGCCGTCACCCGGCGGTACGCGAAGTAGCGGTGGTGGGCATCGCCGACCCGCAGTGGGGCGAGCGCCCGTTTGCACTGCTGGTGGTGCGTGATGGCCATGTGATAGGTGCCCGCGAGCTCAAGGAACACCTCAAGCCCTTCGTCGAATTGGGCCATTTGAGCAAGTGGGCGATTCCGAGCCAGATCGCGGTTGTTACTGAAATTCCCAAGACCAGTGTAGGAAAACTCGACAAAAAACGTATCCGTGTCGACATCATCGAATGGCAGGCCAACAACAGCACGTTCCTGTCCACCCTCTGACACACCGCACCGTGCCCTTTTGGGCACGGACTGCTCTATCTCGCGCCTTCACTTGTGATTTCCAGATTTTCAGCCATCCTTCCCGCGCCGGCTCTCGTCGGCGTGGCGAAAGGGCTGTGGCAGACGGGTTGGTGATACAAATCACACTTTAGAGGGATCAAGCGGTACCCCCTGCTGGCTATAGTCCCACCCAGAGTTTTTCAAGGATGTACTGCTTCGGGCCATGGGGGCCCGGTTGCCGAGCGGCATTGGAATCGTTGTATTCCGGCCGTTACACGCATCCAGAAGAAAGAACTCACTGCCATAACAATAATGCACATGGAGTAGCGTCGATGACCTCAGTAAACCAGTTCTGGCGCCGGGCAAGATTGCCCCTGGCCGTCAGTCTCGCTTCTACGCTCGCCGGGCCCGCATTCGGCGTCAGTTTCAACATTGGTGAAATCGAAGGCAGCTTTGACTCATCCCTGTCGGTGGGGGCGAGCTGGTCGACTGCCGGTCGAAACAAAGACCTGATCGGTGCCAACAACGGTGGCAAGGGGTTATCGCAAACGTCCGATGACGGGCACCTGAACTTTGACAAGGGTGATTCCTTCTCGAAGATCTTCAAGGGTATCCATGACCTTGAATTGAAATACGGCGACACCGGCATCTTTGTGCGTGGCAAGTACTGGTATGACTTCGCGCTGCAAAACGAAGACCTGGACTTCAAAAACGTCAGCAATGACAACCGTAAAGAGGGCGCCAAGTCCTCCGGCGGGCAGATCCTCGACGCCTTCATCTACCACAACTACACCATCGCTGATCAGCCGGGTAACGTGCGGTTCGGCAAGCAGGTCGTGAGCTGGGGCGAAAGTACCTTCATCGGCGGCGGCATCAACTCGATCAACCCGATCGACGTGTCTGCGTTCCGTCGTCCGGGCGCCGAGATCAAGGAAGGCTTGATTCCGGTCAACATGTTCTACGTGTCCCAGACACTCACCGACAACCTTTCCGCCGAGGCGTTCTACCAGTTGGAGTGGGACCAGACCGTGGTGGATAACTGCGGTACGTTCTTCTCCCAGCCCGACGTGATCGCCGATGGTTGCGGTGACAACCTGCGCGTCCTGAACAAACGCTCGACGCTCCCGGCAGCGGCCTTGCCAACACTCACCGCCCTGGGCGTGGATGTGAACAACGAAGGCGTATTGGTACGCCGCGGCGGCGACCGTGATGCACGCGACAGCGGCCAGTTCGGCGTGGCCATGCACTACAACTTCGAGCCGCTGGACACCGAGTTCGGCGCTTATTTCATGAACTACCACAGCCGTGCGCCAATCTTCAGTGCGACCGGCGCACCCACCTCGGCGTACACCCGTCCGCTGGGGCCGCTGGCGGCACTGCGTCCGCTGATCGTCGCCGGTAGCTCGAACTACTTCGTCGAGTACCCGGAAGATATCCGTCTGTATGGTTTGAGCTTCTCCACCACGCTGCCTACCGGCACGGCCTGGAGCGGTGAGTTGAGCTATCGCCCGAACGCGCCGGTGCAACTGAGCACCACTGACATTCTGTACGCGGGCGTTACGCCGATCCCCGGCTTTGGCAATGCGTCGGTGCTCAAGGGCTCGCCGGGTCAGGACCTGCACGGCTACAACCGTAAGGAAGTCACTCAGTTCCAGACCACCTTCACGCACTTCTTCGACCAAGTGATGGGCGCCACTCGCCTGACCACCGTCGGTGAAATCGGCGTGACCCATGTGGGCGGCCTGGAGAGCAAAAACGTGGCCCGTTATGGCCGTGATCCGGTCTTCGGTCCTGGCAACCTGCCTGGCGGCTTCTGCGCCGCGCTCAACAACTCGACAGCCAACGGCGCGGGCCTGCCCAATGCGGCTGGCCTGAACACCAACTGCAACAACGACGGCTACACCACCGCCACCTCCTGGGGCTATCGCGCCCGGGCCATCTGGGAATACCCGGATGTGTTTGCCGGTGTCAACCTCAAGCCTAACGTGGCCTGGTCCCATGACGTCAAAGGCTACTCGCCTGGCCCCGGCGGCAACTTTGAAGAGGGCCGCAAGGCCGTCAGCCTGGGTGTCGATGCCGAATACCAGAACACCTACACCGTGGGCCTGAACTACACCAACTTCTTTGGCGGCAAGTTCAGCACAGTGGATGACCGTGATTTCATCGCTCTGAGCGCCGGCGTGAACTTCTAAGCACACTCTTTTCAGATGCATGCATTTCAGGAAGAACAAGAACATGAAAATAGCTAAAAATCTGTTGCAGGTGGGTGTGCTTGGGCTGTCGATATTGGCGAGTAACGTCATGGCGGCCGTGTCGGCGGATGAAGCCGCCAAACTGGGCACGACGCTGACGCCGATGGGCGCCGAAATGGCCGGTAACGCAGCGGGCACCATTCCCAAGTGGTCGCCGCTGCCGACCAACGCCGGCGCCGTCGACGCCCGTGGTTTCCTGGCCAACCCGTATGCCAGCGAACAACCGCAGTTCACCATCACTGCGCAAAACGTCGAGCAGTACAAAGACAAGCTGGCGCCGGGGCAGTACGCGATGTTCAAGCGTTACCCGGACACCTTCAAAATGCCGGTCTACGCCACCCATCGCGGCGCTACCGTGCCTGCGGATGTGTTCGCCGCCATCAAGAAGAACGCCACCACCACCAACCTGGTGTCCGGCGGCAACGGCCTGGAAAACTTCGAGACGGCTGTGCCGTTCCCGATCCCGAAAAGCGGCGTGGAAGTCATCTGGAACCACATCACCCGTTATCGCGGTGGCAGCGTGACCCGCCTGGTAACCCAGGCCACGCCACAAACCAACGGCTCGTTCAGCCTGGTGTACTTCCGCGACCAGTTCGTGTTCCGCGACAAGATGAAGGACTACGACCCGAAAAACCCGGGCAACGTGCTGTTCTACTTCAAGCAGCAAGTGACCGCGCCGGCACGTCTGGCCGGTGGCGTGCTGCTGGTGCACGAAACCCTGGACCAGGTTAAAGAGCCGCGTTCGGCGTGGGTCTACAACGCTGGCCAGCGCCGTGTGCGTCGGGCACCGCAAGTGTCCTATGACGGCCCGGGCACTGCCGCCGACGGCCTGCGCACCTCCGACAACCTCGACATGTACAACGGCGCGCCGGACCGCTACGACTGGAAGCTGGAAGGCAAAAAAGAGATCTACATCGCTTCCAACAGCTACAAGATCGATGATCCGAAGCTCAAGTACGCCGACATCATCAAGGCCGGCCACATCAACCAGGACCTGGCTCGCTACGAGCTGCGCCGCGTCTGGCACGTGGTCGCGACCTTGAAGGAAGGCCAGCGCCACATCTACGCCAAGCGTGATTTCTTCATCGACGAAGACACCTGGCAAGCGGCAGTGATCGACCACTACGATGGCCGTGGTCAACTGTGGCGCGTTGCCGAAGCCCATGCCGAGAACTACTACGACAAGCAAGTACCGTGGTACGCCCTCGAAACCCTCTACGACCTGCAGTCCGGCCGCTACCTGGCGCTGGGCATGAAGAACGAAGAGAAGCAGGCGTATGACTTTGGCTTCACCGCCACCACCGCTGACTTCTCGCCTGCGGCGTTGCGCCAGGACGGTGTTCGCTAATCTGATCCAGCCGCGCCCAATGTGGGAGGCGGCCGGTGTGGGCGCTGGCTTGCCTGCGATTGCATCACCTCGGGGTCTCTGAAAGACCGAGGTGACTGCATCGCGGGCAAGCCCGGCTCCCACACCGGCCGCCTCCCACATTTTTGTTTGTGACGGTTGCGGCGATATTTTTTGTCGCAGTTCTTTTTCAGGCAATTGTTGCAAAGATCTACAATCCCGCCGCTTTTACCGCTAGTCTGCGGACATCTGCAATGCCGACAACAGCCTTCTACAAGAGCCCGGCGATGACTGATCTGTCCCGAATCCAAGGGCCTGCTAGCGCAGTGATTCCGACGCTGGAAGCACGCTTCTACAGGCCACCGCTGCCTGACGGCTACGTGCTGCGCCCGCGCCTGTGTGAACGGCTGAGCGCCGGCCTGGACGGGCGACTGTTGCTGGTGAGTGCCCCGGCGGGGTTCGGCAAAAGTTCGCTGGCGGTGGAGTTCTGCCAAAGCCTCCCGGCCCACTGGCGAAGCCTGTGGTTGGGCTTGAGCCCGCGAGACAATGACCCGGGCCGTTTCCTTGAGCGTCTGCTCGACGGCTTGCAGCAATACTTCCCGCAGTTGGGTGCCCAATCCCTGGGCCTGCTGAAAATGCGTCAGCGTCACCAGCCCTTTGCTTTTGAAGAGTGGCTCGATGGGCTGCTGGATGAATTGGCTGAGCACCTGTCCACACAGACGCCTCTATTGCTGGTGCTGGATGACTACCACTTGGCCCAAGGCCCTGTGCTGGATCGCTGCCTGCAATTTTTTCTCAATCATTTGCCCGATGGGCTGGTGGTGCTGGTCACCAGCCGCCAGCGTCCGGACTGGCACCTGGCACGGCTGCGCCTGTCGCGGCACTTGCTGGAACTGCATGAACAAGACCTGCGCCTGACCCACGACGAGTCCCTGGCGGTGCTGGACCGGCACAGCAGCTCATTGCGCGGCGAGGCGCTGGATAACCTGATTCGCCGCAGTGAAGGCTGGGTCGCCGGCCTGCGTTTCTGGCTGCTGGCACTCTCCGAGGCGGGCAGTGAAGGCGCCTTGCCGCAGCACTTGAACGGTGGGGAAGGGCTGATTCGCGATTACCTGCTGGAAGAGGTGATCGACTGCCTGCCGGCAGAAGTTCAAGCCTTCCTGTACGACACCGCCCCTCAGGATCGTTTTTGCAGCGAACTTTGCGATGCCGTCCGGGAAGCCCATGACAGCGCAGAAATCCTGCGGTATTTGCAGTCTCACCAGGTGTTTCTAGTGCCGCTGGACGAGCAGGGCCACTGGTTCCGTTATCACCATCTGTTTTCCGATTTGCTGCGCACCCGCCGTGCGAGCAGCGCCACGTTGCCGATCGCCAGCCTGCACTTGCGCGCCTGCCGCTGGTTCAACGCCCAGGGCTTGATCGATGAAGCGGTGGAGCAGGCGTTACGCGCCGGCCACCTTGATGTCGCGGCAAACCTGGTGCAGAACCTGTCGGAGGAGCAACTGCTCGCCGAGCAGAATGTCGGCATGTTGCTGCGCTGGAAAATGGACTTGCCCGACAGCCTGCTGATCAGCACGCCGCGCCTGATCGTGCTCTACAGCTGGGCCCTGGGCCTGGCGTGCCAGCTGGATGCGGCGGAAGAGTTGTCCGGCTACCTCAGCCGCTTCCTGCCCGCGCCGTCGGCCACCGCGCAAAAATCGATGCTGGCCCAATGGCTGGCGCTGAGCGGGATCATCGCCCGTGGCCGGGGCGACCGCGAATTGACTCAGCGTTATTGCAGCGAGGCGTTGGAGAGCCTGCCGCACAAGCGCTACGGCCAACGCCTGATGTGCCTGTCGACCCTGTCCAACCTGGCGATTGTCGACGCCGATTTGTGGCGCGCCCGTGGCCTGAATCGCGAATCCCTGGAGCTGGCGCAACGCGTTGGCAACCCATTGTTTGAAGCCTTGGCGCATTACGACCGTGCCCGCGTGCTGCAAGCGCGCGGCGAAATCCTGCGTTCCCTGGACGAAGTCCGCCAAGGCTTGCAGCGCCTCCACGGCCTCGCGCCGCAGCGGCTTTACGCGGTACGCGCGCGGTTATCACTGTATGAAGGCTTTTTGCTGTTGGTGCGTTGCCAGCCGGAAGCCGGCTTGGCGCGCTTGCGTACCGGGCTGAACGAGGCGCGTGCCTGTCGGGATATCAGCGTATTGATCGGGCATTGCGTGATCGCCAGCTTCGAAGGGCGGCGCAACGATTTCCCCAAAGCCTTCGCCGAACTGGCCGAGGCCGAGCGCTTGATGCACATCTGGGACGTGCCGCCGATCTACTACCTGGCGATGATCACCCTGATCAAATGCGAACTGTGGCTGGCGCAGGGCCGTACCGACCTGGCCGACGCCTGGCTGACCCGCCTGGGGCAAACCTACAACGGCGAGCACGCGGCGGCCGCCCCGGAATTTCATCCGCACTTGCCGCAACATATCGGGCTGCAACAGGCCGCACTGGATGCCACTCGCCATCAACCCGACGCGGCGCTGCTACGCCTCGAAGAGCTGGCGCAACAGGCGCATAACAGTGGGCGCCAGATGATTGCCTTGATGGCGCTGACCCAGCAGACGCATTTACTGCTGGAGTGCGGCCAGGAGGCCAAGGCGCGGTTGATTTTTGCCAAGGCCATTGAGGCCGGCGGCGGTGGCGCGCTGCAACCCTTCCAGCGCCTGCTGGAAAATTACCCGGACTGGCTGCGTGAGCAACTGGGCAAAGACCCGCACGGTTTGCTGAACCAGAGTCTGTTGGCGATGCTGCCTGTTGTTAACGACGCTCCGGCCCCAGCCAGTCACGAAACCTTGAGCGTGCGCGAATTGGCGGTGCTGCAGCTGATCGCCCAAGGCTGTTCGAACCAGGAAATCAGCAATCAGCTGTTCATCTCCCTGCACACGGTCAAGACCCACGCGAGCCACATCAACAGCAAACTGGGCGTGGAGCGCCGCACCCAGGCAGTGGCGCGCGCCAAGTCGATGGGGTTGCTGGCCTGACATCACTGCGCGATCGGGCATTCCTTCAGTGGCTTGTCGGCGGTTTGGCTGATCAGCCTGGCGAAGCGCTTGAGGTTGTTCTGATGAGCCACCACCAAGGCGTCAATGCTCGGGCCTGCGGGCGTCTGCAAGGTGGTGCGGCAGGTCAATGACGAACGCTCATCGCCGCTGGTGGGGCGCAGGCGCCAGCGCACGTCGAGCAGCGCGTATTGCCCGGGCACCGAGTCAAAACGTTGCACTTCAACGCGCAACGACATGGCCTGCCGGGAATGACTGTTGGCCAGTTGATCCACCAACGCACTTTTCAGCTCATCGGTCAGGCTGGCGGCCCACCACTGGGTTTCCAGAATCGCCACGCCACTGTCGCCCTGACGAATGACGATCTGCGCCCGGTCAACCTGGGGCGGCACGCTGATGCTTTCAATGCGGATATCACCGGCCTGTGTTTGGGCGGTGTTATTCCCGTGCACCGGCGTCAGGGTGTGGAATGCAATCGGCTCACTGCGACACGCCGCGAGCAACACCAGCGCGGTGACCAGGGTGATTTTCAAGGGAAAGGTCATGGCGGCTCCAATGGTCATTTGCGCGGCGGCCCTTGCAGGTCCGAAGGCGCAGCGTTGTCCGGGCGACCGCGAATCAGCGATTCCGGATGCCGGCCCAGGTAGTCCGACAGCTCGCGCAGCGAGCGCGACATGCGGGCCAGTTCGTCCAGGGTCTGGGTCAGTTGCTCACGCTGCGGCGAGTCTTCGGCCAGGGTTGAGCTGGCCGATTGCAGGGTCTTGCTCACGTCGCCCAAGGTGTTCTGCACGCCAGGCAAGGTCTTGGCGTTCAACTGGGTCAGCCCTTTGCGCAACTCGACCAAGCTGCCGTCGAGGTTGCCGGCAATGCGTTCGATCGGCAGTTGGTTGACCTTGTTGACGATGCCTTCGAGTTTTTGCTGCAACTGTTCCAGGTTGCCGGGAATCGTCGGGATGCTGACCGGGCGCAGGCTCGGGTCGAAGGCGACTTTCTCGGCTTTCGGGAAGAAATCCAGGGCGATGTACAACTGGCCCGTCAGCAGGTTGCCGCTGCGTGCCTGGCCGCGCAGGCCGTTTTCGATAAATGTGCCGATCAGGCGCACGCCACCCGCCTCATCGTTGGGGTCGTGGTTCGTGGCCTTGAGCAGCTTGGTATTGGCCTCCCCAAGCAATTGCGGATAAATCACGATGCCGACGTTGATCGGGAAACTGCGTTTTTTCGCATCAAAGTCCAGGTTGATCGACACCACTTTTCCGAATTCGACGCCGAGGAATTCCACCGGCGCCCCGACTTTCAGCCCGCGCAGCGCCTGATCAAAACGCAAGGTCATGTATTGACCCTTGCCATTGGGCGGGGCGAGGGCGTTTTGCTGGTCGTCGAACAGCTCGTAGGTGTGATTTTCGTCGGCGGGCTTGTCATTCGGGCTGTAGGGCGGTGCGAGGAAAGAAATGCCGCCTGCCAGCATCGAAGACAAGGATTCGGTTTTCAGGGCGAAACCGTTGGCGCCGACGCTGAGGTCGATGCCGCTGGCATTCCAGAAGCGCGTGTTTTCAGTGACGTACACGTCATTGGGCGCATGCACGAAGACCTCGATATTCACGCCTTTGCCTTCTTCATTCAGCTCATAGGTCACCACCTGGCCGACCGGGATTTTGCGGTAATAGACCGGCGAACCAATGTCCAGCGAGCCCAGGTCCTGGGTGTGCAGGGTGAAGCGTTTGCCCGGCTCGCCGTAGGTAATGGGCGGCGGGTTTTCCAGGCCTTTGAACTGTTTGGCACGGGTGTCGGACTGGCCGATGTCGGCGCCGATGTAGTCACCGGACAGCAAGGTATCGATCCCGGAAACGCCGCCGGCACCGATACGCGGGCGGACCACCCAGAACTTCGAGTCTTCGCGGGTGAAGCTCTCCGCCTGCTTGGTCAGCTTGATGGTGGCGTTGACACTTTTCTGGTCATCACTCAAGGCCACGTCAGAGACCTGGCCGATCACCACGTTGCGGTATTTGACGTCGGTCTTGTTGGCGACCAGGCCGCTGCCGGTCTTGAAGTTGAGGACGATGACCGGCCCCTGTTGCAGCACGCTGTGGACCACCAGCGAGATGCCCACCAGCACGGCCACAAGCGGCACGATCCACACCAGCGAAACGCTGAAGCGTCGCGTCTTGATCGCGGGTGATCCAGCGGGGGTGTCAGCGTTGTGTGACGACATCCGAGAGCTCCTCGTTGTGTGGGTTTTCCCAGATCAGCCGGGGGTCGAAACTCATGGCTGCCAGCATCGTAAACACCACCACCAGACCAAAAAACAGAATGCCCAGGCGCGGCTCAATGGTGCCCAGCGCCTGGAACTTCACCAGTGCCGCCACCAGCGCGACCACGATGACATCAAGCATTGACCAGTAACCGATCAGTTCGATGAAGCGAAACAACTTCGAACGCTCTTTGCGTGCCCAGAGGCTGTTGCGCTGCACAGTCACCAGCAGCAGTGTCAGCGACAGAAACTTGATCCCCGGCACAGCAATGCTGGCGATGAAAATGATCAGGGCAATGTCCCAGGCGCCGTGCTGCCAGAACTCCAGTACACCGCTCATGATGGTGCTGTCCGCGCCGGAGCCGAGCATCGTGGTGTTCATCACCGGCAGCAAATTCGCCGGGATGTAAAACGCCAGGGCCGTGAGCATGTAGGCCCAGGTGCGGGTCAGGGAGTGGACCTTGCGGCGGTGCAGGGCCGCGCCACAGCGCTCGCATTCGGTGGGCTCGTCACGCATGTCACACGGCTGGCCGCAGGTGTGGCACAGGCACAGGTTGAGCTCACGGGCAGTGGGCGGCGAATTCATACGGTGTCCCACAGGTCACGTACATCGCGCCCGGCGATGCGGATCAGCAACAGGCTTAAGGCGGCAAGGGCAAACAGGCCGGTGCCGGGTATCACGTCGAGCATACCGGCGAGTTTGAATACCGCGACCATGGCGCCCAGCAGGCAGACTTCGAGCATGCTCCAGGGCCTCAGCGCTTCCAGCCAGCGCATGCACAGTTTGAATGCCGGTGAACGCTTGCCGGACAGGGCGAAACTCAAGACCCAGATCAGCAACAGCAATTGAAACACCGGCGCGATGATGATGGATATCGCCGCCACCAGCGCAATAAACGTGATCGGCCCCAGGCTCAATGCAACCACCGAGTCCCACAGGGTTGCACTGTTTTTCAAGCCCTGCAGGCTGATGCTCATCACCGGATAAAAGTTGGCGAAGGTCCACAGCACCGCAGCGGTGACGGTCAGGGCGAGCCGCTGTTGCACCGACAAGCCGTTGTAGCGCTGCAGTACGCCCCCGCAGCGTGTGCACAGGGCTTTTTGATGTTTGGCGAGCATGACTTTTTCGTACACGCAGTCGCAGTGTTCGCAGATGACCCGTTGATTCGCCATAAATATTGCTCCAGACGCGACGCACTGCTGCCTTGGACAATGCTGCGGGGTGAATGGCGCTTGAGTAGCTTAGCAGTTGCTGCATCGCAGGCCTGATCCCTTCCGGATCGAGGGCAAGCTCAACCATACTGCGCGTGGAATGTGCCATAGAGCTTGCAGGAACGCCCATGAATATCGAAAAAGCCGCGCTGATCCGCGAAACCTTCCCCGTCGGCCCTTTGCAGTGCAACTGCACCATCATCGGCGACCCGATCACCAAGAAAGCCATCGTGGTCGACCCGGGTGGCAATCACGAGTTGATCCTCGCGCGCCTGAATGCGCTGGGCCTCAAGGTCGTGAGCATCATCCATACCCACGCGCATCTGGACCACTTTCTGGCTTCGGGACAGTTGAAAGAGAAGACCGGAGCGACGTTGCACCTGCACAAAGAGGATCAATTCCTCTGGGATAACCTGGAAATGCAATGCCAGATGTTTCGTGTGCCCTACACGCCGGTCCCGTCGCCCGACCGCTGGCTGGAGGATGAGGAAGCCTTGGCCTGCGGTTGTGGTGTGGCGCTGCATACGCCGGGGCACACGCCGGGTTCCATGAGTTTCTGGTTTGCCGACGCCAAGCTGCTGATCGCCGGTGACACGCTGTTTCGGCGCGGTGTGGGCCGCACGGACCTGTGGGGTGGGGACCAGGCCACGATTGTGCGTTCGATCAAACAACGCTTGTACACGCTGGACGAGGACGCGACGGTGGTCACGGGGCACGGGCCCGATACACGTTTGGGTGACGAAATGCGTGAAAACCCGTTTGTCAGGGCCTAGGTATTTTTCCGGATACCAAGTGGCAACCGTCTGACGATTCTTATAGAGAAAATGACAATTCCCGTTCAGGAAGTCTCTGCTAGGGTTTTAGTGTGCTCATCTGTCGTAGAGCGCGGGCCCGCCGGGCATGGAATTTTTGCCGTTTGTCGTGTTCCAAGCTCGGCACAGGTCTATTGCCAATGTCCTCTGCATCACAGAATGCAAAAGTAGGAGCTTCCTTCATGTTCACTTCGCGTCGTCTGCTTGTCGTTG
This sequence comes from Pseudomonas sp., assembly GCF_049645325.1. Classification (GTDB taxonomy): domain Bacteria; phylum Pseudomonadota; class Gammaproteobacteria; order Pseudomonadales; family Pseudomonadaceae; genus Aquipseudomonas. Next base: position 5,908 of record NZ_JBARTQ010000323.1, on the reverse strand, counting down.
CCACGGCTGTTGCCTTGCTGTCCGGCTGTGCTTCCCCCAACCCTTATGATGGTAGCCAAGGACAGGCGAACGGCTCCTCGGGCATCAGCAACACGGCCAAGTACGGTGGCCTGGCTGCATTGGCCGGTGGTCTGGCCGGTGCCGCGATCGACCATAACAACCGTGGCAAGGGCGCCCTGATTGGTGCTGCCGTTGCCGGTATTGGTGGTGCGGGCTATGGCTATTACGCCGATCAGCAGGAAAAGAAACTGCGGGCAAGCATGGCCAATACCGGGGTTGAAGTTCAGCGCCAGGGTGACCAGATCAAGCTGATCATGCCGGGCAACATCACCTTCGCCACCAACTCGGACGCGATCTCCAGCAGCTTCTACACGCCGCTGAACAACCTGGCGGGCTCGTTGAAGCAGTTCAACCAGAACACCATCCAGATCGTCGGCTACACCGACAGCACTGGCAGCCGCCAGTTAAACATGGACCTGTCCCAGCGCCGTGCGCAGAGCGTGGCCAACTACCTGACGTCCCAAGGCGTGAGCCCGACCAACCTGAGCGCACGCGGTGCCGGCCCGGATAACCCGATTGCCAGCAACGCCGACGTCAATGGCCGTGCCCAGAACCGCCGTGTTGAGGTCAACCTCGGCCCGATCCCTGGTCAGCAATACGGTCAGCCTGCTCAGCAACAGCAACAGCAACAGGCGCCACAGCAGAACAACCAGTTCCAGGGCAATCCGTACCAGCAGTACCAATAAACGCAGGCCAAAAAAAGGGCGCCGTGCAGTCAATGCACGGCGCCTTTTTTGTGGCTGTCGTTTACATCAGTCGATGTATTCGAACACCTTCACGATCTTCTGCACGCCGGACACGCCCTGCACCAGGTTGGCTGCGCGAGTGGCTTCGGCCTGGGTCAGCAGGCCCATCATGTAGACGATGCCATTGTCGGTGACGATCTTGATGCGCGAGCCCGGAATGCCGTTATCGGTGAGCATCTGCGCCTTGATCTTGGTGGTCAGCAAGGCGTCGTTGCTGATGGCCAGCAGGGTGATCGGGTCCATGACCTGCAATTCGTTGTCGACCTTTTTCACCCGTTGTACGGACGAGGCTGCTTGTTCAGCCTGGGCCTTGAGCTCGGCACGCGGCGTTTGACCTGCGAGCAGTACCACGCCGTTGAAGCTGGTCACGACGATGCGCGAGGCACCATTGCCCAGGTCGGTAGCGGCCTTGGCGACGTTGACCTCGACCTTGGTTTCGATCAGTGAGTCGTCAATCTTGCTGCCGAAGGTGCGTGTGCCCTTGTCGTCCTGGATGGGGGTGTCACGTGTCGCAGTGATTGCCGTGCTGCAGCCGCTGATGGCGAGGCACAGCGTAATGGCCAAAAGGCTGAGGCGGTTAACGGTCATTCTTCACTCCCGAACAGTTGGCTGTCGATCAGATCGCACAAGCAATGGATCGCCAGCAGGTGGACTTCTTGAATGCGTGCAGTGACATTGGCCGGGACGCGAATTTCCACATCTTCCGGCAACAGCAGCGAGGCCATGCCGCCGCCGTCGCGTCCGGTCAATGCTACGACAATCATTTCGCGATCATGTGCGGCCTGGATCGCTTGAATAATGTTGGCCGAGTTGCCGCTGGTGGAAATCGCCAGCAGCACGTCACCCGGTTGGCCCAGGGCGCGGATCTGCTTGGAGAAGATTTCGTTGTAGCTGTAGTCGTTGGCGATCGAGGTGATCGTCGACGAATCGGTGGTCAGCGCAATGGCCGGCAGGCTCGGGCGCTCGCGTTCGAAGCGGTTGAGCAGCTCCGAAGAGAAATGCTGGGCATCACCGGCCGAACCGCCGTTGCCACACGAAAGCATTTTGCCCTCGTTGAGCAAGGCATTGACCATGACCTGACTGGCTTGCTCGATGTGCGGTGCAAGTACGTCCATCGCCTGTTGCTTGGTGTCGATGCTGGCCTGGAAAAGCTGGCGAATTCGGGATTGCATGTCCATCTGTGTGACCTTAAGTAGCGCGGCTGTTTGGCACAGGAATGTGCAGCCCGCAAAGCAAAGAGCAAAAGTGTGGGGTGAAGGTGTTCGGCGAATCAGCTGTCGAAGGCATCTTTGATCCAGTTCAGATCAGCAGGACCTGCCGGTGTGCTTTCTATGGCAACCACGTCGAAACGGCAGGGGTACTCGGCCCAGCGATGCTCTTTGAGCAGGAAATACTGCGCGGCGAGTATCAGCTTCTGACGCTTGCGCCCGTCAATACTGGCGAGTGCGCCACCCCATTGTGCGTGTTTTCTGTAGCGGACTTCGACGAATACTACTGTATCGCCGTCAAGCATGACCAGATCAAGCTCACCGCGTTTACACAGCCAGTTCTGCGCCAGAAGGCGCAGACCCCGTTGTTGCAGGTGGCTCAACGCTTGAAGTTCGGCGTCCTTGCCGCTTTGTGCGCGTGACCGCTCGGGCATCAGCGCGGGGTGTCCGGCAGGCGCTGGATGTCGCCGCCGACAAATTTTGCCCATGGCAACTGGCGGTCAACACGCTGGTTAGGGCTGATGCCGAGGCTGCCCGAGAGGCCGTCAACCCGTGTGTCCGGCAGCGCCTTGAGTTGACCCAGGCGCGGTGCCAGGCGGTAGGCGTCGACGCCCATCGCGTACAGGCGGCCGAGGCTGCCATTGGCTTGCGGCCATTGTGCGGCAACTTGGTTGCGCAGCGGGTCGGTGGTGTTGAGCAGCCAAGGGGTTTCGCAGAACATGACATTGGTCATGTCCAGGTATTGGTTCTTGTCGCCGCTGGCGCTGAAGACATGGGACGTCGCATACACAGGCACATCACCGGCGTACTGGAAGTTCAGCGTTGGCTTGATCTGCTGGGCCAGTTGTGGCGGCACGGCCATGAAGATGAACTCGATGTCCTGGCGACGCGACGGCTGCGCGGCTACGTCGGTGCCGACGGTGCTTTGCAGGCTCTTGGCGCGGCCTTCGCTTTTGCGCAGCTGGAACAGGTCGGCAATTTGCTGGGCGAGGGCGACCGGCTGATCGACGTACTCGACACCGACCACGGTGCCGCCATTGGCTTCCCAATCCTGACGGAACGCCTTGTAGACACGCTCACCCCATTCGCCACGCGGCACCATGGCGGCTGCGCGATGCAGGCCGTCAGCACGGGCGCGGCGCGAGACTTCACGGGCTTCGTCTTCAGCCGCCAGGCCGAACTGGAACAGTTGGGCCGGGTTCTGGTCAGCTTCGCTGTAGTTCAGTGCCAAGGTGGTAATCGGCAGTTGCGAGCGGGCGCTGAGTTGCTTGACCAACGGTTTTTCCAGCGGGCCAACCACCAGTTGCACACCGGCGGCCTGGGCCTTGGCGTAGAAATCGTCGATGGAGGTCAGGCGCGAGCTGTCATAGAACTCGATGACCGGCGGCTTCTGTCCGGCTTGTTCAGCCTGGTAGTGCGCGGCCATGAAACCTTCGCGCAAGGCTTTACCGACCGCCGCCAGCGGGCCGTCTTGCGGCAGCAGCAGGGCGATCTTGCTCAGCGGCTGGCTGGCCAGCTCTTTGAGTTTGGTCAGCGGGGTGGGCAGGTTCACGGCCGCCGGGTGGCCTGGGTTCTGCGCGCGCCAGGTATCGATGGCCGCTTGCTGTTGCTCCAGGGTGCCGGCGCCCTTGACGGCCTGTGCCAGGCTGATCCAGCCGTCGAGTGTCGGGTTGCCGCTGGCTTGCAGCTGTTCGGCTGGCAGGGCAGCGATCAGCGTCCAGATGGCTTCATGGTTGCTCTTGGCAGCGTCGCCGGTGAGCAGTGGGGCCATGGCGACACGCTCGCGAGCGGCAGCCAGGGTCTGGCCGTCGGCTTCATAAGCGCGTGCATGCACGGTGCCGGTGCGGATCTGCTGGTCTGTCGGCAGTTCCTTCAGGCTCTGCAGGCTGGGATGGTTCAGGGCCGCCAACGCAGCCTTGGGCTGGTTGCGGGCCATGGCCAGTTCAGCCGACAGGGTGCTGGCGAAGACTTGCGCGGCGGGCTTCAGGACGTCCAGAGGCACCTGCGCAAGAATCTGCGACGAGCGCCCAGGGTTGTTCTGGTGGAACGCCAGGTCAGCCGCACTCAAGCGCAGCAATGCGGCCTTTTCTGGCGTCTTGGCGTTCGTGGCCTGTTCGAGCAGTTGCTCGATACTGGCGTCCGGGGTTCGTGGAAGGTCGCCAAGGCTGGACGAGGGCGAGCTGGCGCAAGCGGCCAACAGGGCAGCGAGGCAGAGGGCGGAGAGCAGCCGCAGGCAAGCGATCATGTAAGCGTTCCTGATACCGACAAATTAGCGTGGAATTGTACCCAAGCACTGGCCCAGGCGCGATGTTACTGGCGTGAAACCATCGATTTAGGTCGTGTAAATGTTGCGAACAAGCATCGACGGCCGAACGTGCGGGCATATTATCGGGGCGCCTACGCGTTACAATGCGACTTTTCCCAACCATCGAGGTGTGCGTTTTGACTGCTCCAGGTCCTTTGAATTCCACTGCAGGCTCGCTTTTTGTCGTGGCGACGCCCATTGGCAACCTGGACGACATCAGTGCGCGAGCACTAAAAGTGTTGCGCGACGTAAAACTGATCGCGGCGGAAGATACACGGCACTCCCAACGTTTGATGCAGCACTTTGGCATCAGCACGCCATTGGCTGCGTGCCATGAGCATAACGAGCGCGAAGAAGGCAGCCGCTTTATCACCCGTTTGTTGGCGGGGGACGATGTGGCGCTGATCTCCGACGCGGGCACGCCGCTGATCTCCGACCCGGGTTACCACCTGGTCCGTCAGGCACGGGCTGCTGGTATCAATGTAGTGCCTGTTCCGGGGGCGTGCGCGCTGATTGCGGCATTATCGGCGGCCGGCTTGCCGTCCGACCGTTTCATCTTCGAAGGTTTCCTGCCAGCCAAGGCCGTGGGGCGCCGCGCGCGGCTGCAAGCGGTAAAGGAAGAACCTCGCACCTTGATCTTCTATGAGGCGCCGCACCGTATTCTGGAATGCCTGCAGGATATGGAGCTGGTGTTCGGCGGCGAGCGTTTGGCGCTGTTGGCGCGCGAGCTCACCAAAACCTTCGAAACCCTCAAGGGTTTGCCGCTGGAGGAGTTACGCGCCTTTGTCGAGGGCGACAGCAATCAGCAGCGCGGCGAGTGCGTGGTGCTGGTGGCGGGCTGGACTGCGCCGGTTGACGAAGACGCCGTCGGCACCGAGGCGATGCGCATCCTTGATCTGCTGCTCAAAGAAATGCCGCTCAAGCGCGCGGCGGCACTGGCCGCAGAAATTACCGGCGTGCGCAAGAATGTGTTGTATCAAGTGGCGCTCGATAAACAGAAAGGCGAATAGTTCCGGGGCTGAACTGGTATTCCGTCTGAACGTGATGGCATTGCCGCACTTTAATACTTGTCCTAAGCCCGTCGTGCCGTTAACCTGCGCGGCGGAGAGTCGATTGGACAGTCGCTGCCCTCTATGAAAATTAGGGGGGGGAGGAAAGTCCGGGCTCCATAGGGCGAAGTGCCAGGTAATGCCTGGGAGGCGTGAGCCTACGGAAAGTGCCACAGAAAATAACCGCCTAAGCACTTCGGTGCCGGTAAGGGTGAAAAGGTGCGGTAAGAGCGCACCGCACGACTGGCAACAGTTCGTGGCTAGGTAAACCCCACTTGGAGCAAGACCAAATAGGGTCCCAAGGCGTGGCCCGCGCTGGGACCGGGTAGGTTGCTAAAGATGTCCAGTGATGGCCATCGTAGACGAATGACTGTTCAAGACAGAACCCGGCTTACAGATCGACTCTCCACCTTTTTTCCTTCTGTCTGAACCTCAGGCAGAAACCCGGTAATAACGCAAGAATCCCTCCCTGCCAAATCATTGGCAGATGCATCTTCGTAATACCAAAAAAATCTTACTCTTAATAAATTACTTTAACTT
>NZ_JBARTQ010000322.1:0-9047 GCF_049645325.1 Pseudomonas sp. | reverse complement strand
CTCGACGTGGTCTACAACCACACTGCCGAAGGCAACGAACGCGGCCCGACCCTGTCGATGCGCGGCATCGACAACGCCTCGTATTACCGGCTGATGCCTGACGACAAGCGTTTCTACATCAACGATTCCGGCACCGGCAACACCCTGGACCTGAGCCACCCGTGCGTGCTGCAGATGGTCACCGACTCCCTGCGCTACTGGGCCACGGAAATGCACGTGGACGGTTTCCGCTTTGACTTGGCAACCATTCTCGGCCGTTACCGCGACGGGTTTGACGAACGCCACAGCTTCCTCGTGGCCTGCCGCCAAGACCCGGTGCTGCGCCAACTGAAAATGATCGCCGAACCCTGGGACTGCGGCCCCGGCGGCTATCAGGTCGGCAACTTCCCACCGGGCTGGGTGGAATGGAACGACCGCTTCCGCGACACCGTGCGCGCGTTCTGGAAAGGCGACGACGGCCAGCTCGCGGACTTCGCCGGGCGCATGACCGCTTCGGGCGAGATGTTCAACCATCGCGGACGCCGCCCGTACAGTTCGGTGAACTTCATCACCGCCCACGACGGCTTCACCTTGCACGACCTGGTGTCGTACAACGACAAGCACAACGAGGCCAACGACGAGAACAACCAGGACGGCAGCAATAACAACCTGTCCTGGAACCACGGCGTCGAAGGGCCTACCGAAGACCCGGAAATCAACGCGCTGCGCCTGCGCCAGATGCGCAACTTCTTCGCGACGCTGCTGCTGGCTCAAGGCACGCCGATGATTGTCGCGGGGGACGAGTTCGCGCGCACCCAGCACGGCAACAACAATGCCTATTGCCAGGACAGTGAAATTGGCTGGGTCAACTGGGACCTCGACAGTGACGGCAAGGCGCTGCTCAAGTTTGTAAAACGCCTGATCAAGTTGCGCCTCACGTACCCGATTTTGCGCCGTGGACGTTTCCTGGTGGGCGATTACAACGAGGACATCGGCGTCAAGGACGTCACCTGGCTTGCGCCGGATGGCAACGAGATGAGCACCGAGCAATGGGAAGACAGCCATGGCCGCTGCCTCGGCATGCTGATGGATGGCCGCGCCCAGGAAACCGGTATTCGCCGCGCCGGTGCGGACGCCACGTTGTTGCTGGTGGTCAACGCTCATCACGACATGGTCAATTTCCGTCTGCCGCCGGTGCCCGAGGGTGAGTTCTGGACCTGTATGCTCGACACCAATGAGCCGGCCGTGCGCGGCCAGGAACGCTTTGATTTCGACCACGAGTACGCCGTGACTGGCCGCTCATTGCTGCTGTTTGAACTGCAGCGCGACGACGAGGTGTGATATGGCGCTGCATGGATTCCTTCAAGGCAACCGGGGCTATGCGGACACGCAAGCCCTGGGCGACGCCCTGAAGGCACTTCAGGAAGAGGGCCTGGACCAACTGCCGCTGCCCGGCAGCGGCCAGACGCTGGAGCGGTTCAGCCGCCTGGCGCAGGTGGCCGGGCACGATCTGCGGCTGTGCAAATTGTTTGAAGGGCACACCGATGCCTTGGCGATCATTGCCGAACTCGACAGCCCGTTGCCGCCCTTGGGCAGCACATGGGGCATGTGGGCCGCCGAGCCGCCGACCGCCAAGGTGCGGGTGCGCCGCGACGGCCATCGCCTGATCGTCGACGGGCGCAAAGCCTGGTGTTCCGGCGCAGCGGTGGTCAGTCACGGGCTCCTGACCGCCTGGGACGAAGAGGACCGCCAGCAATTGGTCGCCGTGGACATGCAGCAACCGGGTGTCACCGTGACCGATGAAGGCTGGAACGCCGTGGGCATGGCCGCCACCGGCAGTGTCGAGGTGGTTTTCAACGACGCCCGGGGCATTGCGGTCGGCGGGCCTGGGGATTACCTGGCGCGCGCCGGGTTCTGGCAAGGCGGCATCGGCATTGCCGCGTGCTGGTATGGCGGCGCACAACGTTTGGCCGAGGTGTTACGCGAACAATGCGCCAAACGCCCCGAACCGCATGCCCTGGCGCACCTGGGCGCAGTCGACAGTGTGTTGAACAGCGCCGCCTGCGTGCTGCGCGACAGTGCCGAGCAAATTGACCGTGCGCCCCGGGCCGATGCCCGCCAGATTGCCCAGCAGGCACGGGCCTGCATCGAAGATACCGTCGAGCAAGTCATCCACCATGTGGGCCGTGCAGTCGGTGCTGGGCCCTATTGCAAGGATCCGCACTTTGCCCAATTGATGGCGGATTTGCCCGTGTATGTACGCCAGAGTCACGCCGAGCGTGACTTGGCGGCCTTGGGCGAACTGGTCGCCGAAGAACCCACAGGGAGGTGGCTGTTATGAAACCCAATCCGATTGTCGGCCAGGGCACGCCCTTGCATCAGTGGCAGGGCTCGGCGCACATGGCCGAGTTGCCGCAGGTCAGCGTCGAGGACTTGGTGCCTGAAGGGCGTCGTGCGGTGATCATTGCGCCGCATCCGGATGATGAAGTGCTCGGCTGTGGCGGCCTGTTGCAAGGCTTGGCGCAGCTTGGGCGGCCGATGCTGTTGATTTCCGTGACCGATGGCAGCGCCAGCCACCCAGGCTCGCAGCGTTGGCCGGTGGAGCGGTTGAGCGTGGTACGGCCGCAGGAGTCGGCCCAGGCCCTGCACCGCCTGGGTTTGCCGCTGCACAGTTTGAAATGGCTGCGCGCAGGTTTTGCTGACAGCCAGGTCGCCGCCGGCGAAGAACAATTGAGCGCGTTTATCCAGCGCCACCTCAAGCCCACCGACGTGGTGTTCACCACATGGCGCGAAGACGGCCACTGTGACCACGAAGCCGTTGGCCGTGCCAGCGCCAAGGCCGCTGAAAACACTGGCGCCACCCTGTATGAACTGCCGGTGTGGACATGGCACTGGGCAACCCCTGAAGACAGCCAGGTGCCATGGCACCGTGCGCGCAAGATCCCGCTGACACCCGCAGCCGTGGCGCGCAAACGCCACGCTATTCATGCCTTTGCCAGCCAATTGGAAGGCGACCCGCAGATTGGCCTCGGCCCGGTGCTCGCGCCCTATGTGGTGGAGCGCTTGCTGCAACCTTTTGAAGTGGTGTTTGTATGAGCGTGGCCACGCCCTATTTCGACCAGCTGTTCGCCGGCAACGACGACCCGTGGGCTTTCCGCCAGCGCTGGTACGAGCGCCGCAAACGCGCCCTGACCCTCTCAGTGCTGACCCGCCCGCGCTACGCGTCGATCTTTGAGCCCGGCTGTGCCAATGGCGAGTTAAGCGCTGAATTGGCGCCACGTTGTGATCGTCTGTTGTGCTGTGACACCGCAGGCGCCGCCGTGGCCCTGGCGAAAAACCGGCTGCTGGGATTTGCCCATGCGCAGGTGCAACAAAGCCGCTTGCCTGAACAATGGCCTGCCGGCCCGTTCGACCTGATCGTGTTGAGCGAGCTGTGCTACTACCTCGATGCCGATGACCTCAACACCCTGGTGGATCGCGCCCTCGCCTCCCTGACCGACGACGGGCAACTGCTCGCCTGCCACTGGCGCCCCCGCATCGAGGGCTGCCCGCAAACCGCTGAACAGGTGCACGCCCTGCTGCAACAACGGCTCGGCATGTGCCACGTCGTGCAGCATCATGAAGATGACTTCCTGCTCGACCTGTGGAGCCGTGACGGCACCACGGTCGCGACTCACGAGGGCCTGCGATGATTGGCATTCTGATCCCGGTGCACAACGAAGAAGCCTTGCTGGGCGAATGCCTGAAAGCCGCCTTGATTGCTGCCAGCCACCCCGGCTTGCTCGGTGAAGCCGTAGAGATTCTGGCGGTGCTCGACAGTTGCAGCGATGGCAGTGCGGCCATTGCCCAGGCGTACCCGGTGCAAAGCCTGCACGTGCAGGCGCGCAATGTGGGGCACGTGCGCGGCGTCGGGGCACGGCATTTATTGAATCAAGGTGCGCGGTGGATTTCCTGCACCGACGCCGACAGCCGCGTCGCTCCCGATTGGCTGGTGGCGCAATTGGCGCTGGGTGTGGATGCAGTGTGTGGCACGGTGACCGTCGATGCCTGGAGTGAAGGCTTCGACCCGGCCGCGCAAATTCGTTATCACCAGGCGTACCAGGCCCGCGACGGCCACCGGCATGTTCACGGCGCCAATTTGGGCGTGAGTGCCGGCGCTTATGTGCAAGCCGGTGGCTTCGAGCCACTGGCCTGCCACGAGGACGTGCAATTGGTGCGCAACCTGGAGCGTTGCGGCGCCACAATCGCCTGGAGCCACTCGCCTCAGGTCATCACCAGCGCCCGCCTCGACTGCCGCGCCGAAGGCGGTTTCGGTGATTATTTGAAGCGTCTGATGGTCGCCGGCTGAAAAATCCGTGTTTCAAGATGTAAGTGCGACGAATCCTTGTCTATGCTGACATGGCCTTGCTGGCACTCCAGGGTTGGAGTGCCGCACCTCACCGCAGCGGAGTCTGCAGTGAATAAAAGAGAGTCGTCCCGTCAACGGGGCACGACCCCGCACGAATCGACAAGGATGTGACACCCATCATGAGACCTGCCTCCTCAAGCGAGGGCCGTCGCGGCCCCGCGCAAATCTGGAACAGTGCGCCGCAGTTGGCGCAAATCCCTGCCATCACGCCTTCTTCGCTGGTGCCTGCGGGCGCACGCGTGGTGGTTATTGCGCCCCATCCGGGCGATGAAGTCCTGGCCTGTGGCGGGTTGCTGCAACTGCTCAGCACCCTCGAGCACCCGTTGCTGTTGATCTCCATCACCGATGGCAGCGCCAGCCACCCTGGGTCCAACACCTGGCCGGCGAGCCGTTTAAGTGTGATCCGGCCCCAGGAAAGCGCCGAGGCCCTGCGCCGCCTGGGCATGCCGTTGCACAGCCTGAAATGGATTCGCGGCGGGTTTCGCGACGATGCGCTGGCGGCCAGCGAACAACCCATGAGCCAATTTATTGCGCGCTACCTGCAGCCCGGCGACGTGGTGTTTACCACATGGCGCAATGACGGCAACCAAGACCATGACGCGGTTGGCCGCGCGAGTGCCAAGGCCTGCACCCTGATGAGCGCGCGGCTGTATGAGTTGCCCATCTGGGCCTGGCATTGGCCGGTACGCGACGGCGCGGTGATCCCCTGGCAACGCGCGCGCAAAGTGCGCCTCGACACCTGGAGCGTCGCGCGCAAGCTGCACGCCACGCATGCGTACGCCAGCCAATTGGTCGGCGACCCGGAAATCGGCCTGGCGCCGATGCTCGCCCAGGAATTGCTGGAGCGAATGCGCGAACCCTATGAGATCGTGTTTTCGTAGAAGGCCCAACGTTATGTATCGCAGTGTGTACAGCGGCCACTGCGATACACAGCGTTTAACCCGCGGCAATTGTTGAAACACAGCCGATACACTGCAGCGTTCAACTGTGAGCCAGGCATACATCAAGCCGCAGGAGGCTCGCCATGCACACCCCGTTGAATCGCCGCTCCACCTTTCTGGCCATTGCGCTGTTGCAGCTCGGTGTCATTGGCGTCGCCAGCGCCGAAATGCCCGAACTCAACATCCCTTCCATCGCCAGCCATTCCGCCTTCGGCGCGCTCAAGCACGTCAAGGCCGGCCTGCTGGATGTGGCCTATGCCGAGGTCGGCCCGGCCACGGGCCAAGTGGTGATCCTGCTGCATGGCTGGCCCTACGACATCGACAGCTACGCCAACGTCGCGCCGTTGCTTGCCGCCAAGGGCTACCGCGTACTGATCCCGTACGCCCGGGGCTATGGCGACACGCGTTTTCTGTCGGATAAAACCCTGCGCAACGGCGAGCCAGCGGCGCTCGCGCAGGACGTGATCGACTTCATGGACGCGCTGCACATCAACACAGCGGTATTGGGTGGTTATGACTGGGGCGCACGCTCGGCGGACATCGTCTCGGCGCTGTGGCCGGAGCGGGTCAAGGCGCTGGTGTCGGTCAGCGGCTATTTGATCGGCAACCAGGCGGCGGGCAAGAACCCTCTGCCGCCCAAAGCCGAATTGCAGTGGTGGTACCAGTTCTACTTCGCTACCGAACGCGGCGCCGCCGGCTACCAGAAAAACACTCACGATTTTGCCAAGCTGATCTGGCAAACCGCCTCGCCGAAATGGGCATTTGACGACACCACCTTCGACCGCAGCGCCAAAGGCCTGGAAAACCCCGATCACGTGGCGGTCACCGTGTTCAACTACCGCTGGCGCCTGGGCCTGGTGCAAGGCGAAGCGCGCTATGACGCGCTGGAGCAGAAGCTCGCCCAGTCGCCGTCCATCGGCGTCCCGACCATTACCCTGGAAGGCGACGCCAACGGCGCCCCGCACCCGGCGCCGGAAGACTATGCCAAGCGCTTTACTGGCAAGTATGAATTCCGCCTGATCAACGGCGGCATTGGCCACAACCTGCCGCAGGAAGCACCGGCGGCGTTCGCCAAGGCGGTGATTGACGCCGACCACCTGTGACAAGCGCCACGGCGCTGATCAGGCCGGCACGCCCAGAATAATGTGCGAAGCCTTGATCACGGCCGTGGCATTCACGCCGGGCGCCAGGCCCAATTCCGCGACGGCGTCTCGGGTCACGATCGAGTAGACCTTGGAACCGCCGGCCAACTCGATCACCACTTCAGCGTTGACCGCGCCGTCATTCACGCTCAGCACCTTGCCATCCAGGCAGTTGCGCGCCGACAGGCGAATGTCGCTGGACTCGGTCATCAGCATCACCCACGGCGCCTTGATCAGCGCCACGGCTTCCTTGCCCACGGCAATGCCCAGGTTGCGGACGCTCTCCATGGTCACCACCGCCACCAATTGCTCGCCACCCGGCAGGGTCAGGACCACTTCGGCATTGACGGCGCCGTCCTGGACTTGGCTGACGTGGCCTTTGAATACGTTGCGTGCACTGACTTTCATGGGGAGGGTCCTTTTCTTGACTTATAGGTTAGGAATTGCCGCGCATGATTAAACGGAGCGTTGTGTAAAAACAACTATAGCGCCCTGCCCTGCGTCACTTGTGCGTTTAAACGCTGACGAACGTGCGACAGCTGATACGCAATCGCCAGCCAGACAAACCACGCGGGCATCACGCACAGCGCCAGGCGCGTGTCGGGGCGCAGCGCCAGCAGGCTTAACACAACGGCCAGGAAGCCCAGGGAAATCCAGGCCATCGGCACGCCACCGGGCATTTTATACAGCGACGTTTCATGCAGGTCCGGGCGCTTTTTACGGTAGGCGATGTAGGACGCGAGAATAGTCGACCAGGTAAAAATCACCAGGATCGCCGAGACGGTCGACACGATGGTGAAGGCCGTCATCACCTCCGGCACCACAAACAACAGCACCAGGCCCAGCACCATCAGTAAGGTGGTAAACGCCAGGCTGATAAACGGCACGCTGTTCTTCGACAGGCGCCGGAACACGCCCGGCGCATCGCCCAGGTCCGCCAGGCCGAACAACATGCGGCTGGCGGAAAACACCCCGCTGTTGGCCGAGGACGCCGCCGAGGTCAGCACCACAAAGTTGACAATGCCCGCCGCCGCGGGGAAACCGGCTACCAGAAACAACTCGACAAACGGGCTCTTGCTCGGCGACACCTGTTGCCAGGACGTCACCGCGATAATGCAGGCCAGGGCCAGCACATAAAACAGGATGATCCGCAGCGGAATCGAGTTGATCGCCTTGGGCAAGGTCCTTTCCGGCGCTCGGGTTTCAGCGGCCGCCGTGCCGATCAGCTCAGTGCCGGCGAAGGAAAAGATTGCCATCTGGAACCCGGCAAAAAAGCCGAACAAACCGTTGGGGAACGCCGCCTGTTTATCCAGCAAATGGCTCAACGACGCGGTGACGCCGGTGGGCGAGACAAACGAACTGGCGATCAGCACCACGCTCACGCCGATCAAGGTCACCACCGCGATGATCTTGATGATCGCAAACCAGAACTCCACTTCGCCGAACAGCTTCACCGTCAGCACATTCAGAGCGAACAAGGTCAGCAACATACCCACGGCCGGCATCCATGCGGGCAGGTGCGGGAACCAGTACTGGAAAAACCCGCCGACGACCACCGCGTCCCCGACCACCGCCACGCTCCAGCTCAGCCAGTACGACCAGCCGAGAAAAAAAGCCGCACGCGGCCCCAGGTACGCACCGGCAAAGTCGGCGAAACTCTTGAAGTTGAGGTTGGAGAGCAACAGCTCGCCCATGGCACGCATCACGAAATACACGAACAACCCGATGATCATGTAGATCAGGATGATCGAGGTGCCGGACAACGCGATGATCTTGCCGGAGCCCATGAACAAGCCAGTGCCGATGGCGCCGCCCATGGCCATCAGTTGGATGTGGCGGTTGCTCAGGGTGCGTTGCAACGCAGGCTTTTCACCCAGCCCGGGTGTGGTTGTTTTCATCACAAAACCTCTTGTTATGTTTTTGAGTTTTGGCAGAAAAGAGTCGAGCGGTTTTTTTATTATTCGGGTCAGGCGATCAGGCGGTCTGGCGTTCGAAACCGTGCAAGACGTTAACGGCGTTGATACCGATTTCATCGACCATGTAGCCGCCTTCCATCACAAACAGTGTCGGGACACCGACGCTGGCGATGATTTCGCCCATGCCGAGGAAGTCCTCGCTGTCGAGCAGGAAATGGCTGATGGGGTCGTCCTTGAACGTGTCGACACCCAGGGAGATCACCAGCACCTCGGGGGCGAACTCGCGCAGTTGCCGGCAGGCGTCGACCAAGGCGGTTTTGTAGTGGGCCCACGTGGTGTTTTTTGCCAGCGGGTAATTCAGGTTGAAACCCTCACCGGCGCCGGTGCCGCGCTCGCTGCTGAAACCGGAAAAGTACGGGTACGACACGGCCGGCTCGCCGTGCAAGGAGACGAACAGCACGTCGGGGCGATCATAGAAAATGTTTTGCGTGCCGTTGCCGTGGTGAAAGTCCACGTCCAGCACCGCCACGCGTTTGGCGCCGCGGGTGATCGCCTGTTGCGCAGCAATCGCCGCGTTGTTGAGGTAGCAGTAACCGCCCATGTATTCGCGCGCGGCGTGGTGGCCGGGCGGGCGGCACAAGGCGAACGCGCTGTTGTGGCC